>NZ_JBQKGW010000010.1:0-92818 GCF_052118625.1 Porcincola sp. LCP21S3_C12 | reverse complement strand
CAAGTATGTAGACACGAAAAAGACATACAAGATCACTGAGAAGGCAGGAGATGATAAAACTGTTGCTTACGACAAGGATGAGTATGATGTAACAGTGACTCTTCATGATGACGGAAATGGTAACATCGAAGTCAAATATGACAAAGCACCGGATGGGGCAAGCTTTACAAACACATACGGGGCGAAGGGCACGATTACATTCGGCGGAATGAAGACGCTGGAGAACAGGGAACTGAAGGAAGGCGAGTTCACGTTTGTGCTGACGAAGCCGGATGGAACGACGGAAACGGTAACGAACAAATCAGACGGAAGCTTCAAGTTCCCGACGATTAACTACACGCTGGCCGACCTTGACAAGAAGGATGACAAGTATGTAGACACGAAAAAGACATACAAGATCACTGAGAAGGCAGGAGATGATAAAACTGTTGCTTACGACAAGGATGAGTATGATGTAACAGTGACTCTTCATGATGACGGAAATGGTAACATCGAAGTCAAATATGACAAAGCACCGGATGGGGCAAGCTTTACAAACACATACGGGGCGAAGGGCACGATTACATTCGGCGGAATGAAGACGCTGGAGAACAGGGAACTGAAGGAAGGCGAGTTCACGTTTGTGCTGACGAAGCCGGATGGAACGACGGAAACGGTAACGAACAAATCAGACGGAAGCTTCAAGTTCCCGACGATCGACTACACGCTGGCCGACCTTGACAAGAAGGATGACAAGTATGTAGACACGAAAAAGACGTACAAGATCACTGAGTTGGCAGGAGCTGATAATACCGTCGTTTACGACAGTAGTGAGTATGAAGTAACAGTGACTCTTCATGATGACGGAAAAGGTAATATCGAAGTCACATGTGATAAGGCACCAGATGGAGTGACCTTCACCAACACCGCAACCCTTGTCAAAGTCTCCAAGGTAGATGCAACAAATTCTAAGGAGCTTGCGGGTGCGACGATCCAGATTCTCGATGAGAGTGGCAAGGTCGTTGCAGAGTGGGTTTCCACAACGCAGGCGCATGAGGTTGTCGGTCTTGAGACTGGGAAGACGTATACGCTGCATGAGACGGTTGCACCGGACGGTTATGATCTTGCGGAGCAGGATACGACGTTCAGCATCAATAAAGACGGTACGGTGAATGCCGGAACCACAAAGAGTGTAAACGGCGTGCTGCTCGTCGAGGATCAGGCGAAGAAGAACGTGCTTGCATTTGACAAGGTCAGCATGTTCGGTATGAGCATGGTTGGCGCGAAGATGGCAGTGATCAGGCTTGACGCCGGCGGAGAAACCGTAAAAGACACCTGGACGACGAATGGAAAAGCGCACCAGGTCGAGGGAATCAGTGATGGCTCTTACGTACTCAGAGAGCTGGCGGCGCCTTATGGATTCACGCTTGCGCCGGATGTGGCATTTACCGTCAGGGATGGTAAGGCTGCACTGAAGCAGGCAGGAAATGGACGTCTGTCGACAGCTGGAGCGGTTCAGGTTGTTGTGATGACCGATGCCACACAGCTCGGTGTCCGCGACCAGAGATTCGCGAAGGTCGACGAGCAGGGCAGGTTCATGCCGGGGGCGGAGCTTCAGATCACAACAGAGGAAGGCAACGTCATCGCCGTATGGACGACGGACGGAGCGGAGCATACAGAACGCCTGATCGGTGGAAATTATATCCTGGCCGAGACGAAGGCACCTGCAGGGTACCAGGTGGCGGATCCGATCCGCTTCACGGTGAATGAGAAGGGCTTCATCACCTCCATCGACGGAAAGAGCGTCAGCGGCTCGACCGATGCTGTCGTCACGATGACAGACAAAAAGATCGCGGCGGAGACAGAGACGGAGAAGGTGAAGAAGCAGGAGGCAAAGGGCGTCAAGACAGGAGATGATACACCAATTCTGCCGATGACGATGGCGCTGGCTGTCTCGGCACTGGCAGTGCTTCTGATCCTGAGCAACAAGAGGAAGAAAGAAAAACAGTAATTCAGGCAGCCGGGCGAAAGAAGCGGCGGGAGGCATGGAAACGTGCGATCCCGCCGTTTCTCCGTGTGCGCTAAACAGATGAACCTGCTTGGAGCTGTTGAGCGAAGAGTGCATAATATTCCATAAATACAAAGAGTATATTTTGTATAGTATATACGATTGCATTTCTCTTGATATGGTGTTAGAGTAGGGACGTAGAAAAGAGGAGTTACAGAGATGTAACTCATACAACTTCATACTATGGGCAAAGCAAGTGAAAGCTTGCGACGCAAAGCTATAGGGCCTTTCTTAAGAGTCTTACTTAAGAGTGGTAGCCAGTTGCGATCTTTTGGATATCGGCTTAGACGGTTCGATGTTCTTTTCTTCCAGGCGGAGACGTTAGGGAATGAAAAGGTGCGCCCAGACTTTGTTCTGAGGCGCTTTTTTTTATTCACGAAGGCGGAAGGAAGCCAGGAATGAAAATTGGAAAGCGTTGCCCAGTTTTGATGCAGCGCTTTTTTTCTTGCTCCTGAGGGAGCAAAAGCCCATACGAAGTGAGGTTTTCGTCTTAGGGATTGGAGGGATTGATCATGAAGACGAGCACATTTCGTAGAGTCCTGATGGCAATGGTTCTTGCACTTGCAACACTTCTTGCAGTAAGCAACATGAGTGAACCGGTTCTTGCAGCCAGCAAGAAAGTGACTTCCGTTCAGAAGTCAAAAAAGAAGGCAAGGAAGGGCAAGAAAGCAAAGAAAACCAAGAAAACGAAGAAAACAAAGAAGTCGAAGAAAACAAAGAAGTCGAAAAAGGCAAAGACAACCAAAAAGTCCAAAAAGAAGGGCAGCAAGAAAACTTCTGCTAAGAAGCAGACTGTCAAGGTCTTGAGCGCGGAGAACCCGGCTGCACAGGCAAGCTCCTATGCGAATGAGAATGTTGCCGGCCTGTATGGAAACGGGCAGGATATCACATTCAGCATCAACGGCCAGCAGGTAACCGGCCACTATGATGCACAGATGAGCATGCAGCTCGTCCAGATGCTTAACAGCTATCGCGCAAGCCACGGGCTTGCAACCCTGGCAACAACCACTGCACTGACACAGGCAGCGATGACCAGAAGCAAGGAGATCACAGTTGTATTCGACCACGTAAGACCGAACGGGACCAGCTGCTTCACCGTCAGCTCCGCAGTCTCCGGCGAGAACATCGCGGGCGGATATGCGAATGCACAGAGTTTCATGAATGGATGGATGAACAGCCCGAGCCACAACGCAAACATGCTGAATGGTTCCTTCAAGGCAGTCGGCATCAGCGTATTCGCAGTCAAGACGGCGTACGGTTATAGCTATTTCGCAGTTCAGAACTTCGGAAGATAATGATCAAAAACCTTTCCTTCCAATCGTGAAGAGAAGGTTCCTGAAAACCGCAAAGTGGTATTCGAAGAAGGCCGCTCCTGAAAAGGGGCGGTCTTCTTTTTTGCAGGTGTGGTATCATGGACAGGACAAAGGAAGGCCTGACGGCGGAAGGATTGTTTGCCGGAGACATGAGGAATATTTGTTCATTACGGAGAGGAGATCGGGTATGCTTCTGGAAGAAGAGCGCAGAGAACTAGTAGTCTATGGAAAGAGAATGCTGGCGGACAGGCTGGTGACGCTGACGAGTGGAAACATCAGCATCTATGACCCGGAGACCGGATATATGGCGGTCACGCCGTCAGGGATTCCGTATGATGAGACAACCCCGCAGGACATCGTGGTCATGACGCTGGATGGGAAGGTTGTTGATGGCAGCCGAAAGCCTTCGAGCGAGAACCGGCTGCACGCTGCCGTGTACAAGGCAAGACCACACGCCCGCGCGGTAGTCCATACGCACTCCATGTTTGCGACAACGCTCGGCATAGCCGGAGAAGAAGTGAAAGCCGTTCATTTCCTTCTGCCGGATCTGATGGGGCGGGGCACTGTGCCGCTCGTTCCTTATGTAACCTACGGAACGCAGGCCCTTGCGGAGCGAGTGAGAGAGGCAATGAAGGATTCTCCTGCATGCCTGCTCCAGAACCACGGGATGGTAGCGTCGGGAACGTCGCTTGCGGATGCGTATGCCAGGGCATCCGCAGTCGAGACAACCGCCGAGATGCAGTGGAGAGCAGAATGCATCGGGAAGATGAGAGTCCTGACAGAGGCGGAAGTGGAGGAAACCTTCGAATCCTTCCGGACCAGCTATGGACAGAAAGCCTGATGCAGGCTTGTTGATGCGGTTCTGTATTTTGGATGAGATACTCAAACAGAACAAACAAAAGAAGGCTGCAGCCGGTAAAGACTGCAGCCTTCTTTTGATAAACGGGTAAAACGCGGCGTCTGTCAGATTATCAGAAACAGGTTCATCAGCCGAGTTTTTTGTAGATATCATAGATGAGCTTCTCGGATTCTTCCCACCCCAGGCAGGCGTCTGTGATGGACTGGCCGTACACGTGGCCGGGACCGCCGAGGTTGTCCTGTCTTCCTGAGACAAGGTAGCTCTCGATCATCAGTCCCTTCACCAGCTTCTTCAGTTCCGGATTGTAGGAACGGCTGTGCATGATTTCGGACGCGATGCGGATCTGCTCGAAGCACTGCTTGTTCGAGTTGGAGTGGTTGCAGTCAACGATGACCGCGGGGTTCTTCAGATCCTTCTTGCCGTACAGCTCGTTGATCCGGACCAGGTCCTCATAGTGGTAGTTCGGAACGCAGACACCGTTGTGGTTCACGGCACCGCGGAGAACCACATGGGCAAGGTCATTGCCGTCGGTCGTGACATCCCATCCTCTATATATGAAGTTGTGGCCGCTCTGCGCGGCAACGATGGAATTGAACATGACGGACAGGTCGCCGGAGGTCGGGTTCTTCATGCCGGCCGGGACATCCATGCCGGAGACGGTCATCCGGTGCTGCTGGTCCTCAACGGATCGCGCCCCGACCGCGACATAGCCGAGCAGGTCGTCGAGGTAGCGGAAGTTCTCGGGGTAGAGCATCTCATCTGCAGCCGTGAAGCCGGTCTCCTCGATGGAGCGCATGTGAAGCTCGCGGATGGCGATGATGCCTGCGAGGAGGTCGGGCTTCTTGGTCGGATCCGGCTGGTGGAGCAGTCCCTTGTAGCCCTTTCCGGTCGTGCGCGGCTTGTTGGTGTAGATGCGCGGAATGATCAGGATGCGGTCGGAAACCTGCTCCTGCACCTTCTTCAGGCGGCGGATATAGTCCATGACGGCGTCCTCGTTGTCTGCGCTGCAGGGGCCGATAATCAGGATGAAACGGTCGTCCTTCCCGGTGAAGATGTCGTGGATCTCCTTGTCGCGCTGCTCCTTTGCGGCGCGGACCTTGCCCGAGAGCGGGTAGCGCTGTTTGATCTCTGATGGGATCGGAAGCTTCTTTTCAAAATGCATGGACATGATGATGGTTCCTCCTACTTGGCTTGGAAACCCGGGCGGAACACGGGTTCCTGTTTGACAGACCATTCAGTAATATGGATATGCCTGCTCGGAAGGTGCTGTGGCTGCCGGCATTGTCCCGGGAGCGGTACAGCATGAAGAGCCGGCGGATGATTCAGACACCGGGGTCTTCGATCAGGTGACCGGAGTCGGCGGCGCTGGTCGCGAGCTGGTCGCAGCGCTCATTCTGCGGATGGCCGTTGTGGCCGCGGACCCAGTTCCAGGTAATCTGGTGAGGGGCGGCAGCCTGAAGAAGCCGTTTCCACAGATCGACATTCTTGACGGGCTCTGTTTTGGTGCGCATCCAGTTCTTTTTGATCCAGCCCTCGATCCAGTGCTGGGTGAAGGCGTTGATCAGATACTGCGAGTCGGACCAGAGCTCCACCTCACAGGGCGTCTTCAGCGCCTCGAGGGCAGCGATCGCACCCATCAGCTCCATCCGGTTGTTGGTGGTTTTGACGTAGCCCTGGCTCAGTTCCCGCGTGTGGAGCGTGCCGGCTGCATCGATTACCTCCAGGATGGCGCCGTAGCCGCCCGGTCCGGCCGGGTTCTTGCGGGCGGAGCCGTCCGTGTAGATTGTTACATGTGTCATATGTATCCTTTCTGCCAGCCTGGCGCCCGCCGCCCGCCGGACCGATGCCAGCGGACCGATGGCCTGCCTGATGATGATCAGCCAGCCTGGCGCCCGCCGGACCGATCAGTCTGTGAAATGATCTGCATCCAGCATGAAATCGGATTTGTCCGGTCTGCCGGCCGTATACAGGATGATCCCCATTGTCCGGCAGATGGCGGAGACGTCGCGAATGAGCGGCTCTGAGCCGGATACGCAGAAGACGACATCCATCCCGTAGAGCGCTTCGCGGCTGTAGGACTGGATCAGTAAAATGAGGCGTCCCTCATCCGCCATCGCCTGCAGCTCATCGGAGCCTTCCTCGCACAGCACGCTTAGATGGCTCGTACAGCCTGCCAGAAACCTCGCGTACCGCTCAGACTCCGGTGCGTCTCCGATGACGCAGACATGTTTTTCGCTCAGGTTGATCAGAACCGGAAGCAGGCGCCAGGGAGTCTTCGATTCGCTTTTCTTATCCCTATCCATACGGCGATCTATCCCCTTCGTCTTGTAAAACACTGCAGAAATGTCCTTATCAGATCGTTCTGAAGCTGCGGCCGGGGCACGCCCGGCCGCAGAGCAGCCGATTAGCCCCTATTGTACATAGGAAGCGGGAAAAAAGCGAGACCTTTCTGCGGCTTGATTTTTAAGGTGTTCATTTGTATACTAAAACTTATGCAATTCCCGGGAATTCTGGCGGATTCCTGAGGAGAATGAGCCAGTAGATGGCCTGTCCCGGGCGGCTTTTCAGGGGGACGGGCGGGAAAGGATATTCTGATGGGTGTATATGAGGAACTTCAGGCCCGCGGACTGCTCGCGCAGCTCACGGATGCGGACCGGATCAGAGACATGATCAATGCCGGCAAGGCGACGTTCTACATCGGGTTCGACCCGACCGCGGACAGCCTGCATGTCGGGCATTTTATGGCGCTGTGCCTGATGAAGAGACTGCAGATGGCGGGGAACAAACCGATCGCCCTGCTCGGAGGCGGAACCGGCATGGTCGGCGATCCGTCCGGAAGGACCGATTCCAGGCCGATGATGACGCCGGAGGTCATCCAGCACAACTGCGACTGCTTCCAGAAGCAGATGTCGCGGTTCATCGAGTTCGGAGAAGGAAAGGCCAGGATTGTCAACAACGCCGACTGGCTGCTGGATCTGAACTATGTGAACCTGCTGCGGGAGGTCGGAACCTGCTTCTCGGTCAACGAGATGCTGCGTGCGGAGTGCTACAAGCAGAGATGGGAGAAGGGGCTGACCTTCTTTGAGTTCAACTACATGATCATGCAGGCATATGACTTCTACCAGCTGTACCAGCGGTTCGGCTGCCAGATGGAATTCGGCGGCGATGACCAGTGGTCGAACATGCTGGCCGGCCGCGAGCTGATCCGCCGCAAGCTGGGAAGGGATGACTCTGAGGCGATGACCATCACGCTTCTGACGAACTCGGAAGGCAAGAAGATGGGCAAGACGGCGAAGGGTGCTGTCTGGCTCGATCCGGACAAGACTTCCCCGTACGACTTCTATCAGTACTGGAGGAATGTCGGGGACGCTGATGTCATCAAGTGCATGAAGCTCCTGACGTTCATTCCGCTTGAGCAGATCGATGAGTATGCGAAGAAGGAAGGACAGGAGCTGAACGCGGTCAAGGAAGTCCTTGCGTATGAGCTGACGAAGATGGTTCACGGCGAGGAGGAGGCAAAGCACGCCCAGGAGGGCGCGCGGAAGCTGTTCGCCGCAGGCGGCGCAGACACAGAGCATCTGGAGGCTGTGAAGCTGGATGCGTCCTCTTTCCGGGACGGGAAGATTGACCTGATCGGCGCGCTGGTGGCGGCGAAGCTTGTCACGAACCGCTCGGAGGGCAGAAGAGCCATCGAGCAGGGCGGCGTGACGGTGGATGAGGAGAAGATCACCGATGTCCATGCCGTGCTGGATGACGAGAAGCTGAAGAAGGACGGCATTGTGCTCAGGCGCGGCAAGAAGAAGTTCGCGAAGGTCGCCCTGTAAGGAGAGGACAGGCGCCTGACAGGCGTGGCTGTTGAACGGGCCGGCATGACGGGCGGGGCTTTGAAGCAGGCGCCCCTGCCGGCAGCCTGACAGGGCAGGGGCCTTTGAGCAGGCTGCATGAGAGATGACAGATATGGAAAGGTCGTAACAGATTATGGAAAAGTATGGCGTGAATGATTTGCGCAGGATGTACCTGAAGTTCTTTGAAAGCAAGGGACACCTGATCCTGCCGAGTTTTTCGCTTGTGCCGCACAATGACAACAGCCTTCTGCTGATCAATGCAGGGATGGCGCCGCTGAAGCCGTATTTCACCGGCGCGGAGATTCCGCCAAGACGCAGGGTGACAACCTGCCAGAAGTGCATTCGGACCGGTGATATCGAGAACGTCGGCAAGACGGCCAGACACGGCACCTTCTTTGAGATGCTCGGGAACTTCTCATTTGGCGACTACTTCAAGCGGGAGGCGCTCCACTGGTCATGGGAGTTCCTGACAGAGGTGGTCGGCCTCGATCCGGACAGGCTTTATCCGTCTGTCTACCTCGATGATGACGAGGCCTTCCAGATCTGGCATGACGAGATCGGAATCCCGGAGAGCCGCATCTCCAAGTTCGGCAAGGAGGATAACTTCTGGGAGCATGGAGCAGGACCGTGCGGTCCGTGCTCTGAGATCTACTATGACCGCGGGCCGAAGTACGGCTTCGAGGGCTGCGGGACGAAGGACACCTGCAAGCCGGGCTGCGACTGCGACCGCTTCATGGAGATCTGGAACGATGTCTTCACCCAGTTCGAGAATGACGGTGAGGGGCATTACACGACGCTGAAGCAGAAGAACATCGATACCGGCATGGGGCTGGAGCGTCTGGCGGTTGTCTGCCAGGAAGTGGATTCGATGTTTGATGTCGATACGCTTGTCGCGCTGCGCGATCATGTCTGCTCGATGGCAGGCGTGAAGTACCACGAGGTGGAGAAGCAGGATGTCTCCATCCGCCGTATTGTCGACCACATCCGCTCGGCGACGTTCATGATTTCGGATGGGATCATGCCGTCCAATGAGGGACGCGGCTATGTGCTGCGCAGACTGACGAGAGGGGCAGCGCGCCACGGCAGACTGCTCGGCATCGATCATGCATTTCTTGCAGACCTGTCCGGTACCGTCATCGAGACGTCGAAGAGCGGCTATCCGGAGCTGGAGGAGAAGAAGGAATTCATCTTCAACGTGCTGCAGCAGGAGGAGGATAACTTTGACCGTACCATCGATCAGGGACTGTCCATTCTGAACGGCCTGCAGGAGGATCTCCAGAAGGAAGGAAAGAAGGAGCTGGACGGCAAGGAAGCGTTCACGCTGTACGACACCTACGGCTTCCCGCTTGACCTGACGAAGGAGATCCTGGAGGAGAAGGGCTGCACCGTTGACCAGAAGGCGTTCGATGCCTGCATGCAGGAGCAGAGGGAGCGTGCGAGAAATGCACGTGCCAAGACGAACTACATGGGCGAGGATGCAACCGTCTATGACCAGATTCCGGTCGAGATCACGTCTGTCTTTGACGGCTATGACCATCTGGAGGATACTTCGAAGATCTCTGTCATTGCGGGCGAGAGCGAGCTGACGGAGGCGCTGACAGACGGCGACAAGGGGACGATCGTTGTCGACCGGACGCCGTTCTACGGGACGATGGGCGGCCAGTGCGGCGATGTCGGAACAATCACGGGACCGGACGGCGAATTCAAGGTTGAAGATACCATTCACCTGCGCGGCGGCAGGATCGGCCATGTCGGCCATGTGACGCGCGGCATGCTGAAAACCGGAGACGAGGTCACGCTGAAGGTGGATGAGGCGGCCAGAAAGGCGACGGCGCGGAGCCATTCGGCGACGCATCTGCTCCAGAAGGCGCTGAAGCTGGAGCTTGGCGCGCACATTGAGCAGAAGGGATCGTATGTCGATCCGCACAGGCTGAGATTTGACTTCTCTCATTTCCAGCCGATGACGAAGGAACAGCTGCAGCGGGTTGAGGATCTCGTCAATCAGGAGATTGAGGCGGCCCTCCCGGTCCGCACGGATGTCATGTCCCTGAGCGAAGCCAAGAAGACCGGCGCGATGGCGCTGTTCGGTGAAAAGTACGGAGAGAAGGTCCGCGTCGTCTCGATGGGCGACTTCTCGAAGGAGCTGTGCGGCGGTACGCATGTGAAGAACACAGCGGACATCCGGCTGTTCAAGATCCTTTCGGAGTCCGGCGTTGCGGCCGGCGTCCGCAGAATCGAGGCGCTGACCGGTGATAACGTCATCTCCTATTACAGAGAGAAAGAGGGGGAGGTCGCTGAGGCGGCGGAGCTTCTGAAGACAACCCCGGCGGATGTTCTGGACAAGATTGCAGCGCTCCAGAAGGAGCTGAAGGAAGCACATTCCGAGATCGAATCGCTGAAGAGCGAGGCGGCAAAGAACGCGCTGGGCGATGTGTCCGACCAGGTGCAGGAGATCAGCGGCGTGAAGTTTGTCGCGACCCGCGTTGAGAATGTGGATGCGGACGGCCTGAGAGAGCTGGGCGATTCGCTGAAGGCAAAGATCGGCGAGGGCGTCGTTGTCCTGGCTTCTGTGACGGACGGCAAGGTGCAGCTGATGGCGACCGCGACCGACGGAGCGGTGAAGAAGGGCGCCCATGCGGGGAACCTGATCCGCGCGATCGCGAAGACGGTCGGAGGCGGCGGTGGCGGAAGACCGTCCATGGCCATGGCCGGCGGCAAGAATCCGGCCGGCGTGGACGAGGCACTGAAGCTGGCAGCGGAGACCCTGAAGGGCCAGCTTGGAGCCTGAAAAGTCCGCTTTGGGCGAGCGGCCAGGGACACCGGGGAACAGCGGGACGTGCCGCCGGCCTGAAGCCAGAGAAGTCCGCTCCGGCGTGCGGCGGCTGACGATCTCAGCCAGGTGTCCCAGCCAGGCGCCAGGCAAGTCAGGCGCCGCGAAAAAGGGATTGACGTCTTCGAAACTGGGGTGTTATAATGCATGAAGTGCAGAATTTCACCTACAGTTGGAATGCACAATTTACAACTGGAGGGAGGTAGGGTTGAGGAATGTCTAACATAATCGTTCGCGAGAATGAGTCTCTGGACAGCGCGCTTCGCCGTTTCAAGAGAAGCTGTGCAAAGGCGGGTATTCAGCAGGAGATTCGCAAGAGAGAGCATTATGAGAAGCCGTCCGTCAGACGCAAGAAGAAGTCTGAGGCAGCACGCAAGCGCAAGTACAACTAATTCGGTAAACAGTCAGGCCCCCGGCTTATGCAGCCGGGGGTTTTGTCGTATCCGCGCAGCGCGGAAGGGCCGCGCGGGGGTATGAAGTTGCCTGTTCCGGGTTTCTGCCCTATACTAAAGGCATTCTTGCAGGTGCCTGAGGACAGAAGGGGGATACGACGGTGAAAAGGCTTCTGAAAACGATCTTTGGCAGGCTGACGGTTGTATTGGCAGCGATTGTCCTTCAAATCTGGCTGTTCGTCTACATTGTCTTCCAGCTCGGCGTCGAATACAAATATGTCGATCTGGGAATCAAGCTGCTGGCTGTGATTTTCGTTTTCTGGATCCTGAACAACTGGATGAACCCTTCCTACAAACTTCTGTGGTCCATCCTGATCCTTGCCATGCCAGTGTTCGGCGTGGTTCTGTACTACATCATGGGACAGTCCCGTGTGACCAGGCAGGTCCGAAAGCGTTATGAAAGCGCGGCCATGCTCTGCAGGCCGCTGATGCAGCAGAAGGAAGCGGTGTCGCTGAGTCTCAGGCAGGCGGATGAAGACGCGTACCGGCAGAGCAGCTATCTCAGCGGAGACAGCGGTTTTCCGGCTTACCATAACACGGAGACGGTCTTCTTCCCGACGGGCGAGGAGATGTACGCGCGGATGAAGGAGGAGCTGCAGAAGGCAAAGCACTTTATTTTCATCGAGTACTTCATCATCGCAGAAGGCGAGATGTGGGACGGCATTCTGGAGATTCTGAGGAAGAAGGTACAGGAGGGCGTGGATGTCCGCCTGATTTACGATGACATCGGTTCGATCGGCACCCTCCCGATGGGCTACTTCAAAAAAATGCGCGCCCTTGGAATCAAGTGTGTTGTGTTTAACCGGTTTGTGCCGGCGGCGTCAATCTTCCTGAATAACCGCGACCACCGGAAGATTCTTGTGATCGACGGGCATACGGCCTTCACGGGCGGAATCAATTTTGCGGACGAGTATATCAACCGGATTGTCCGGTTCGGGTACTGGAAAGACAACGGCATCATGCTGCACGGCGAAGGAGCATTTTCATTCACCGTGATGTTCCTTCAGATGTGGAGTGTCATCACAAAGTCAGACCGGGAGCTGAAGGATCTGGCACGGTTTGCCGGCGGCCGGGACAGTCTGATGGAGAGGCGGGCGCCGTTCAGCTCCAGGCTGTACCACAAGGAGCAGTTTGAGGATGATGGCTACGTGCAGCCGTACTGTGATACGCCGCTGGACAATGAGACGGTCGGTGAGAATGTTTACCTGAACATTGTCTCGCAGGCACACGACTATGTCTGGATCTACACGCCGTATCTGATTATTGACAATGAAATGATGACGGCGCTGACGCTTGCGGCGAAGTCGGGTGTCGATGTGCGGATCGTGACGCCCGGGATTCCGGACAAGCGGATTGCCTATCTCCTGACGCGTTCCTGCTACAAGCAGCTGATTGAGTCCGGAGTCCGGATTTACGAATATACACCGGGCTTTATCCATGCCAAGACCGTCATATCGGATGACAAGATCGCGACGGTCGGCAGCGTCAACTTCGACTACAGGTCGCTGTATCTGCACTTTGAGTGCGGTGTCTGGATGTACGGGACGTCAGCTGTCATGCAGATCAAGAAGGACTGCGAGGAGACCTTCAGCAAGTGCCGGAAGATCACCGATGACTGGCTGAAGCATCAGAATATCCTTGTGAGGATGATGGCGGCGGTCATCAAGCCGCTGGCGCCGCTGTTGTAAGCCTGGAGACGGAATGCAGCCGGGGCTTTGCAGGCGGCAAGACTCGGCAGGATACAGATAAGACGGGGTGATGGAATATGGGAAAGATTCTGGTAACACACTACAAGGTGCGGATCAACGATCCAGAGAACGCCCCGAAAAAGCCATTCTCGGTGGCTGTTCTGTCGGATATGCACAACGAGGTCTATCGCTCCGGCGTCACGCAACTGGTGGAGACGATCAGAAATGAGCGGGTTTCAGCCGTCTTCTCGGTCGGCGATCTGCTTGTCGCGAAGGGGGAGCGGTGCGCCTGTGATGTCGCTCTTGACGCGCTTGGCCGGCTGACGGAGCTGTATCCGGTATATGCGGTTAATGGCAATCATGAGGTCCGGATGCGGAACATGCCGCAGTTCCGGGAGCAGTTTCTGGAATATGACCGCAGGGTCCGGGCGCTCGGCGTCACGATGGTCGACAACCTCCGCGTTCCCCTACGGATAGAAGACAGCCGGATCGGACTTTACGGACTGGAGATTGACAACGGCTATTACCGCAGGAACCTCCGGGAGGGGGAGCAGGAGCAGCCTTCGAAGGGAAGAAAACCTGCGCGGAAGCATTTCCTGACGGTGCAGGATATGGAAAAGCTGGTCGGAAAGCCGCAGGCAGGGGAGTATCACATTCTGCTCGCGCATTTTCCGAGATATTTTCCAACTTATGCAGCCTGGGGCGCGGATCTGACGCTCTCCGGGCATAACCATGGCGGAATCATCCGGCTGCCGGGCATCGGCGGGCTGATCGGGCCGGACCCCGGCCTGCTGCCGAAATATGACCACGGGGAGTTTGCCATTGGTGGCCGGAAGATGATCGTCAGTGCAGGCCTCGGCACGCACACGATCGACCTGAGGATCAACAACCCGGCGGAGCTGGTGATCCTTGACTTTGTGGGAGCGTGAAATGGCGATTGAGATCAAACTTCAGGCGTATGAGGGACCGATGGACCTTCTGCTCCACCTGATTGATAAGAATAAAGTCAATATCTACGACATCCCGATCGCGCTGATCACGGAGCAGTATATGGCATACCTGTCGACGATGCAGGCGCTGGAGCCGGAACTGGACCGGATGAGCGAATTCCTCGTGATGGCGGCGGAGCTTCTCGACATCAAATCACGGATGCTGCTGCCGGCGGAGAAGAATGAGGAAGGTGAGGAGATCGACCCGAGAGACGAGCTGGTCAGCCAGCTGATCGCCTACAAGACCTGCAAATACATGTCGCAGGAGCTGCGCGAGCGGGAGAAGGAAGCGGAGGGCACTTACTATCGGAAAAAGCAGATTCCGAGGGAAGTCGCGGCTTACCGTCCGCCTGTCAGTGCGGACAAGATTCTGGATGATGCGAAGGTGACGCTTCCGGCCCTCTACAAGGTCTTTCAGGAGGTCATGAAGCGGCGCGAGGACCTGCGCGATCCGATCCGTGCAGGGTTCGGACGGATCGAAAAAGAGGAATTCAATACAAAAGAGACGATGCAGTATGTCGAGCATTTTATTGAAAACCGCCGGCACTGCACGTTCAGAAATCTCCTGATGCTCAGACCCGGAAAGACATATGTGGTTGTCTCTTTTCTGACGATCCTGGAGCTGATGAAGCGCGGGCACATCTATGTCCGGCAGGATGAGAATTTCGGTGAGATTTACATCGAGGCAAATGACCGTTCTCAGTGGACGGATCTGGACGCTGACGGGGAAGACGACGACTGGATGGAGGAGAAACCTGCAGATGAAGGAGCTTGAGAAACCGGGCAAGGTGGACGATGCACAGGCAAGGGGGAGCATGACTGCAGCTCCGGAGGGGGAGAAGGCTGGACCGGAGGAGATCAGTATGCCGTCGGAAGCCGGGGAGGTCAGACCCGATGAGGGCAGCACAGCTCCGGAAGACAGGAAGGATGAAGCGGTGGCGACAAGTGCGGATCCGGAAAACGGGAAGGCTGAGTCCTCCGCAGAAATGCTTCGGGCGGAGATTGAGGCGATTCTCTTCTCTCTGGGAGAGAGTGTGGACATCGCTGTGATCGCGGATGCGGTAGGGCTGAGCCGGCCGGCGGCGGAGAAGGTTCTGAAAGATATGCAGCAGCGCTATGAGGCTGCTGACAGGGGCATCCGTCTCATCCGGCTCGAGGACCGCTATCAGCTCAGCACGAAGAAGGAGTTGTATCCGACGCTGATCAAGGTTGTCCGGCAGCCTCAGAAGACGACGCTGACCGATGTCCTGATGGAGACGCTGTCCATCGTTGCGTACAGGCAGCCGGTGACAAGAACGGAGATTGAGAAGATCAGGGGCGTCAAATGCGACCATGCCATCAACAAACTCGTCGAGTATAATCTGATTCAGGAGGTCGGACGGCTGGATGCGCCCGGCAGGCCGATTCTGTTCGGAACGACGGAAGAGTTTCTGCGGCACTTCGGGACCGATTCGGTTGAAGATCTTCCTGCCATGAACCCTGTGAAGGTGGAGGATTTCAAGGCGGAAGCCGAGGAAGAGGCCAACGTAAGGCTGGGGATCTAGCAGACTGTCCTGAAACAGGATTACGGCCGATGGCCAGTCAATGATATGGGGGAAAGAGCGGAAACATGACGGCGAGAGAATTCTACGACATCCTTTCAGAGCTGCACACTGACCGGGATCAGGAGCTGGTGACGGTCATCAGCGGTGAGAAGACCGGCTGGAAGCTGCTTCTGACAGACGGAAAGCCCGCAGCTGTATTCGCTGCGGACGGAAGCGGTGCGGAAGACGAGGCAGCCGCGGACATTCTTGCACTGCCGCAGCAGATGCTTTTCCGGGAAAAGCTCGGGCATCCGAAGCATCTTGTGGTCTGCGGGGCCGGCTATGTCGGACAGGGTGTCATCCGGCTCGGGCGGTTTCTCGGATGGAGGGTGACGGCCATTGATGACCGGATTGATTTCTGCCGTCTGGCGGAGCAGGCCGGTGCGGATGAGACGATCGCGGACGACTTTACAGACGCTTTGGGGTCTGCGTCCATTTCATATGATCCGGATACCTACTTCGTGGTCGTGACACGCGGCCACCGGTTTGACAGGGAATGTCTTCTGGAAATCATGAAGCATGAGACCGGATATGTGGGCATGATGGGCTCCCGCGCCAGGTCCGCCCGGATGAAGCAGACGCTCCTGGAAGAAGGGATTCCAGAGAAAATGCAGCAGCGGCTTCACGCGCCGATCGGCCTGAAGATCGGTGCCCAGACACCGGAGGAGATTGCCGTCTCGATCGTTTCCGAGATTCTGGCAGTCAGGCCGGACACGGCAAAGAATCAGATACCAAAGGACCTTCTGGAGGCGGCCGGGACAGCCGGGCAGGGTTCTGCTGTGCTGGCAACCATCGTCGGCAGGCGCGGTTCTACCCCCAGACAGGCCGGGGCGCGTATGCTTGTCAGACGGGACAGGGTGACCACCGGCACCATCGGAGGCGGCTGCATGGAGGCGGAGGTGATCCGGGAGTCTCTGCAGCTGATGGCGGAATCAAGGCTTGAGCGCAGCACGGCGGACAGATGCCCTTACAAGGCAGAGATCTTCCAGGTCGATCTGACCGGGCGGACAGGCACGCAGGCGGACATGCTCTGCGGCGGCGCGATGGATGTTCTGCTCGAGACCCTCTGACCCTCTAACCTGAAAACCCGAAAACCTGAAAACCCGAAAACCCAAAAACCGGCAGGCGGGCAGGGGCGGTCACAGCCGGGTACCATGCAGCGGCGGCTGGCGGGGATATGGATGCCGGCCCGGACGCTGCTTATTCTTGAAAAGCGTTATTCTCCCAAAAATAGAACGGAGGCATCATGGATCTTTTTCCACTCTGGAACAGTCTGAGGATCGCAGCCTGCACAAGTGTGCTGGTTTTCTTCGCAGGGATCTGGGCAGCCTATGAGATTTCCCGCCTGCCATCCGCGCTGCGCGGACTGCTGGACACGCTGCTCACGCTGCCGCTTGTCCTCCCGCCGACCGTCTGCGGCTTCTTCATCCTCCAGGTATTCGGCATCCGGCATCCACTGGGCCATTTCCTGGATGATATGGGCATCCGCCTTGTCATGAGCTGGCCGGGGGGCGTCCTGGCGGCTTTCGTGGTTTCATTTCCGCTGATGTACCGGACGGCGCGCGGCGCCTTCCAGAGCTTCGACCAAACCTGCCAGTGGAGCGCCCAGACGCTCGGTCTGTCTGACATGTACATATTCTGGCATATCCGGATGCCGGTCTGCAGGCAGGGAATCATCGCAGGGGCCGTCCTCTCATTTGCGAGAGCGCTCGGCGAGTACGGGGCAACCTCCATGGTGATCGGCTACACACCCGGAAGGACGGCTACCATTGCGACAACGGTCTACCAGCTGTGGCGGACGGGCGACAATGAAGGAGCGGCAGCCTGGGTGGCAATCAATCTTGTTCTGTCCGCCTGCGTGCTGGTTGTGTTGAACCTGACGGAAGGCAGGAAAAAGCACTGAGCGGCGGACATACAGTCCGGAGAGGATGCCTGTAAGGAGGGCTGGCGTGGATTTTCTGGTTGATATTGAGATGAAGCTGAATACATTTCCACTTCGTGTGAAGCTGGACTCGGCGGAAATGAACCCGGGCGGCGTGATCGGTCTTCTGGGGGCTTCGGGCAGCGGAAAGACGATGACCCTGCGGTGCATTGCAGGGACGGCTGTGCCGGACAGGGGAAGAATTGCCATAAACGGGACGACCTTCTTTGACAGCAGCCGCAAGATCAATCTCAGGCCGCAGCTTCGGAGGGTTGGCTATCTGTTCCAGAATTACGCCCTGTTCCCGAACATGACGGTTCGCCAGAACATCCGGTGCGGGATTCTTGGAGCGGCTCAGCAGGAGCGCCGGATTGAAGCAGGATGGTGGAGGAAACAGCTGTATCCGGACAGCAGACATCATGCACAATCCAGCGGCTGTGAGGAATACACACTCTACACATCCAGACGGCAGAAGGAGAGAGGGGTTTCCGAGATGATTGCGCGCATGCACCTGGAGGGGCTGGAAGACCGGAGACCTTCCGAGCTGTCAGGCGGGCAGCAGCAGCGATGCGCGCTGGCGAGAATCCTGGTGGGGAATCCGCAGATTGTCCTGCTGGATGAGCCGTTTTCAGCGCTCGACGAATACCTTCGGGACGAACTTCTGGAGGAGACGATGTCGGTGCTGTCGGAGCGTCATATTCCGGTGTTCTTTGTCACGCACAGCAGACATGAGGCGAGAGCTGCCTGTACAGATATCGCGATTCTTCACGATGGAGTGGTCCAGGAGACGGGCAGAACGGGAGACATTTTCACGCATCCAGGGACAGCGTGGGGGCGGATTCTGACCGGGACAGAGGGCAGGAAAGACCTTGATTTTCAGAGCTTAATCAAGTAATATGAGATTCGGCAGATTTTTGTGATAAAGGGGCAAAACTGCGCCTTCCGCGTCACAGGAATTGATGAATAAAACGTTTTGTAACCAGTTGTATTTAGATGGAGGTCTTAGCATGAGCAATACAGCACAGAGCAGTGCGGCGAAAAGAATCGAAGCCCTGCTTGACGAAAACAGTTTCGTTGAAATCGGAAAGAGTGTGACTGCCCGCAGCACTGATTTCAACCTGACGGAAGACAAGACTCCTTCGGATGGTGTCATCACCGGTTATGGCCTGATTGACGATAACCTGGTCTATGTCTACAGCCAGGATGCTTCTGTCCTCGGCGGAACAATCGGTGAGATGCATGCGAAGAAGATCTGCCGCCTCTATGATCTTGCCATGAAGATGGGTGCGCCGGTGATCGGTCTGATCGACTGCGCCGGTGTCCGGCTTCAGGAGTCCACGGATGCGCTGAATGCATTCGGCGAGCTGTACCGGAAGATGTCTCTGGCGAGCGGCGTGATCCCGCAGATTTCCGCAGTTCTCGGACAGTGCGGAGGCGGACTGGCTGTGGCAGCAGGCCTGAGCGACTTCGTGTTCATGGATGGCAAGGATGGAAAGCTTTTTGTGAACGCACCGAATGCTCTGGCAGGTAACAAGACAGAGGACACCGCAAGCGCTGCGTTCCAGAGCGAGCATACCGGTCTGGTTGATTTTGTCGGCACACCGGACGAGATCTTTGCGCAGATTCGTGCGCTGGTTCCGATGCTTCCGGCGAACAACTCCGACGAAGCACCGCTTTCCGATGTTGCGGATGACCTGAACAGGGAGTGCACCGATATCGCGGGTGCTGCAGCGGATCCTGCAGTCGCACTTTCCCAGATTTCTGACGGCGGCGTCTTCTGCGAGGTCAAGGCTGCTGAGGCGAAGGAGATGGTCACCGGCTTCATCAAGCTGAACGGAACGACCGTCGGTGCGGTTGCAAACCGTACGGCAGCATACGATGCGGATGGAAAGCAGACGGCTGAGTTCAAGCCGGTTCTGACCGCGAAGGGCTGCGAGAAGGCAGCTTCCTTTGTGAACTTCTGCGATGCATACGACATCCCGGTCCTGACGTTGACGAATGCAGAGGGCTTCCTTGCAGACAAGCATAACGAGTACAGAATCGGCAAGGCAGCGGCAGCGCTCGTAACAGCATTTGCTTCCGCTACCACCCCGAAGGTCAACGTGATTGTGGGCAATGCCTATGGCTCCGGCTTCACGATCATGAACAGCCAGGCGCTTGGCGCGGATGTCACCTATGCATGGGACAGCGCGAAGGTCGGCACCATGGATGCTAAGCTTGCAGCTGGTATCATGTATGATGGCAGCGATGCGGCAACCATCAATGAGAAGGCGGCAGAGTACGAGAAGAAGCAGAACAGCGTGGATGCAGCGGCTTCGCGCGGATACATCGATACCATCATCAGACCGGAAGATACCAGAAAGATGGCAATCGGTGCGTTCGAGATGCTCTACACAAAGAGAGAAGATCTTCCGGCAAGAAAACACGCAACTGTATAAGGAAGGGGCATGCAGATGAAGAAAAGATTAAGCGCGATTCTGCTTGCATGCGGACTTTCCGTCTCCATGCTTGGCGGAACCGCTTTTGCAGCGTCAGCCACAGCGAGCACCGAGACGGCGCTTGAGCAGGCGGCGACGGAAGCCGAGGCAGTGGAGAGCGAGCTTGCCAAAGATACCGGGGAAACCCAGCAGGAGACAACAGCGGTTGCTCAGCCTTCCGAGGTAACCGGGGACCGCAAGTATGAACAGCTTTACACAGCCATTGAACAATCCATCGAGCAGACGCTGGCACAGGTTTCGTCACTTTCTGATGACCAGATCGCTCAGCTCAAGGATTCAGGCGATGAGTCAACCACTCGCCTGATCGCTTCCTGGGATCAGGTAAGAGAACAGTGCGGCGCGTATCAGGGTGTTGATTCCTACACTGTCGCAGAGGATGGAACGAATGTCACGTTCACGGATCTTGTGAACTACGAGAAAGCAGCTGCCGATAAGTCGAAGGTGACAGTCACAGTTACCGTCGACATGAAATCGCAGACAACGACCTACAACTGGAATGTCCAGGAGACAATCGGGAAGGCCATTGAGAAGGCCGGAGAGAATACAGCTGTCGGAATCGTGAACGTTATGCTCATCCTTGTTCTTCTGACACTCGTCATCGGACTGTTCCGCTTCATTCCGAACGGAAGCAGGAAGAAGAAGGAACTGGAGGCTGCCGAGGCAGCTGCACCGGTAGTGCCGGAGACTGCACAGGAGTCTGAGGAAGAAGGCACAGACGATGGTGAGATCGCAGCTGTCATTGCAGCAGCGGTTGCAGCGTATGAGAGCGAGAATGGAAAGGCACCTGCAGATGGATTTGTTGTTCGTTCCATCAGAAGAAGGAGCAGAAAAAGCGGCTGGCAGAATGCCTGAGATGCAGTATCAAACACAATCTACAATCATTCAATAGGAGAAATTGAGATGAAGAACTATACCATCACCGTTAATGGCAATGTATATGATGTCACTGTTGAGGAGAACGGCGCTTCTGCAGCGGCACCGGCAGCGGCTCCGAAGGCAGCACCGGCAGCGGCTCCGAAGGCAGCTCCGAAGGCTGCAGCACCGAAGGCTGCTTCTGCAGGCGCAGGTTCCGTGAAGGTCAACGCTTCCGTTCCGGGCAAGGTGACGAAGGTCAACGCTTCTGTCGGACAGTCTGTCAAGCCGGGTGACGCAATTGTCACGCTTGAGGCTATGAAGATGGAGATCCCGGTTGTCGCTCCGCAGGCAGGCACAGTCGCTTCCATCGAAGTGGGTGTCGGAGACGCAGTTGAGAATGGCCAGCTCCTTGCGACCATGAACTGAGTTTTCCGCTACCTGTGTCCTGAACGTTAGGAGGTTTACCTGATGGGTTCAATTATTTCAAATCTTCTGCATCAGACTGCGTTCTTCAATCTGACGTGGGGAAACTATGTGATGATTGGCGTGGCACTGGTTTTTCTGTACCTCGCAATCAAGCATGATTTTGAACCGCTCCTGCTGATCCCGATCGCCTTCGGTATGCTGCTTGTCAACATCTACCCGGATGTCATTGCAGCACCAAGTGTCGATTCTCTTGGGATTGAACACGCAGGAGGGCTGTTCTACTATTTCTACCAGCTCGACGAATGGTCCATCCTTCCGTCCCTGATCTTCATGGGTGTCGGAGCAATGACCGATTTCGGTCCGCTGATCGCAAACCCGATTTCCTTCCTGATGGGTGCGGCAGCACAGCTTGGTATCTATGTTGCGTACTTCCTCGCAATCGCGATGGGATTCAACGGAAAGGCGGCAGCGGCGATCTCCATCATCGGCGGCGCTGACGGCCCGACTTCCATCTTCCTTGCAGGAAAACTCGGACAGACAACACTGATGGGACCGATCGCGGTTGCGGCATATTCCTATATGTCGCTTGTCCCGATCATCCAGCCGCCAGTCATGAAGCTGTTCACAACGGAGAGGGATCGCAAGATCAAGATGGAGCAGCTTCGCCCTGTCAGTAAGCTGGAGAAGATCCTGTTCCCGATCGTCATCACGATTGTTGTCTGCCTGCTCCTTCCGACAACGGCTCCGCTGGTCGGTATGCTGATGCTCGGAAACCTTTTCCGTGAGTGCGGCGTTGTCAAGCAGCTGACGGAGACCGCTTCCAATGCAATGATGTATATCGTCGTCATCCTTCTTGGAACGTCTGTCGGCGCATCCACCTCCGCTGAGGCATTCCTGAATGCCAACACGCTGAAGATTGTTGTACTTGGTCTGATCGCATTCATCTTCGGTACAGCCGGCGGTGTCTGGCTCGGCCAGCTTCTGAAGGTTGTGACGCATGGGAAGATCAATCCGCTGATCGGATCAGCCGGTGTCTCCGCTGTTCCGATGGCTGCCCGTGTATCCCAGAAGGTCGGCGCGCAGGCTGATCCGACGAACTTCCTTCTGATGCACGCGATGGGACCGAATGTGGCAGGTGTCATCGGCACCGCTGTCGCGGCCGGTACCTTCATGGCGATCTACGGCGTCTGATATTCGCCATTCAGCAATCGAAATATTCTTTGAAAGGATAAAACAATGGCAGATAAAACAGTAAAGAAGCCAATCAAGATTACTGAGACTGTCCTGCGTGACGCGCATCAGTCTCTGATTGCAACCCGTATGCCGACCGAGGAGATGCTCCCGATCATCGATAAGATGGACAAGGTCGGATACCACTCCGTGGAGTGCTGGGGCGGTGCGACATTTGACGCCTCCCTTCGTTTCCTTCACGAGGATCCGTGGGACAGACTGAGAAAGCTTCGCGCAGGCTTCAAGAATACGAAGCTGCAGATGCTGTTCCGTGGACAGAACATCCTGGGCTACAGCCCGTATTCGGATGATGTTGTTGAATACTTTGTTCAGAAGTCCATCGCAAACGGTATTGATATCATCCGTATCTTCGACTGCCTGAATGACCTTCGCAACCTGAAGACGGCAGTCAAGGCGGCAAATAAAGAGAAGGGACATGCACAGATCGCTCTGTCCTACACGCTTGGTGATTCCTACACGATCGACTACTGGGTTGACCTTGCAAAGAGAATCGAGGATCTTGGCGCAGATTCCATCTGCATCAAGGATATGGCAGGCCTTCTTCTTCCATACAAGGCAGTCGAGCTTGTCGGCGCCCTGAAGGAAGCGGTCGATATCCCGATTCAGCTGCACAGCCACTATACCTCCGGCGAGGCTTCCATGACCTACATGAAGGCAGTTGAGGCAGGCGTCGATGTCATCGATACCGCTATGTCGCCGTTCGCACTCGGAACCTCCCAGCCGGCAACCGAGGTTATGGTTGAGGCCTTCAGAGGAACGCCGTACGATTCCGGACTGGATCTGAAGCTTCTGTGCGAGATCGCAGATTACTTCCGTCCGTATCGTGAGAAGTGCCTGAAGGATGGCCTGATGAACCCGAAGAATCTGGGTGTCAACATCAAGACGCTGCAGTACCAGGTACCGGGAGGCATGCTTTCCAACCTGACCTCTCAGCTCGCAAAGATGGGACAGGAGGACAAGTTCTACCAGGTGCTCGAGGAAGTGCCGCGCGTCAGAAAAGACTTCGGTGAGCCGCCGCTGGTTACCCCGTCCTCTCAGATTGTGGGAACCCAGGCTGTCATGAACGTCATCTCCGTCTCCAACGGCGGACAGCGCTACGACATGGTTCCGCAGCAGTCCAAGGATCTTCTGTGCGGCAAGTACGGCAAGACCGTCAAGCCGTTCAACAAGGAAGTCCAGAAAAAGTGCATCGGCGACGCGAAGGTAATCGACTATCGCCCGGCGGACGATCTTGAGCCGTCCCTTCCGAAGTACGAGAAGGAAGTCGCACAGTGGAAGCAGCAGGATGAGGATGTCCTCACCTATGCACTGTTCCCGCAGGTTGCAGTTGACTTCTTCAAGTATCGCCAGGCGCAGCAGACCGGTGTCGATCCGGCAGCCGGCGACAAGAAAGACAAAGCATACCCGGTATGATATAAGGACCCAGTCGCAGAATAAAAGCCAGGCGGCGTGCTCTGCACGCCGGACTGGCTTTTTTCTGGCGACGTCAAAATCATGAGCATGAAAGGCAGCTGAGCCACGCGAAGCTGCCGAAATGCGAATGATTTCAGCGAAAATCTTGAACATGAAAGGGTACTGATTGCATGGCGAAGGAGCGTTTCAGGGCGGTTGACCTTGCAAAGGGAATCGGCATCATTCTTGTCGTGCTTGGCCATTCCCTCAAGCAGACAGAAGTCGATGCAAAGTGGATCAGGGTGCTGGTGTGCCTGATCTACAGCTTTCACATGCCTCTCTTCTTTATGCTGTCCGGATTTCTTGCCCGGAAAATTCTGCGCATGGAAACCTACAAAGAGAGGTTTCTCTACATCAAGGACAGAGCTGTGCGCCTGCTTGTTCCGTATTTTGTGATCGGGGGTTGCTATATCCCGGTCAAGCTGAAGCTGAGTGCCTATGCGGTCAAACCGTTCACGCTGAGAGACAGCCTGAAGCTTCTCATCGGACAGAACCCGGATGTATCGCTCTGGTTTTTATATGTTCTGTTTGTCATCTCCGCCATCTGCGCGCTGTGTGTGAATGAGTGCAGCTTCCGTGACATTCTCTATGGATCGGCGGCCCTCTGTGCCGCGTCCTGGTGGGTGAATATCCCGATCAACACACCTAAATACCTGTTCTTTTTCCTCATAGGGATCTGGCTCAGGCTGAAATATGAGGATCTTCAGAAGGAAGGGAGCCGGTATCTCTTTGAAGGGCAGGGTCTTCCGGTCTTTTTTGCACTGATCCTGTTTCTTATATTCAATAGAATCTACTTTCATAACGGCGTCAACATCTTCAGACTTGGCAGCAGCGTATGCGGAATCTATGTGACGCTGTGGCTTTGTGAGGCTATGCTGAAGCGGGTGGATGGCAGCAGACTTGTGCACATCCTTGAAATGACCGGGCTGATGAGCATGGACATCTATATTCTGCACGAACCGATCATGACAGCTGCAAAGATTCTGTTCTGGAATAAACTTGTTCTGCCTTATCCGGCTGCGACCTTGTTCATCTTTCTGTTTGCAATGCTTCTGCCCTATCCGATTTCAAAGGGGATTGTGCGGAGGGTTCCGGTGTTGAAACTTCTCCTTTTCGGTGAGAAAAACCCTGACAGGAGGACCATGGATTGAGATCATACAGAAAAAGAAAGATGACATCGCGTGAGAAAATTGCGCTGATTACTTTTCTGACAAGCCTTGTGACCGGCCTGTGCGCCGTTTTTCTGCTGACCCGATCTGTCCGTCCGAGTGCCGGGAAACCCTACGAGATGCTGGAAGTGACGGATGCAAGAAAGTACATGAGCTATGAGAAAAATTACAT
Source organism: Porcincola sp. LCP21S3_C12 (assembly GCF_052118625.1). Classification (NCBI taxonomy): domain Bacteria; kingdom Bacillati; phylum Bacillota; class Clostridia; order Lachnospirales; family Lachnospiraceae; genus Porcincola; species Porcincola sp. LCP21S3_C12. Next base: position 67,468 of record NZ_JBQKGW010000010.1, on the reverse strand, counting down.
GGTGATTGACGTCAGAGAACCGGAACTGTATTCAGCCGGACATCTTCAGAGGGCTGTGAATATCCCGTATTCAGAGCTTGTGAAGAAGGCACCGGCGATCCTGCGCGATAGCAGTCAGTCCGTCTATGTCTATGGAAGTACGCTTGAGGAGAGCTGTGCAGCCGCACAGAAGCTTTCTGACATGGGATACAGCGGCGTCGCAGAGATCGGAAGCTATGCAGACTGGCAGAAAGATTTAATCGGGACGGAGACAGAGAGTCTGATGGGCGCGACAATCGAGTGAGCAGCCATATTTCAAGAGGGAGAGCAAAATGGTGATGAAGAAGGCTTACGCATTGCTGAGCAGAAACAGGAAGAAGGTCTGGTTTTCCGCAGCCCTCAACGCTCTGTTTCTTTTGCTGCTGTTGGTTGTGACAAGGCCGTATTTCGAGACCAACGATGACATTACGCTGGCAGGCTTTTTCAATCTGTCCAGAGGCACGCAGGATGCATGGACAAATATATCAAACGGTCTGTTTGGTGTGATCGTCGGGGCATGCTACAGGCTGACGGCTCAGATTCCCTGGTATATTCTGTTTCTATACGGAGCGGCTTTCTTCTCCCTGACGACGGTTACCTATGTTCTCCTGAACCGCTTCGAGGGGTGGTCAGGACTGATGCTGTCAGGCGTCCTGCTTGCATATTTCGGGTATGAATGCTACACAGCTGTGAATTTCACCAAGATCGCTGCCTGTGCGGGTGCGGCGGGGATTTTCCTGATCTATGACAGTGTCCGGGATGGACGCGCAAAGATTCCGGGAATCGTGATCGGAAGTCTGGTGATCCTGATGGGGTACCTGATCCGGCCTGAGGAGGCGCTCGCCGCAGCGGTTTCGACCGCGGCCGGCGCATTTTTCCTGATTTTGCGGATCCGCAGGGAGGAACAAAAGGGAAGACGGCTTCGCCGCCTGGGGATGTATGTGCTTTCGGTTATCCCGGCAGTCCTGCTGATTGCAGCAGCGAAGGAGTACGACACCTTCCAGGTGAAGAGCAGTGCCGGGCGGACAGCATACCAGGAATACACCACCGCACGTTCCAACCTGCTCGATTACGATTTCCCTTCGTACAACGGGCATGAGACGGAATATGAGAAGCTTGGTATCAATCAGAATGCCTGGACGCTGTACAAGGGGTGGAATTTCTATGACCCTGATAAAATGTCTGTCCAGGTGATGCAGGAGATCGCGAAGTTTCAGCAGGAGCGAAAGATCGACAAAAAGCTGGTGAAGGATTTTATCGCTCTGTATCCGGACAGGTTTTTCAGAAACCAGATATTTCTGATCTACCTCTTTGTCCTGATACTTGTGATTCTGTACGGAAGTCACAGTGCAGAGGGTGTTGCGAGCGTATTGCTTCAGATCTTCCTGCTGGGAGGCTTGTTCTTCTATCTGTTCTATGCCGGCAGATACGGGGTCAGACGCGTCGATGTCGGAATCTGGTGGGGCGGCACGCTGGGACTTCTGGTGGTACTGGACCAGAAGAATATACATTTCAACCCGAAGGCCGCAGCCTCAGTTATGCTGTTTGCCCTGATTATGAATCAGATGACGTGGGCGCCGCATTACCGCAGACAGACGGTGAATGCCCGTCTGGAGGATCTGAACAAGCAGAACTACGTCAGCCAGATGTCCAATGATACAGATCATCTGTATATCTGCCTTTCGAACTGCTATTATCCCGCAGGCGCGTATGGACCTTTTGACCGCGTCCCGGTCGGCGCGACGGCCAATATTATCACGCTTGGCGGATGGGCGACAAAGAGTATCCCGTACATGTCGGTTTTTCAGCGCTATGGAATTGAAAATCCTTACAGAGATATGATTGACAACGAAAAGGTCCGGCTCGTCGCGGATAGCCCGGAGCGGGTGCTGACCTATCTGCATGATTATTATGACGCGGACTGCACGGCAGAGAAAGTCGGGACAATTGGGGATCACAATCTTTATGTCTTTCACTCCTGAGACTTAAGAAACTCTTAAGAGATAACTCAGAGGATCAACCTTGAATGAACTCAATTTGAAATGGTACGATTGTAGTGGCTTCAGACAGGGGTGAGGGTTGTATGGGGCTGAAAGAGCAAATACAGGAGATGAGAGGGTGGGAGAGATGAAAAAGCTTCGGAAACTGCTTCTGATGGCAGTGATCTCAGTTATGATGCTGATCCCGGCGGATCTGGCCTATGCGGAAGTGAGAATTCCGGCAATTCAGCCGGGTGAGCCTATCCAGAGGGTCGATACGCTTGCGTGGCAGGCAACCTTGAAAAAAAACGGGCGCTTCAAGGCAGGTACTCGTGTGACTGTCATAAAGGGCGGTTCAAAGTGTATCATCAAGCTGAAAGGTCATAATTACAAGATTGCAAGCAGGTATTTGAACTTTAAGAAGGATCTGGCAAGCATTGTCGGCGGCTCCGACTACAACACGTCGACCAAGATTGCGTTTGCCAACCAGAAGACGCGCACGAGCAAGACAAGTTATCTGATCTGGGTATCGCTTGATAAACAGCGGCTGAATCTTTACAGAGGATCCAACCGGAGATGGGAGCTGGTCAAGGTGTTCAAGTGCACAACCGGTATGATGAACATGACACCAGTCGGAAACTTTACCATCGGATGGAAGAAACACAGCTATACCGGTCAGTATGGATCGCCGCTGTATTTTTATATGGAATTTTCAGGAAGCGGATTCCACAGATGGCCCGGGAAGGGTGTCGGGACAATCGGTACGCATCCGCAGTCACATGGATGCATTCGTCTGAGAGAGAAGGATGCAGTCTGGCTGTACAAGAATGTACCGACGAAGACGAAGGTCGTTATCTACTGAGAAGAAAAATCGGCCTGTCAGATATAGATAAAGAAGGTGCAAGATGAAAAAGCTTCACAGACTGTTACTGATTATGATGACGTCTTTTCTACTTCTGGTTCCGGCTGATGCGGCCTTTGCGGCGAAGAAGTCTTCTGTCATCCGGCCGGGAGAGTCTCTCCAGCAGGTCCGGACACTTTCCTGGAAAGCGACGCTGCTGAGAAACGTGCGGACATAGTACGGGAGATTCCGGGCTGGCACGGTTGTCACGGTTGTCAGAGGCGGCGCAAAGTGCATCATCAGGCTGAAAGGTCACAACTACAGCATTTCAAAGCAGTATCTGAGCTTCGGCGAGGATCTGGCAAGTGTTGTCACCAAGGGTGATTACACCAAGCGCATTAAGAACACTTATATCAACAGTGCCGCACATAAGAGCAAGTCAAAGTATCTGGTCTGGGTGTCGCTTGACAAGCAGAGAGTGAATGTCTTCAAGGGATCGAATAAAAAGTGGAAGCTTGTGAAGGTATTCAAGTGTACGACAGGCCGTGACAACTCCACACCGATCGGAAACTTTACCATTAAGAGCAAGGTGCCGAACTACAACGGGCTTGCCTACTATATGGCGTTTTCCGGAAGCGGGTTCCACAGATGGCCGGGGGCGGGGATCAGTTCGATCGGTACCCACACCCAGTCGCATGGCTGCATTCGTATGACAGAGAAGGATGTGGTCTGGATGTACAATACCCTCCCGGTGGGGACTAGGGTCTGGATCTACTGAGGACGGAGCCTGGGCAGAGGCAGGAGAGGACAGATGCCGATGGAAACAAGACCATCGCCAGGATGGGCGTTCAGGCGATGAGGACCGGCAGAGGTTGGATAGGGCAGATGCCGATGTAAGGCAGCTGCCCTTTTACTATGGCAGGAAGGGACAGGCTGCCCAAAACCTGAAAAAGTCTGGATGAAGAAGCTGCTGACCAGTCAGCCGAACCACTGGAATGAGGTTTGCAATTTCAGAGGAATCACGGTAGAATTGAACGAGCATGAGTATCGATTCTGATTGGGAGCTGCATGTGAAAAACCATTCGAAAAGAAGATACACAGCCATCTATACAGTCTTGTTTCTGATCGTCAGTCTGGCGGTCTTTTTTTCGTTCATTCAGCACGGCAGGAGCCTGGTTTGTACGGTGGATGGCGAGTCCCAGTATATTGTCTATCTGCGCTATATGGGCCAGTACATCCGGGATACCGTTTCAGGCTTTCTACATGGCAGTTTCCATTTCAAACAGTTCGATTTTTCCATCGGAATCGGAGACGACATCGGAGCGATTGTCCGGTTTCATCCGCTTGATTTTCTGGCGGCGCTGGTTCCGGCATCCTGTGCGGAGGAGATCTATGCGGTGATCCTGCTTTTGCGTTTCTATCTTGCAGGGCTTGCGTTCTCCGCGTATGCGTACGCCTCCCCTTCGTTCATATATGCGCACCAGGAAAAGGAAGGCGTCTTTCCTGCCTGGCAGAATGTTCTGTCCGGCAGCCTGGTCTACGTCTTTGGCGGGTACATGCTGATTCGGGTGACAAACCATCCAACCTATGCTGCGCCTTTCATCGTCCTGCCGCTTCTCCTGCTCGGCATGGAGAGAGTGGTGGCTGAAAAAGGAAACCTTCTGTTCATTTTTTCCGTCTTTCTCGGCTTCTGGAGCAACTACTATTTTATGTACATCTGCTCCATTGCCCTGCTGGTCTATGCCCTTCTCCGGTATCCTGAGATCGTAGAGAAACACCGGCTCAGAGCATTTCCGCGCTATGCCGGCAGGCTGATTCTGCTGTACCTGGTCGGACTTATGATGTCGATGGCGACATTCCTTCCGGCGATGCTGCGGTACCGCGGCTCCTACAGGCTCAGCCAGACAAGCGAGATGCAGAGCCTCTGGCTGTATGCCGATAAGAGACGATATGTGGCATGGTTTCTGAACCTGATCAGCCCATACCAAAGTTCCGGCAATGGGCTGGACCTCAACTTTGCTGTGGTTGTTCTGCCTGCGCTTGCGGTGCTGTTTACAAAGCGTTATCGAAGACGCCGTACACTGAGGGCGTCCCTTCTGCTTGAGCTGGCGGCGCTGCTGGTACCGGTTTTCGGCTACATTTTTGCCGGCATGAACAATGAAAACAACCGCTGGATGTTTCTGATCGCGCTTTCACTCGGCATGTGCTGTGTGACCGTCATCGACGTTTTTGCGGATCTGAAGGGAGCCCCTCTTCGAAATGTCCTTCTGGTCAGCTTTCTGTTTCTGGCCGGGACGGCGGCGGAGCGGGTGCTGAAGAGGCCGAACCGCTATAATGAGGCCGGGGCGGCGGAGCTTCTTGCATTTCTGCTTCTGCTGTTGGTCCTTCGGCGGATGAAGGCTTCAAAAGAAGCTGTTCGGACGGCTGTGCTTGCGGCGGTCATCATTTCCACAGGAATCAACGGATTTCTGACATATGCGCCGGAAGGAGGAAATCGCGCCGCGGCCTTCCAGCCTGCAGGGGATACCACGCAGAAATATGAGAAGCTGGACAGAAGAGCGGCCGCCTGGATTCCGGACAATCGTTTTTACCGGGTGGATGCCGCAGACGTACGGCACGGGCTCGAGAATTCTGCGGAGTATTTCGGCTACAACAGCATCGGGATGTACAATAGCATCCTGAATTCACAGCTGATCCGGACGCTCCTGGATGAGAACAACGCGGGGCTGGATGCGGTCACGCAGGTACATGATCTGGATGGCAGGCCGGTCGCCGGGAACCTTGCCCATGTGAAGTATTATATTGCTGGTGCAGGAAATGAGGGCAAAGTGCCGTACGGCTTTGAGAAGAGAGAAGACCTTTCCAGCCTGAGCGCGGAAACGGAGGTGTATGAAAACCGGTATCTTCTGTCTGCAGGCTTTACATCTGACAGCTTCATCACCTGGGCCAATTACCAAAAGCTCAGTGACATCGAGAAGGAATGGGTGAAGCTGGATGCCGTGGTACTTCCGGCGGAAGATTCGGATCTAGAGGAGAAACTCAGGGCGGAAGGTCTCAGGGAAGTGGAGAAACCCTCGGCTTCAATCAAAGCCGAGCCCCTCAAGAGCCCGGATCTCACAGGCGGACAGGGGCAGCTGTCGTTCCAGGCCGGAAAGGGTACCTGCAGTTTCCTGAGACTGAAGGGACTGACTGGAGCCGGGACTTCAGAGGAGCTGACCATTACCTCGGAGGGCATCCGGACGACCGTACGAGTTCGCAGCAGCCGGGATGTCTACACCCTCGGGCGGAAGGATTATCTGATCAACCTTGGATATAACGAAGAAGACCGGCCGAGAACGGTGACGCTGACCTTCAGCGGGCATGGGGCACGGTCACTTGAGTCAGCTGAGCTTGTATCGGTTTCCATGGATGGGTACGAGAGCAGAATCAAGGCGCTCAATGAGGAATCTCTTCAGAATGAACAGATCGAGGATGGCCTTCTGACCGGCACCATCACGAACACTGAGACGAAGCTTGCGGTCTTCACCGTTGCGGCCCAGCGTGGATGGACGCTCTATGTGGACGGAAAAAAGACAGAGCCGGGCACCTGTGACGGCATGTATCTGGGGACGCTGCTGTGCCCGGGGACACATGAGATCCGGCTTCAATATCGCACGCCCGGCCTTCGGGCAGGTGCTTTATGCGCGCTCTGCGGCCTGATCCTTTTTGGACTTGCGGCTCTGAGACAGCGCAAAGGAAAAATCAGAAAGAGGTGAGGTCCGGCCTATGAGTGATCGAAAAAAATATGGGAAATATCTGCTGGTTTATACAGCCTTGTTTTCCATCATTTTTCTCCTTGTCTTTTCTCCCTTTCTGCTGCAGGGGAAGAACCTGATCGGGAAGGGGGACGGACAGTCTCAGTATATTCTCCAGCTTCGCTATATGGGGGAATGGCTCAGAAAGACGGCCGGAGGCTTTCTTCACGGGGACTTTCATCCGGACCGCTTTGACTATACGATCGGGATGGGGGATGACATCGATGCGGTTGTCCGGTTTCATCCGCTGGATTTTCTTTCCATCTTTGTCCCGGCATCCGGGACAGAGGCACTCTATTGTGTTCTGACGGTTCTGCGCTGCTTTCTGGCAGGGCTCAGCCTCTCGGCATTCGTGTTTCACTTCCGGAAAAGCCGGACGGCGGCGCTTTCAGGGGCGCTTCTCTATGTGTTCTGCGGATTTACCTTCGGGCTTGGGATTGTGCATCCGACGTATCTTTCGCACATGATTCTGTTTCCGCTGATGCTTCTCGGTGCGGAGCGGATGATGGACCCGGAGCGGAAAAAATCCTTTGCGCTTTTTACAATCTGCGTTGCACTGGGATTTATCAGCAACTATTACTTTATGTATATCAGCTCCTTCGGCCTTCTGGGATATGTGCTGATTCGTTTCTTTGACCTCTACCGGACAGACCGGCTGAAACAGTTCGGACGGCTGCTGGTCAGCCTGTCGCTTGCCTATCTTCTGGGACTGGCGCTCTCCGGTATCTTTCTGCTGCCGGCGCTGGCACGCTACAAGTCCAGCCTCCGGGCTGTTCATGAGGCGGAGCGCAACAGTCTTCTTTTTTATGAGGACAAAAGGAGATATCTGGCGTGGTTCCTGAACCTGGTCACGCCGTATGAGGCTTCCGGAAATGGAACACACCTCAACTTTGCGGTGACGCTGATGCCGGCAGCTGCGCTGGTTTTTTCGTCCGCGGGGCGAAAATCATCCTACCGCCAGATTCGCACTGGACTGGTTGCACTTCTTTTCTGCCTTCTCATCCCGGGCGCCGGCTATGTGCTGGCAGCGATGAACAATGAAAACAACCGATGGGTGTACCTGATCGCATTTGCGGCAGCTATCGCTGTGAGCTTTACAGCCGAGGAAGTCTCTACGCTTCAGAGACGCGACAGACGATTCCTCCTGTTTGTGACAGGGCTCTTCGATCTGGGCTGCGCAGCCTGGTTCTGGATGACGCGGGAGGCTGTCTTTCATCTGGCAGCGGCGGCGGAGCTGACGCTCTACACGGCAGTTCTTCTGTACCTGAGCCGCAGGAGAGAAAACAAGAGGGGAAAAAAGAAGCACGCAGAAAGTCATGCCGAACGAGTTGTTCTGCTTTTTACAGCTGGCTCAGCCGCGCTGGCCGGATGGATGACCTTCTCGCCGGGATTCGGCAATCTCGCGGCTTATTATCAGGAGAAGGGGACGGCCTTCAGCCGGTATGATCAATCCTCCTACGCGGTTTATACAGACACACCTCTTTTCACAGGGAAAAACGGAGCCGACGCTTTTGCGGGCGGATTTTACCGGGTGGACAGTGTGCGGAGCGCTTACTGGGAGGACAATTCTTCCCTTGTCCTGAGACAGCCGGGTGTGCAGATCTACAACAGCATTGTCAATGCCAGCCAGCTGCAGGCAATGATTGACCAGAAAAGCACCGGCATGACATCGATCCTGCACATCCAGTCGCTCGACGGAAGGACAGCTCTTGAGGAGCTGGCAGGCGTCCGCTATTTTGCCGTCGATGCCGCCAATGTGGCTTCCGTGCCGTATGGTTATGAAAAGCAGCCGCTTGCATCCCGCAGGAAGCTGGCACTCTATGAGAACCAGTATCCGCTTCCGTTCGGGTTTACGACGGACACCGTGATCTCCAGGGAAGACTATGAGGCCCTCAACCCGGCAGCAAAGGACCTTGTTATGCTGCGGGCGGCCGTGACCGAAGAAAGCAATAATACAGTTGAATCCGGGCAGGGGCAGAGAGGCAGCGCCGAGACGGATAAAACAAAGCAGGGGCGCACGGCTGTCAGCGTTCAGACTGGTGAGACCGGACCGGCACAGAGCGCTGGTCTGAGAACCACGGATGGAAAAGAGGAAGAGGACTCTATCCTCCGGGAGGAGGTAACCTTCGAGCCCGGCGACGGTGTGACCAGGAATGACAGCAGGCTTGTGACCGGAAAGAAGGGAGGAAGTCTGTCCGTCTCCTATGAGAAGAAGGCGGGGTATGAGTGCTATCTAAGCCTGGAGGGCCTCAGGCTTCTGGGAGGCCGCAGTCTTTCCGCAGCTGCGTATGTGAAGGCGGACGGCATCAGCAAGGGGATCCTGCTGTCGGCTGCAAACAGTGCCTACACCAAGGGAGATAACGATTACATTGTGAACCTGGGAACGGCGTCCGGGGATGGAACAGGGACGATCCGGCTGGTGCTTCCGGAAGGAATCTGCGTATCGCTTGAGAGGAGTGAACTTTTGTACCTTCCGATGGCGGACTACGAGGAGAAGGTTGCCAGACTCAGCGAGGACAGTCTGCAGCATGTGACATTTGACGGCGACTCGGTCATCGGGGAGGTCAGCCTGGACAGTCCGCGCTATATGGTCTTCCAGATTCCATACAGCGGCGGCTGGGCCATCGAGGTGAACGGAAAACAAAAGCGTCCGGAACGGGCAGATTTATGCTATCTGGGCGTGCGCCTTGAAGAGGGAACCTCGCAGATCCGTCTTGTCTACCATTCGCCCGGACTTCGGGCGGGCATTCTGTGCTCATCCGCAGGGCTGGTGTTGTTTGCCGCTGCCTTCGCGCTGGCGGCCAGGAGAAGACGTCTTCGCAAAGCTGGGAACGATCGTACACATGTGGTATAATCTGGTAGACTTCAGGCTGGTTTTCAGCCGGATATAGAGGTTTTTTCATGTTATATACAGTTGTGATTCCCTGCTACAAATCGTCCAGGACGATCCGGAAGGTTGTCGAGGAGACGATGGAGCAGTTTGAAAAAATGAAAGCCGGAGAGCTGGAGTTTGTCCTGGTGGACGACTGCAGCCCGGATGACGGGGCGACAGTGCGCGCACTTCGCGGACTGGTGCAGGATTATGACAATGTCAGGGTGGTGGAGCTTGCCAAGAACGCCGGACAGCATAACGCGACCATGGCCGGGCTGAATTATGCCTCCGGTGATTTTATCATATCCATGGATGACGATGGACAGACCAGTCCGACGCAGCTGCCGAAGCTTTTGGCAGAGATCAAAAAGGGATATGACATCGTATACGGTTATTACCCACACAAGCAGCATTCCAAATTCCGTAACTGGGGAAGCCGCTTCAATCAGTGGACGACACGTGTCCTCCTGGACAAGCCCAAAAACATGAAGACCAGCTCATTCTGGATCATTCGACGGTTTGTCAGGGACTATGCAGTGCAGTATAGGAGTGCATACACGCACCTTCAGGGTGTATTTCTGAGGGTGACGCGGAACATCAGCTGCATTCCGGTTGAGCATTTCCGGAGGCGGGAGGGGCAGTCAGGCTATACCTTCAGAAAACTTGTGCAGCTCTGGAGCAATATCATCGGATTTTCAATCGTACCCCTCCGGATGGCGACGGTGCTTGGGAATATCTTTGCGGCAGTGGGGCTGGTCGGCATCATTGCCGTGATTGTCCGGAAGCTGGTCAGACCGGTGACAGCAATCGGATGGCCCTCGATTATGGTATCGATCTTCTTCTTCTCCGGACTGATTCTGATGTTTATGGGGCTGATCGGCGAGTATATCGGCCGTATCTTCCTTGGTTTATGTAATAATCCGCAGTATGTTGTCCGGCAGATTGATGAACGGGGGAAAAGGCCCTATCTGGTCAATGAAGACGGGCAGCAGTTTGAGTTGAAAAAGGGTGTGGATTGGAGAAAGGAGCGTGAGACATAGTGAAAAAGCTGATGGTCATGGGTGCAGGAATCTATCAGGTTCCGCTGATCAAGGCAGCCAGGGAGATGGGGATTTACACGATTGCCGTCTCTATTCCGGGGAATTACCCGGGATTCGGATATGCCGACGAGGTGCTCCATATCAACACGGTTGACTCTGAGGCAGTCCTGAAGGCGGCACAGGAGCGTCAGATCGACGGGATCTGCACAGCCGGAACCGATGTCGCTGTGATGACAATCGGACGCGTCAACGATGCCCTGGGCCTTTCGGGCATTTCCTACGAGGCGGCGAAGATTGCCTGCGACAAGGTTTTGATGAAGCAGGCCTATGAGGCAAATGGTGTCCGGACGGCAAAGTACCGCAAGGTCTATTTCAACGAGGACGTCAATGAGAAAATCAAAGGGCTGGAATATCCGCTGATTGTGAAGATCGTGGATTCCTCCGGAAGCCGCGGGATCACGAGAGTCGACAGCCCGGACAGACTGCAGGCGGCGATCCTGAATGCGCAGTCCTTCACAAGAAAGGATTACTACATTGTGGAGGAGTTCATCATTGGCCGGGAGTTTGGCGCCCAGGCCTTTGTGATGGACGGAAAGGTACAGTTTGTCCTTCCGCACGGCGACTATATCTTCCTTGGGAGCACAGGGGTGCCGGCCGGACATTTCGCACCGTACGCGCTTTCCGAGGAGGGTGAGCGGGATTGCATCGAGACGACGGAGAAAGCGATCCGCGCGATGAAGCTCGACAACTGTGCGGTGAACTGCGACTTCATCATGAGGGACGGCAGGACGTACGTTCTGGAGATTGGGGGGAGATCAGGTGCGACCTGTCTGGCAGAGCTCGTCTCGATCTACTATGGCTATGATTATTACCGAAAGATCATCCAGGTCGCGCTGGGTCAGAAGCCGGATTTCCCAACGGACAAGGCGGTTCCGAACGCGTCGAAGCTTTTGATGAGCGACCGAGACGGCACGATCTTCTCGCTGGCGAACCGAAACCCGAAAGACAGTGAGCATATCGTCGAGGTCAAGTTTGACTATACGGTCGGCGACACTGTGAAAAAATTCCATGTCGGTCCGAACCGCATCGGCCATGTGATTACAAAGGGCGGCACGCTCGCGGAGGCGACAGCCGCTCTTGACAAGGCACTGGAGCATATTGAGATAGGGGTCAGCTGATGGACGCAGCAGGAGAGAAGAAATGGATGAATCTGTACCTGTTCTCCGATCTGCCGAAGATGGCACATCGGATACCGAAGGACTTCACCCATGTGATGAAGCTTCAGAACGAACGGGTGCAGGCGCTTGCAAGGCGGGCATATGAGATTCCGTTTTATAAGGAACGGTTTGACCGGGCAGGACTCAGTCCAGAGGATATCCGGACCGGGGACGATCTGACGAAGCTTCCGGTTCTGACGAAGGATGAGCTCAGAACATGGATGGGCGGCCTGAAGGATCAGCCGCAGTACAAGGACTGGATCTGTGATACAACCTCCGGATCGACCGGGAAGCCGGTCTCGGTTCTGTTTTCCCCAAAAGAGAAGGCCTACATGAAGGCAAACTGGTACCGGGTCATGCTGGTGGCGGGCTATAACCCGCTGACCGGAAAGACGATGAGCCGGATCAATGCTCACGATGAGAATGCAGGCGGAAGAGACACCTTTCTTCAACGGTTTGGTGTCTTCAGACACAGGTTTGTCAATCAGTATGCCTCCGAACAGGAGATCATAGATGCCATCAATGCGTACAGACCGGACTGGCTGTACATGAACAAGACGGAAATGATGCGCTTCGTTCTGTACGCGCACCGGACGGGGAAGAAGGTCTGGCATCCGAAGTTCTATGACGCCATCTCGGAGAAGGTGACGGAAAATGACCGGAAGCTGTTCAAGGAAGTGCTGGGCCCGGGGATCATCGATTCCTACGGAACGGCGGAGACCGGGGCAGCGATGATCCGGCTGCCTGACAAGGATTATTACGTGGTTCACAACGATTCGTTTGTCGTGAATGTGGTCGACGATGCGGGGAAGCTCTGCCAGCGGGGAAGGGTTGTCATTACGCCGCTGTACAAGACCGATCTGCCGCTGATCAACTACGAGGTCGGAGACCGGGCGGTCATGAAGGTAAAGGGAGGCGTTCATTTCATCACAGAGGTTGAGGGCCGGCTGAATGATTATTTCCGCTACGAGGATGGCCGGGTGACCAGCTTCTTCGAGGTAACACCGGTTATCGCACACTGTGCGGATATCCTCCAGATCCGGTTCATCCAGAAAAGCTACGACCTGATCCATGTGCAGATCGTCCGGGACGAGAAGGCCAGGATGACGGAGAAGGAGCTTGAGACGTACCTTGAGACGAATCTGAACCAGATCTTCAAGAAGCCGTTCCGGTTTGAGTTCGAATGGATGAAGGTCATTCCGCCGGACAAGAACGGGAAGCTCCGGATGATTGTCTGCGAGGTGTAGAGCTCCGCTCAGATGAAAATGTGGGCGGCCGATGAATGGATGACATCAGAGCTGTCTCTATGGTAAACTTGTGCTAATAAGCAAAAGTCGGAGGCAAGAACATGAAACGGGTACTTTTAAAGCTGAGCGGGGAGGCACTCGCAGGCAGCAGAAAAACAGGGTTTGACGAGGAGACGGTCGCAGGCATTGCCAGGCAGGTGAAAACGCTGCATGACGAGGGCATACAGATCGGAATCGTGACCGGCGGTGGAAACTTCTGGAGAGGAAGATCCAGCGAACATATGGATCGGACGAAGGCGGATGAGATCGGCATGCTGGCAACGGTCATGAACTGTCTTTACGTATCGGAAATTTTCCGGTCTGAGGGGCTTCAGACGCATGTGATGACACCCTTCCAGGTCGGTGCATTCACGGAGCTGTTTTCGAAGGATGCAGCCGTGTCGGCGCTGGAAAAGGGAGAGATTGTCTTCTTTGCAGGCGGAATCGGACATCCGTACTTCTCGACAGATACGGGGACGCTGCTGCGCGCGATCGAGATCGAGGCGGACATGATCCTCCTGGCGAAGTCGGTTGACGGCGTTTATGACTCCGATCCGAAGGAGAATCCGGAGGCCAGAAAATATCGGGAAATTTCAATCGATGAGGTGATCAGAAAGGACCTGGGTGTCGTGGATATGACGGCCTCGATTCTGGCAAGAGAGAATCATATGCCGATGCTGGTGTTCGGGCTGAATGAGGAGGAAAGTATCCTGAAGGCGGCCAGAGGGCAGTCTGACGGAACCTATGTCACAGTCTGAAAAAACGGCGCCGGGACAAAAGAGGGAAATACAACGAGCTATGAGCGCCTCAGGAGGCGCCGCATGAAGGAGGAAACAGGTATGGACAGCAGAATACAGCCTTTCGCAGAGAAGATGAGAAAGACCTATGAGTCAATGGAGGAGGATTTCAAGACCGTGCGTGCCGGACGCGCGAATCCGGCCGTTCTGAGCCGTGTCCGTGTCGAGTACTACGGCTCTGAGGTTCCGGTTTCTCAGGTGGGAAATATTACGGTGCCGGAGGCACGGATTCTTCAGATCGCACCCTGGGAGCCGTCTATGGTAAAGGCCATCATCAAGGCCATCAACATGTCCGATATCGGAATCAACCCGACGACGGATGGAAAGGTGATCCGCCTGATCTTCCCGGAGCTTACAGAGGAGAGAAGAAAAGAGCTTTCCAAGGAGGTCAAGAAAAAGGGCGAGGCGGCGAAGGTTGCCATCCGGAACATCCGCAGGGATGCCGACAAGGCTTTCAAGAAGCTGAAGGATGAGATCTCGGAGGATGAGCTGGCGGATCTGCAGGATGATCTTCAGAAAGAGACGGACAAGAAGATCAAGGAGATCGACAAGGCGATCGAGGCAAAGACGAAGGAAGTCATGACCGTCTGACCAGGCAGAATCGCACAGCCTGATCGCGCAGCCTGATCGCGCAGGACCGCACGGACTGACTGCGGACTGGAAGAGCTGTCAGGAAAAGGTCACCGTTCAGGCGGCTGAATGGATGCCGGGACTGTTGGAGAATGGCCCTGACATCGGATGCAGGGAGGAATCAGCATGGATGTACCGCGTCATGTAGCAATCATCCTCGATGGAAACGGACGCTGGGCAAAGTCCAGAAGAATGCCAAGGAATTACGGACATGTCCGCGGAGCGGCGAATGTCGAGACCATCTGTCGCGCGGCAGATGACATGGGAATTCAGTATCTGACCGTCTACCTGTTTTCAACGGAGAACTGGAGGCGGAATCCTGAGGAGGTCACGTCTCTGATGAAGCTGTTTCACAGCTACACACGGACCTGTATCCGGCAGGCAAGGGAAAACAACATGAGATGCCGGGTGATCGGGGATCCGACGGCGCTTGACGCACAGCTTCAGGCAAGTCTGAGGGAACTGGTCGAGTCATCCAAAAACAACACGGGACTGAATTTCCAGCTGGCGCTCAACTATGGCAGCAGGGATGAGATCGTGCGGGCTGTGCGACGTACGGCGCAGGCATACAGGGACGGTTCCATCTGCTCTCTGGACGAGATTACGGAGGATTCGTTTTCGGCGATGCTCGATACGGCCGATATTCCGGATCCGGATCTTCTGATCCGGACAGCGGGGGAACAGCGGCTTAGCAACTATCTGCTGTGGCAGCTGGCCTATGCCGAGCTTTACTTTACCGATGTGCCCTGGCCGGACTTTTCCAGAAAGGATCTAGAGAAGGCAGTGGAGGTTTATCAGCAGAGAACCCGCCGTTTTGGAGGCCTCAACGCAGGAGAAGAGGACAGCCCGCAGGAAGCAAGGCTTCATAGAGGCTGAAAAGGAGAAGAAAGATGTTTGTGACACGGCTCATAAGCGGAATTGTGCTGGTTGCGATTGCGCTTCTGGTGAATCATGTGGGAGGACCTCTGCTTCTCCTGACGATGCTTGCTATCTCGCTGATCGGGATGTTTGAATTATTCCGCACGGTAAAGATCAGAGAGAAGGGGACGAACAGCCTGACCACCGCAGCCTATGCCGGGGCGGTGCTCTGGTATGTGGCAGTATGGCTCGGACATGTGTATGGTGAACGCTTTGACCATTTTTACGTTTCCTTTCTGGCAGCGGGATTGATCATTCTGCTCTTTGTATATGTATTTACCTATCCGAAGTATCATGCAGATCAGGTGATGGCTGCGTTCTTCGGCATCGTGTATGTGGCTGTCTGCCTGAGCTTCATCTATCAGACGAGGGAGCTTCCGGATGGAAGATGGCATGTATGGCTGATCCTGCTGTGCTCCTGGGGATGCGATACGTCGGCTTACTGCGTTGGCCGGCTGTTTGGCAGACATAAGATGGCACCGGTGCTCAGTCCGAAGAAATCGGTCGAGGGCGCAGTCGGAGGTGTCATCGGTGCGGCGCTTTTCGGCGGAATCTATGGGGCCTGCATCAGAGGGAAGGTTAGCGCGGATATCAATGTCGTTCTTGTGTATATAGTGGTGTGCGCCATCGGCGCGCTGATTTCCATGGTTGGTGATCTGGCGGCTTCGGCGATCAAGCGCAACATGGAGATCAAAGATTACGGTCATCTGATTCCGGGACACGGCGGAATTCTGGATCGCTTTGACTCTGTGATCATTACGGCACCGATCATTTATTTTCTCTGCAGCGTCCTGCGGTTCTGATCCGGGAATCTGAGATTCCAGAGCAGAAGGTGGAAGACTGACAGCCCGGAAGACTCTTCCGGGCTGTTTTTGTAAGGGTGACCGTTCATCATCGAGTGCGGAGCGCGAGATCATGTCGGAGCCGCCGAATCGAGCAGGACAGGGGTATCCGCGGAGGATCCGGTTTTTGGAGGAAGAGAGATGAAAACGATATCGATACTTGGGAGTACGGGCTCCATCGGAACACAGACGCTGGATGTGGTCAGACATCAGAAGGATGTGAAGGTGGCGGCGCTGGCAGCGGGAAGGAACATCCGGAAACTGGAGGAACAGATCCGGGAGTTTGAGCCGCGTATCGCAGCGGTCTGGGACGAGGCGGACGCGCGCGAGCTGAGACAGAAAGTTGCGGATACATCCGTCCGGATTGTCTCCGGGATGGAAGGTCTGATTGAGGCCGCGACGGTTCAGGAAGCAGACCTTGTGTTTGGTGCGATCGTCGGCATGATCGGAATAATCCCGACCATCGCGGCAATCCGGGAGGGAAAGGACATTGCCCTCGCAAACAAGGAGACACTGGTCTGTGCCGGTCATCTGATCATGCCTCTGATTCGGCAGTACCATGTGCATCTTTATCCGGTCGATTCGGAACATTCCGCCATCTTTCAGTGTCTGAACGGCGAAAATCCCGGGCGGATCGAGAAGATTCTTCTGACCTGCTCGGGAGGGCCGTTCTACGGATACAGCCGGGAAGCGCTCGAAAGGGTTACCGTTTCGGATGCCTTGAAGAATCCGAACTGGAATATGGGAAGGAAGATCACGATTGACTCTGCCACGCTGGTAAACAAAGGACTCGAGGTCATGGAGGCAGGCTGGCTGTTCTCCGTCACGGCAGATCAGGTCGAGGTGGTGATCCAGAGGCAGAGCATCGTCCATTCAGCCGTTCAGTTTGCGGACGGAGCGGTAATCGCGCAGATGGGGATGCCGGACATGCGCCTTCCGATACAGTATGCGATGTTTTATCCGGACAGGCGGCCGATGGAGACAGAGCGTCTGGAGCTGTTTCAAATCGGGAGCATCAGCTTTGCCCGTCCGGACATGGAAACCTTCAGAGGGCTTCCGCTTGCATATGACGCGATGAAGAAGGGCGGCTCGATGCCGGCAGTTTTCAATGCGGCCAATGAGGCGGCTGTCGCACGGTTCCTGGATAGAAGGATTTCCTTCCTTCAGATTTATGAAATCATCGAGGAATGCTGCAGCATGCATCAGGTGATTCCGAATCCGACGGTACAGGAGATCCTGGATGTGCAGAAGAGTGTGATCGAGCATATCAAAGCTGAATGGGACAAGGACTGAGGAGGGATTGAGAGAGCCGGATGAATATCCTCATTGCGATCATTGTATTCAGTGTCCTGATCCTGTTTCACGAATTCGGACATTTTCTCCTGGCAAGACTCTGCAGGGTTCGTGTCATCGAGTTTTCGCTCGGGATGGGTCCCCGCCTTCTTTCGCATGTATCACATAGGTCCGGGACAAGGTATTCTCTGAAAGCACTTCCGTTTGGCGGGAGCTGTGAGATGCAGGGGGAGTTTTCAGAGGAGGATGGGAAGGAAGACGAGAAGGAAGACGAAATGGAGGGAGAAGCGGGCGGAAGAGAGGCAGGAGGCGGCAGCGGCGGCTCGTTTGAGAGCAGACGGGTCTGGCAGCGGATGCTGATTGTGGCGGCAGGTCCGGTCTTCAATTTCCTTCTGGCGTTTCTCTTTTCGCTTTTTCTGATCGGGCAGGCAGGATATGATCCGCCGGTTGTTCTTGAGGTCGAGTCCGGATCGCCGGCTGCGCAGGCTGGCATCGAGGCGGGCGACTGGATCACAAAGATCGGACGGTCCGCGATCTCCCTCCAGAGAGACATTTCGGTCTATACCATGCTGCACAGCACGTCGTTTTCATCCGGGCAGCCGGTTACCGTCTGCTGGACACATGAGGGAGAAGAAAGGTCGGCTCAGATCGTTCCGGAGGAGAGCGCTGACGGGCGGCATTTGCTTGGCATCTCTACCTCCTCCCAGTACCGGCTTCATGGCGGGATTCTGACGACGGTCCGCTACAGCTTCCTGGAGACAGGATACTGGATTCGGATCACCTTCGACAGCCTTGGCATGCTGCTGAGAGGCCAGGTTTCCGCTGACGACGTCTCCGGACCGGTCCGGATTGTCAAGACAATCAGTGACACGGTGGAGGAATCGCGGGAGGACGGGATGCTGTACGTGTGGCTGAATGTCCTCCAGATTGCGATCCTGCTGTCGGCGAACCTCGGTGTCATGAATCTGCTGCCGCTCCCGGCGCTGGACGGCGGGAGACTTCTGTTTCTGGTGGCGGAAGCGGTGACCAGGCGGAAGCCTGACAGAAGGTTCGAGCAGGCAGTCAATTATGCCGGATTCATGGTACTGATGGGACTGGCTCTCCTGCTGGTGTTCCATGACCTTCAGACAATTTTTCGATAATCTGGTAAAAATATCGAATTTCATCTGCTTCCCGGGTTGGCGGGTGAGGGCCGATTTGTGATGCGAACGTGCAATTATTTCCCTAAAAAATAGGAACACGAAAAATAATTGGAACAATAATTTAAAGATACAAATTATTGTTGTGCATTCTTACCTAAAAGAAATCGAAATATTTTTCAAAAACAGCACATTGTACCCTTGAAAGCAGTGCGACAGCGGTGATACAATACGCTCAATTCATAAAGGAGGACACGATTATGAAAAAATTTTTATGTGTTGCGATGTCTGGCGTACTGGCTGCGTCCTTCGCAGTCAGCGCATCTGCTGCTGATAAGATAAAGGTCGGCGGAATCGGGCCTACGACCGGACCGGCTGCCATCTACGGAACGGCTGCCATGTATGGTGAGCAGATCGCCGTGGATGAGGTGAACAAGGCAGGAGGGGCTGTCCAGTTTGACTGGAAGTTCGAGGATGACACACATGATGCCGAGACCTCTGTCAATGCCTACAACAGCCTGAAGGACTGGGGCATGCAGATTCTGGCAGGAACCGTCACCACGAACCCGTGCCTGGCAGTCGGCGCAGAAGCGGTCAATGACAACATGTTCATGATGACACCGTCCGCTTCTTCACAGGATGTCATCGATACAGGTGACAATATCTTCCAGATTTGCTTCACGGACCCGAACCAGGGAACTGCTTCCGCAGACTATATCTCCAGCAAGAAGCTCGGAACAAAGATCGGTGTCATCTACAATTCTTCCGATG
The DNA here is from genome assembly GCF_052118625.1 of Porcincola sp. LCP21S3_C12. Taxonomy (NCBI): domain Bacteria; kingdom Bacillati; phylum Bacillota; class Clostridia; order Lachnospirales; family Lachnospiraceae; genus Porcincola; species Porcincola sp. LCP21S3_C12. The sequence goes on along the minus strand of NZ_JBQKGW010000010.1, from coordinate 48,031 downwards.
CGTACTCAAGCGGAATCAACACGAACTTCCAGGCTGAGGCATCCAAGGTCGGCCTTCAGATTGTCGCGAATGAGGCCTTCACGGATGATAACTCCACCGACCTGACCACTCAGGTTCAGGCCTGCAAGGATGCCGGTGCAGATCTTGTCTTCCTTCCGATTTACTACACACCGGCCAGCCAGATTCTGAAGGCTGCAAACGACATGGGCTACAAGCCGAAGTTCTTCGGATGCGACGGCCTGGACGGAATCCTCGGTGTCGAGGGCTTCGATACTTCCCTTGCTGAGGGCGTCATGTTGCTGACCCCGTTCGTCGCAACATCCGCGGACAAGGCGACACAGGACTTCGTCGCAAAGTACAAGGAAGTTGCAAAGGGCGATACGCCGAACCAGTTCGCAGCAGATGCCTATGATGTCATCAAGGTTCTTGCAAAGGCTGGGGAGAAGGCAGGTATCACAGCTGATATGAGCGCTTCCGATGTCTGCGATGCACTGAAGGCAACGATCACGGATCCGAGCTTCACCTATGACGGCCTGACCGGTACCGGGATGACCTGGGATGCTTCCGGCGCTGTCAGCAAAGAGCCGAAGGGCATGATCATCGAGAATGGTGAATATCAGCCGATCGACGGTGAGAGCGTCAGCGCTTCCACCGAAGCTGAGACAGAGTCAGAGTAATCGATTGGCTTTCCAGGGAAGGGGGCTGGTGGTATGCAGCCCCCTTCTTCCTGCCTGATGAATGACAATTGAGCCGCAGGAGGATTGAGATGCAGTTTTTATCTTATCTGGTCAGAGGCATATCACTGGGAAGCGTGTACGCGCTGATCGCCCTGGGGTACACGATGGTGTACGGCATCGCCAAGATGCTGAATTTTGCCCATGGCGATATCATCATGGTCGGTGGATATGTTGTGTTCTTCACGTTTTGCCAGGGTGGTATGAATCCCTGGCTTTCTATGATTCTTGCGATCGTCGTCTGTACCCTTCTGGGCATTACGATTGAGCGGATTGCCTACAGGCCGCTGAGAGGAGCGGCATCTCTGGCTGTGCTGATCACGGCCATCGGCGTGAGCTACTTCCTGGAGAATGGAGCGATGCTTCTGTGGTCGTCTGAGCCGAAGTCCTTCACTTCCATCGTCAGTCTTCCGGCCCTGAATCTGTTCGGCGGCAGCCTGCAGATCTCGGCGGAAACCATCGTGACAATTGTGACATCCCTTGTGATCATGTTTGTTCTGATCTGGTTTGTCAACAATACCCGCCCGGGTCACGCGATGCAGGCGGTTTCCGAGGACAGAGGAGCGGCCCAGCTGATGGGAATCAATGTCAACGCCATCATCTCCCTGACCTTTGCAATCGGGTCCGGACTTGCAGCCATTGCGGGAGCGCTTCTTCTCTCCTCGTATCCGACGCTTGTTCCGACAACCGGCGCAATGCCTGGCATCAAGGCGTTTGTCGCAGCTGTATTCGGGGGAATCGGATCGATCCCGGGAGCGTTTGTCGGCGGAATCCTTCTCGGTATCATCGAGAATCTTTCCAAGGCTTATATTTCGACGCAGCTGTCCGATGCAATTGTGTTCCTGGTTCTGATCGTTGTCCTTCTTGTCAAGCCTTCCGGACTTCTCGGGAAGAAAGCAACTGTGAAAGTGTGAGGTGAGCATATGGCGAAACAGAAAAAAATGAGCAAGTCAGCCAGAACATATCTCACATCGTTCATTCTGATCGGGGTATTCTGGGGTGCAATTGAGGTTGTAAGGCTTTCAGGCAATCTTTCATCGAAGGCAGCCGGACTGCTGATTCCGGTCTGCGCGTATATCATGATGGCAATTTCTCTGAACCTGGTGGTCGGCTTCCTCGGGGAGCTGTCCCTGGGGCATGCCGCATTCATGAGTGCAGGGGCATTTGCAGGCGTGTTCTTCTACAATACAGTCGGGGCGGGAATGCCGGAAGGGGTGGCGATCGTGCTGGCTTTCCTGATCGGCGGACTTGCAGCCGGAATATTCGGCGTGATCGTCGGTGTGCCTGTTCTGAGGCTTTCAGGAGACTATCTGGCCATCGTGACGCTGGCATTCGGCGAGATTCTGAAGAACGTCCTGAATTCTCTTTATATCGGGTCAGACAGCGCCGGGCTTCATTTTTCGCTGAAGGATCAGTTTTCTCTGAACATGGAGCCGACCGGAAAGGTGCTGATGAAAGGTGCGATGGGTATTACGGGGATCAGGAAGTTCTCCGTTTTCTCGGTCGGGATTCTTCTGATTGCGCTGACGCTTCTTTTTGTCCTGAATCTGATGAACTCGAGAGCCGGCCGGGCGATCACCGCGATCCGCGACGATGACATCGCGGCAAGGTCAATCGGAATCAATCTGACAAAGTACAAGCTGATGGCGTTTGTCTCCTCCGCAGTGATTGCAGGGTTTGCCGGTGTTCTCTACGCGCTGAATTTTGCGTCTCTTGTCGCGAAGAAGTTCGACTACAACCTTTCCATCAACATCCTGGTCATGGTTGTCCTCGGCGGGATGGGAAGCATTCCCGGAGCCATCATTGCGGCAGTTGTGCTGACGGTACTGCCGGAGCTTCTGAGAGGCTTCAGCCAGTACAGGATGTTCATTTATTCGATTGTGCTGATTGTCATGATGCTCTTCAACCGTGCACCTGCCTTTGTGATGTGGAGGCAGAGACTGGCGCTGAAGCTCCGCTCCGGGAAAGCAGGCTCAGGGACGGAAGATGCCGGAAAGAAGAAGGGGTGATCGGGGATGGCATTGCTTGAAGTAAAGAATCTCGGTATCTCCTTCGGCGGCCTTCAGGCTGTCCAGGGACTGAACATGAGCATAGAAAGCGGTCATCTGTACGGACTGATCGGTCCGAACGGTGCTGGAAAGACAACCGCCTTCAATATGCTGACCGGCATGTATACGCCGACCGAAGGGATCATCACCTTTGACGGTGTCAATATAACCGGAAGGGGACCGGAATACATCTCGAAGGCCGGCATTGCGAGAACCTTCCAGAATATCAGGCTGTTCAATGCCATGTCTGTTCTGGACAATGTCAAGGTCGGTATGCACAACCGGGTCACATACAGTATGCTCGACGGTGTGCTGCGTACGAAGAAGTACAGGGACAGGGAAGCGGAGATGAATCAGAAGGCGCGCAAGCTTCTGGACGTCTTCGGGATCGGAGACAAGGCGGACTATGCGGCGTCCCAGCTGCCTTACGGACAGCAGAGAAAGCTTGAGATCTGCCGTGCCCTCGCATCGGATCCGAAGCTGCTGCTTCTTGATGAGCCGGCCGCCGGCATGAACCCGAACGAGACACAGGAACTGATGGAGACGGTCCGGAAGGTCCGTGACGACTTCGGTATCGCCATTCTTCTGATTGAGCATGATATGAAGTTTGTCATGGGAATCTGCGAGGAGATCACGGTACTGGAGTATGGCAAGACGATTGCCCACGGCGATCCGCAGACGGTATCCAATGATCCGGAAGTGATCGCGGCTTATCTGGGAGGAGATGACGAAGACTGATGGGTGAACTGCTGAAGGTAGAAGATATCAACGTATACTACGGGTCCATCCACGCCATCAAGGATGTCTCCTTCCATGTGGATGAGGGCGAGATCGTCACGATGATCGGGGCAAATGGAGCCGGCAAGACGACGACGATGCATACGATCTCCGGGCTTCTGCGGTCGGAGACCGGGAAGATTGTCTACGATGGAAAAACCATATCGAAGATGGAGCCGCATAAGATCGTGTCCCTGGGACTTGCACAGTGTCCGGAGGGGCGGCGTGTCTTCTCCGGGCTGAGCGTGTCTGAGAACCTGGAGATGGGGGCGTATACAAGAAAAGATGGAAAGGATGCCATCGCAAAGGACTTTGACATGGTCTACGGCTTGTTCCCAAGGCTGAAAGAGCGGAAGCATCAGCCGGCGGGGACTCTGTCAGGCGGCGAGCAGCAGATGCTGGCAATCGCCCGCGCCTTGATGGGAAAGCCGAAGATGCTGCTGCTCGATGAGCCTTCCATGGGACTGTCACCGCTTCTGGTAAAGGAGATCTTCCGGATTATTGAGACGATCAACAAGGATCAGGGCGTTACGGTTCTTCTGGTGGAGCAGAACGCCAAGATGGCACTGAACATTGCCGACAGAGGATATGTTCTTGAAACCGGAAACATCACGATGGAAGGAAAGGCTTCTGACCTCGCGAACGACCCGGCCGTGAAGAGTGCTTATCTGGGCGGCGCAAAATAAACAGTCCATACAGTTTTTTATATACAAGCGCCAGGCGGCATGCCTGGCGCTTTTGTTGCGGAGGGGCGCCGCTGGTATTATACTGTTTCACAGGCATGCAAGAATACAGACAGAATGATTGGAGCGACTCGGATTATGATGAAGAGCCAGAAAAAACTGATGGTACTGGGAGCCAGTTACTCACAGATTCCGCTGATGAAGGCAGCCAGAAGGCTTGGCCTGCATGTGACGGCAGTCTCGATCAAAGGTCCTTACCGGGGATTTGGTTATGCGGACGACGTGGTATACGCAGATATCACAAATCCGGAGGAAGTGCTGAAAGCGGCGGAGGAAAAACAGATCGACGGCGTGACAACCTGCTGCATGGATCTCGGCGTTGAGGCGATGGGGGTTGTGAATGAGCGTCTGCATCTTTCCGGTCCGGGAATATTTGCCGCAAGAGCAGCCAGGAACAAGGCAGTTGAGAAGCAGGCATACCGGGAGCACGGTGTTCCGACGGCATCTTTTTGCTTTGTACATTCTCAGGAAGAATTGAAAAAGGCACTCACGGTCATGCAGTATCCGGTTATCCTGAAGGCAGCAGACCAGATGGGGAGCCGCGGAATCCGGAGGGCGGACAACGAAGCAGAAGCAACTTTAGCATATGAATATGCGATGGCGGCGACGAAGGAGAATTTCTGCATTCTCGAGGAGTTCCTGGAGGGAACGATGTTCGGCGTGGAGGCCATGATGTCGAACGGAAAGCTGGCTTATGTTCTGCCGCTTGGCAATGATCTTCTGGATGGCAATCCGCCGTTCCCGATCGGGCACTATGTCCCCTGGGCACAGGGGGAAGCGATCCGAGGAAAGATAGAGGATCTCGTGAGAGCAGTTGCAGAAGCACTTCATTTCGACAACTGCGCGATGGATCTGGACTGCATGTATAAGGATGGGGAGGTCTATGTGATCGAGGCCACAGCACGGGCCGGTGCCACCTGCATCACGGACACAGTCGGCATCTATTACGGAATTGATTATTATGAGGCGATCGTCAAGGCTGCGATGGGGATCGATGTCTCTGAGATGTTCCAGACTCCTTCAAAGCAGTATACACCGAATCTGAGCCGGCTGCTGTTTGCGGACAGGGAGGGAGTTGTGAGCCGTATCGATGCGCCGGCACACGGCAAGCTGCCGGATGGTGTCGTGGATCTTTCCTTTAACATCTCAGAGGGAAGCCATGTGCAGAAGGTCACAAACGGAAGGGACAGGATCGGCCAGCTGATTGTGAGAGGGGAAAGTGTCGAAGCCTGCAGAAAGCTGGAAAGAGAAGTGCTGGGCCAGATTCATCTTGAGTATAGGGAGTAAGGATAATTATGAAGCTATCGATCGTTGTCCCATGCTATAACTCCGAGCATACAATTGGAAAGCTTGTGGATCTGTGTATGCAGGAGTTCAACAATAAAGACGGCTGGGAGCTTGAGATGGTTCTCGTCAATGATTTTTCGAGGGACGGGACGTTCAATGCCATACAGGGGATCTGTGAGAAGTACCCGAATGTCAAGGGTATCAACCTTGCAAAGAACTTCGGCCAGCATGGCGCACTGATGTGTGCGTTCCAGTATGTGACAGGGGATGTGGTCTGTGGGATTGATGATGACCTGCAGAGCCATCCGGCACAGATCCATCAGCTGCTCGACAAGCTCCTGGAAGGGGATGGCTGTGATGTCGTCTTCGGGAAGTACAGGAAAAGGCAGTTTGGATGGTTCAAGAATCTGACCGGAAAGATCAGCCAGTGGCTGCTGTTCCGCCTGACAGACCGCCCCAAGGGGGTCGAGATGAGCGCTTTCTGGGCAGCCAGAAGATATGTCATCGATGAAGTGAGAAAGTACCGGGGAACGGACGCCTTCATCCAGCTTCTGTTTGCCAGGACAACCAGACGAATGGCGGATGTGGAGGTCGACCACTACGCGCGGGAGGTCGGAAGCTCCAACTACACCTTCAGAAAAGAAATGAAGCTGTTCATGACGTTCATGAGCTTTTCTGTCATTCCGCTTCACCTGGCGACCTGGCTCGGCGCTCTGTTTTCGATGACAGGTTTTATCTGGGCGATTGTTATTCTGGTTCAGAAGCTGATGAACCAGGATCTTCAGATCGGATGGCCATCTCTGATGGTCGTGATCCTGATTACGGGCGGCTTCCTGTTCCTGATGCTCGGGATTATCGGAAGCTATATCGGAAAGATCATTATGACAGAAAATCATTCGCCGCTCTATGTCGTCAGGGATGAGCTGAACACAGGCGGCGCAGAAAAGAGGGAACGTCAGACCTTGCAGACAGACGGCCAGAAAGGGCGGACTTCAGACTGAAAAAGCAAGGTGAAGAAGCTCACTGGACATCGGGCTTCGGGAGATAGGGAAGGAGTGCTTCCCTGTCTTCGGCCTTGAACAGGAAATAGCCAAACCGGGAGGCACTGTCTGTCACAGCCTCTGATGTCACAGGATGAATCTCATATGCCACGACATACTCCGGGTGCTCTTTTCTAAGCTGTTCGAATACCTCTACATCCTTCTGGGTGAAGATGAAGCGGACCGCGGCGGCTTCCTTCTTTCTGGAAGACACAAGCTTCGGTTCTTCTCCCAGCGCAATCCGGATCACCTGTTCTATAAAGTCGATCCCTGTTGAGATATTGACAAGCGAACTTCCGATGAAATCTCCGCCCATCCTTCCGCCGATCTCAATCAGCCGGATCACACCGTCCGCATTGATTTTCAGTTCACTGTGGGAGGCGCCATTCTGAATCTTCAGAGAATTCAGTGCGTGCGTGACAATTTGAATCACCCGTTTTTCTGTCTCCGGGTCCACAAAAGCCGGTTCCAGATGTCCGGTTTCGATGAAGTGCGGCGCGCCTGTCGTGTACTTCTGGGTCATCGCAAGAAAGTGATGGTTTCCTCGGAAGGACAGAAATTCGACGCTGTACTCCTGCCCTGTCACAAACTCCTCGACCAGCGCCTTTTTTTCAAAACTCTCCGCTTTTGCCTCTTCGATTGCGCTTTCCAGTCCCTGCGCTGAAAAGAGCTCCGTGATTCCACGGCTTCCGGAACGGTCGGTTGGCTTGACGATGACTGGATAGCAGAGCTTTATGCCCTCCAGGTCGGATATGGAAGAGACGAGGATACTTCTGGGAGAAGGATCCCCATTCGTTTCGAAGGCTTTCCGCATCAGATGTTTGTTTGTGGAAAGCTCCGTTGATTCCATGGAGTTACCTGGCAGCCCCATTTTTTCAGCAACATAGTTTACTGTAACGACCGCAAGGTCAGATGCAATCGTACAGATGCCGTCGATCCCGATCTCTCTGCATTTTTCCAGAATCTTGTCTTTTTCGACAATTGAAAGCGGATAAAAGAAATCAGCTGTTCTTTCGCCGATGTCACCGGTCTTCCATGCAAATACATGGGTCTGGCAGCCAAGCGCGCTGGCTTTTTCAATCAGAGGCTCCTGAAGATAGGAAGCTCCGATAATTGCAAGTTTTTTCATATTCGCTGATACCTCCACGGATGGCTGATTTTTCGGTTATCGGCACTGAGCGATAAACCATCGGATGATCTTTTTTCCGGCACCCTTTTTGCTGCCGTGCTCCGGATGATACTGAAAGGCATAGATCGGAAGGGTTTCGTGCTGGATGGCTTCAATACATCTTTTTTTGTCAGTTGAGAACTGTGTGGCGATCAAACCATTGCCAAGCCGCTTGATCGCCTGATGATGCGCATGGAGCAGTGTAGCAGTGGGACCGAGCGTATGGTAAAGCGCGCTGGCAGGGGTCACCGAGACCTTCATCTGTTTCATTCGGTGGCTTCTTCCGATATCCTGATACAGAGAACCTCCGAAGTAGACGTTGAGAATCTGAAGCCCCCGGCAGACACCCAGAATGGGTTTTTGTGCTCGGACAAACTGGCCGATGGCATAAAGCTGAAGGCGATCGCGGGCAGAAGAGATATTTCTCGATCCTCTTTTTTTTTCATGGTACAAAGCAGGATTGACATCACCGCCGCCAGGAAGCGCAAGCCCGTCATAGGAGGCTGCGCGAATCTTCTTTTTCGTGGTGACAAGCACTGGGTTTCCGCCGTTTTTCCTGATGGACGACATAAGGGAGGCTGCGTCGCCGCTGCGCCGGGTATCAACGACACAGATTCGGGGGACGCTCATCGCATTTGCATGCAATGGGAAGGATAGTAGAAACAGAAAACTGAACAGCACCAGCAGGTGCCAGGTTCTTTTCATGGTGTGGGTTAACATAGCTGAACTCCGTTTCTATGAATTTCAAACATCAAAGATTCTACTACTGTTTTCCGGATATTTCCACGGCTGAAAATGACGGAAGCCATGCACAGAAATATTGGTTAAACAAGTCCTCTTCAAGTCCGACTCATCTTGTGTTATGATGGCTTCAGAACTTTAATCCTTGAGAGGAGGAAATGAACATGAGCAGAGAACTGTGCGCAGCTGCTTCAGCTTCTGAGGCGGTCATCATGAGGGATGCCTCATCCGCATATCTGGCCGGTGGCACAGAGCTTCTGCGCTCCGGAACAGAGCGAAGCGCAGACCGGCTGATCATGCTGAAAAACATCCCGGAGCTGAAGGGAGTCTCTGGAGAGACACCAGAGGCTGTCCGCATCGGGAGCATGACAACATTCCAGGAGGCTTTGGGATCGGACCTGGTGCCGGCGTATCTGAAGGAAGCTCTGAGGTATATGGCGTCCAGAACAAAGCGGGACATGGCAACCATCGGCGGCAATGTGGCGCTCATGCGGGATGACTCTTATCTGGCGGCAACGCTGATCGCCGCGCATGCGAAGCTGGAGCTCTTGCGCAGGGCAAAGCCGGGTTCCGATGAATCTGCACAGGATCGGTCCGGATGTCCTGACAAGAACAGACAGGATCTGGAGGAGGCTTCACAGGTCAGAGGTGACCAGCCTGTACGGGAGGCTGTCTGCATCCGGCGCTATCTGCAGAACCGGGAGGAATACCAGAAAGACCTGATCACGGCGATTATCGTCAGAACAGATATCTGCGTTGTCTCGAAGCGGTATGCAAACACAGCAGAGAGCCACTCTTATCTGACGGCATCGATGGGATATGTGGACGGTCGTTTCAGAGTGGGCGTCTCTGTAAAGAATGCTGGGGTATTCTTCCCGAAGGAATTCTCTGACAGCCTTGGAGAGGATGAGAATGCAGAGACATTTGCGCGCTTTGCAAAAAGCTGGACGGGGCTGGACATTCCGGATGATCTGTACGGGAGCACGGCTTACAAGCGGTATCTGCTTGGGGTAACCCTTGAGAACCTGTACCGATCTCTGAAAGAGAGAATTTCATCCGGGCAAAGGACGGATGGTAGAAAGGGGGAGACGGAAACATGAAGATATCCTGTGTGATTAACCATGTACCGAGAACCTTTGATGTAGATCCGATGATGAGCCTGCGGGAGCTGCTGGTTTCTGCAGGGCATGTCTGCGTCCGCGACTCGGACGACTCCGAGGGGTTCTGCGGGAGTGATACGGTTCTGGTTGACGGGACACCTGTCTATTCGAATCTGTATCTTGCGGGGGAGGCTGATGGCTGCGACATTCTGACACCGGACGGGCTGGGTGACGCCGGTCATCTGTCGGATGTACAGCAGGCGATGATTGATGCAGGGGTTGTGCAGAGTGCCTACAATGCGCCGGCGGCAGCCCTGCTCCTGACATGGCTGCTGGAAAACAACCCGGATCCGACAAAGGAAGAGATCAAGGATGCACTTTCCGGGATCTTTATCCGGGATGCGTCTTACGAGCATTACTTCCTTGCAGTTCAGCTGGTACGGGAGAGAAGGAAGTTTGGCCACTATAAGACCAAGACAGCGCCGGTATTCCGCGAGCAGCTCAGAGAGATCGGGACGCCGGACGGCAAGGTGGACGGTCCTGCGCTTGTCAGCGGTCAGCGGGCGTTCGTCGAGGACTATGTTTCGAATGATGCCTGTGTTCTGGTTGTCCTGCGGTCTCCTTATGCCAGTGCCTATATCAAATCGATTGACACAGCCGAGGCGGAAAAGGTCCCGGGCGTTGTGAAGATTATCACGGCGGCCAATTGTCCGGACATCTACTATATGCAGGCAGGGCAGGGCAACCCGGAGCCGTCTCCTCATGACAGGAGACTGTTTAACTGGAAGGTCCGCCATGTTGGCGACCGGGTCGCTGGGATTGTTGCGGAGACGAGAGAAGCCGCTGAGCAGGCAAAGAAGCTGATTCATGTTGAGTATGAAGTGCTGAGGCCGGTGCTGACCGTTGAGGAAGCCATGGCGGAAGGCGCGCCGGCCGTACACAATGGTCCGGTGGAATATCGTGCCGGCGCACCGGCGGATCTGGAGGCTTACAACGAGCAGGCATCCAAGGATCCACGGGAAGGCAAGGTGGTCTATCAGTTCCCGCTCGGTGCAGATATTCATCACAACATCGCAGCGTCCAACAAGGGCGGCATCGGGGATGTGGAGAAAGCGTTCGCAGAGGCGGATGCTGTTGTGGAGCGCACCTACCAGACCAGCCAGATTCAGCATACGCCGCTGGAACCGCATGTCTGCTTCGCAAGGATGGAGGGCGGCCGTCTGACCGTCTATGCGTCCACACAGGTGCCGTATCATGTGCGAAGGATTGTGGGATGGGTCACAGGTCTGCCGGAGAACCGGATTCATGTCGTCAAGACCAGAGTCGGCGGCGGCTACGGCTCGAAGCAGGATATTCTGGTCGAGGATCTGACCGCGTACGCAGCCTATGTGACCGGGCGGCCGGTTTACTACAGAAATACCAGGGAGGAGGAATTCATTGCCTGCTCGACCCGTCATCCGATGCGGATGCGCGTGAAGATGGCCGGCATGAAGGACGGGCGGATCACCGGTATTTTCATGGAAGTGCGCGCCAACACCGGGCCTTACGGCAACCATTGTCTGACCGTCCCGATGAACAGCTGCTCGAAGACGCTACCGCTGTTCAAGTGTCCGAACATGGCATATGACCTGAAGGTCTACTACACCAACACACCGCCTGCCGGTGCCTATCAGGGCTATGGAACACCGAAGGGCAACTATGCGCTGATGATGGCGATGGCAGAACTGGCAGACAAGCTTGGCTGCGATTACAAGGAGATGGTCCTGAAGAATCATGTCGAGACAGGGTACCGGCTGGATATTCTGAAGGGACTTGGAGAGGGCCGCGAGGGGAATGTTGTGCCGGTCGGTTCCTGCGGCCTCAGGGAGGCAATTCTCAAAGGCTGCGATATGATCCGCTGGGGTGTCAGGGAGCAGTCTGACGATCCGGATGTCAGGATTGGAAAAGGCTTTGCCATGATCATGCAGGGCAGCGGTCTGCCGGGGCTGGACCATGCCGAGGCGATCGCCAAGATGGAGACAGACGGGACGGTGATTCTTAACAGCGGGTGCGCCGATATCGGGACAGGGCTGGATACTGTCTGCGCCAAGATTGTCAGCGAGGTCATGTGCATGCCGATGGAGCATGTGACCGTTCTGTCAGGGGACACGGACGCAGCAGCATTTGACACCGGATCCTATGCGTCCTCCGGTACGTTCTTCAGCGGAAATGCGGCACTGGATGCGGCAAAGAAGCTGAGGGAGGGGGTGCTGAGAGAAGCAGCACTTCAGCTCGGGGAGGAGGAGACCGACCTTGATCTCCGGATGCCGGGCGAGGTGTTCTCGAGGAAGACCGGAGCCGTGCTCAGCTATGGGGAGCTCTCCCATACAGCCTGCAGCGGAAGCGGCAGAGGGATGGTTGTTGCGCATGGCTCATACGTGACAACGGCATCCTCCGTGCCGTACGGCGCTCACTTTGCGGAGGTGGCTGTCAATATCCGTACCGGAGAGATCAGGGTTCGGAAGTTCTATGCGCTTCAGGATGCCGGAACACCGATCAATCCGGAACTGGCGCTCTGCCAGATGTACGGCGCAGCGCTCAAGTCGATCGGCCATACGCTCTATGAGGGGATGATCCTTGACAAGGATGGTGTCTGTCTGAATGCCAATATGACGGATTACGGTGTGCCGATGGTCTGGGAGCAGCCGGATGATTTCAAGGCAGTGCTGATCGATGTGAATGATGAATACGGGCCGTTCGGCGCGAAGTCCATCTCAGAGATCGCCTGCAACGGTGCGGCACCGGCCATCGGGATTGCAATCCATGACGCCTGCGGCGTCTGGATGGACAGCTGGCCGATGACACCGGAGAAGATTCTCAGAAAACTTGGAAAAATCTGAATCAGAACATCCATACAATTTGAGTAGTACGAAGGGGCTTCCTGCGCAGCAGGAAGCCCCTTTCGTTTTTGGAAGGACTTTAGGACCTGACTCATAGCCTGGCAGGAAGATTCCGCTTGAGCTGTACGCCGGCACATGATATACTGTCCAGCAGCTGATTTTCGATACAATATCTTGTAGTGTGAGGATATATGAGCACAATGATCAGAACGAACAGGAAAGATGCGCCTAACGAGACCGGCAGAATCGCCGCCGCCATGAAGGCACTCTGTTCCAATGGCGATGAGAAGCTACGGAAAGAGCTTCCGGCTTTCATCCAGAACTTGCAGAGAGACTTCCCGCAGGTGGACCTGTCACGTCTTGCAGACAGGTACCAGGCAATGTCCAGGCAGCAGATGACGGCGGAAGAGGGGCTGAGTCTTCTGACGAGAGCGGCTGCCGAGCTGACGTCCAAGGAGGAACCGCAGTGGGAAAGCGTTGCCGGGCGTCTGCTGTTTTACAGCTTCAGGTGTCAGCTTGATGAGACGGAGAAAAAACTGGGGCTTTCGGACTTTTACAGCAAGCTTTCTTATCTGACAAAGGAGGGGCTGTATGGAAGCTACATTCTCGAGCATTATTCGCAGGAAGAAATCAGGGCGGTTGAAGCATTTTTGGACGAATCCAGAAATCGTCTGTTTACATATTCCGGTCTTGATCTGCTGATTTCCCGCTATCTGGTCCATGATCACAAGGGGGTTCGGCTTGAATCTCCGCAGGAGATGTACGCGGGGATTGCGCTTCATCTTGCCATGAATGAAAAGAAGGACAGGATTCTCTGGGTCAGAAAATTCTACGATATGATGAGTCTCCATCAGGTGACGATGGCGACACCGACAATGGCCAATGCCCGAAAGCCCTACCACCAGCTCTCAAGCTGTTTCATTGACACCGTTCCGGACAGCCTGGATGGAATCTACAATTCAATCTCGCGGTTTGCGGATGTTTCCAAGTTTGGAGGCGGCATGGGCATGTACTTTGGCAAGGTGCGGTCGCGCGGCGGCTCCATCCGCGGGTTTGAGGGAGCCTCAGGCGGCGTCATCCGATGGATCAAGGTTGTAAATGACACAGCTGTCGCGGTGGATCAGCTTGGCATCCGACAGGGGGCGGTTGCAGTCTATCTGGATGCCTGGCACAAGGATCTGCCGGAGTTTCTACAGCTGCGGACCAACAACGGGGATGACCGGATGAAGGCGCATGATGTCTTTCCGGCTGTCTGTTACCCGGATCTGTTCTGGCGAATGGCAAAGCAGAATCTGGATCAGGACTGGTACCTGATGGATCCCCACGATATCCTGATGACAAAGGGTTATGCGCTGGAGGACTGCTACGGGGAGGAGTGGGAGAGAAAGTATTTCGAGTGTGTACATGATCCGGGCATCTCCAAACGGGTGGTCCGGCTCAAGGAGCTGGTCCGCCTGATTCTCCGATCAGCAGTTGAGACCGGAACGCCTTTTGCATTTTACAGAGATACCGTCAACCGGATGAATCCGAACAAGCACAAGGGCATGATCTACTGCTCGAATCTCTGCACGGAAATTGCACAGAATATGTCTGCGGCAAGTCAGGCTTCCCGGACAGTGACAATCCAGGATGGTGAACAGGTCATCCTGACGACGACTGTCCCGGGTGATTTCGTTGTCTGCAATCTGGCTTCTCTGTGCCTGGGTAATATCCATGTGGATGATCCCGAAGAGATCGAAGAAATCACGGCGACGGTCGTCCGGGCGCTCGACAATGTGATCGACCTGAATTTCTACCCGGTTCCTGAGGCGGCTCTGACGAGCCGGCGATACAGGGCTGTTGGCCTTGGCGTGTCCGGCTACCACCATATGCTTGCAAAGCACAGAATTACCTGGGAGTCAGAAAAACATCTGAAATTTGCGGATAAAGTCTTCGAGGACATTCACTTCGCGGCTGTCAAGGCGTCCGTGGCGCTAGCAAGAGAGCGGGGATCATATGCTGCATTTGCAGGCTCTGAATGGCAGACTGGCGAATATTTTGACAGGCGGAATTATCATTCTGAGCGGTGGGAAGCACTGAGAAAGGAAGCTGCAGGCGGAATCAGGAACGGCTATCTTCTGGCTGCGGCGCCGACAGCATCGACTTCGATTCTGATCGGAACGACAGCCGGCCTTGATCCGGTGATGAATCGATTTTATCTGGAGGAAAAGAAGGGAGCCATTCTGCCACGTGTGGCACCGGAACTTTCGATGGAGACCTACTGGTATTACAAGGCAGCGCATACGATCGATCAGACATGGTCCGTTCGGGCGGCGGGCGTCCGCCAACGGCATATTGACCAGGCACAGTCCGTGAATTTCTGGATTACGAATGAGTATAAGATGAGCCAGCTGCTGCATCTTTATATTCTCGCCTGGGAGGAAGGTGTCAAGACCGTCTACTATGTGCGGTCTAAGTCCCTGAATCCGAAGGACTGTGAATCCTGCTCATCCTGAGCAGGCTGAATGTTATGGAGGAGATGCAACCTTGACAGATGACAGGGTACTGAGGCATAAGCCGCTCTTTAATCCGATGGGAGACACGGATGTTCAGAGACGGCGCCTGATCAATTTCAATACAACCAATATCAATGACTTTAACAATATGAAATATGAGTGGGTCTCAGACTGGTACCGCCAGGCGATGAACAATTTCTGGATCCCGGAGGAGATCAATCTGAACCAGGACAAGTCAGATTATCCGAACCTGCCAAAGGCAGAACGCATTGCTTACGATAAAATCCTGTCCTTTCTGGTCTACCTGGACTCTCTGCAGTCTGCGAATCTGCCCATCATCAGCCAGTATGTGACCGCCAATGAAGTGAGCCTCTGCCTGAACATCCAGACATTTCAGGAATGCATCCATTCTCAGAGTTATTCTTATATGCTGGACACGATCTGCAATCCGACAGAGCGCAATGAGATTCTGTATCAATGGAAGACGGACAGACATCTGCTGCGGCGTAACGAATTCATCGGCAACCTGTATAATGGATTTGTGGAACACCCGGACAAGGAGCATTTTTTTCAGGTGCTCGTTGCCAACTATATTCTGGAGGGCATTTACTTTTATTCGGGATTCATGTTCTTCTACAATCTTGGTAGAAACGGCCGTATGCCGGGAAGCGTACAGGAAATCCGTTACATCAACCGGGACGAAAACACACATCTGTGGCTGTTTCGCAGTATTCTCCTGGAACTGGAGAAGGAGGAACCGGAACTTTTTAATAAAGCACATGCCCAGCAGATCGCCGACATGATCCGGGAGGGTGTTCAGCAGGAGATTGACTGGGGAAAGTATGTCATCGGAGACGAAATAGAGGGTCTCAATGGTCAGATGGTCGAAGACTACATCCGGTATCTTGGAAATCTCCGATATTCCTCCCTTGATCTGGGAATCCTGTATCCCGATTGTGAGGATGAACCGGAGAACATGAAATGGGTATCTTCCTACGCAGATGCCAACCAGGTCAAGACAGATTTCTTTGAAGCAAGGTCGTCAGCGTACGCTAAGTCGGCCGCGATTGAGGATGATCTGTAAAGCGGATCGGGAGGCACGAAAGATTTGCCTGATTTATCTGAGAAAGGAGTGAAAAAAAGTACTTGCAAATTCCTGGGAGAGCCGATATAATGGCAACGTTGCTGGGGAGTCAGAACGAAGTTTGATCCTTTCTGTTCCGAAGTAACGATTTATAGTGAGCCGGATTAGCTCAGTTGGTAGAGCGACGCATTCGTAATGCGTAGGTCCCCGGTTCAAGCCCGGGTTCCGGCTTAAAGTGAGAGGCTGCGTGTGCAAGTGTTTATGTTGCACATGCAGCCTTTTCTGGTTTCTGTAAGGCACCCTGAAAATAATTTTGCCGCACAGTTTGCCGCAAAAATTTTAGACACATTTTGTTCACAATTGTATAAAAATGCGAATCATGATGATATGATTATATTTATACAACCCATACCATTGAATGCGATTTTTCTATATTTTTTCAAACGCCGGATCTAACTTTTTGTTAGAATTTTTACCTGGGAGACAACTGCTGCATCGGGGACGATCGGCACCGGCTGAGGTAAGGAGGAATCGATTTACAGAATAGACAGAGAATGTGAAGGGATATAAGAGCTTTTACGGTCTGCCGGAGGATCTGGAGATTCTTCCAGATGAAAGTGACTAGAAAGCAGACGACCGGACAGATTTCATGATTTTCATAGAATAAAACCAAAAGACGGATCAAATTGCTGAACCAACGGAGGTTTCAAAACGATGAAGTATACTGCTATTGAAAAGGAGCTTCCGGCTCATGAGCTGGAAGCAGATTTTGAACGTGCACAGAAAATTGAAAAGTGGAGGATTGGAGAAAGGGCGCTGTTTCAGACGAATGGTTTGTTTTTTACAAAATATCTTCCGTTATCATCCATCGTAAGAGCTTACCCGCACGATTTTCAGATCAAGGGAGGATGCAGCTGCGCAGGAACCTATCCTTCACGGGGCGTTGTTATCGCATATGGAAATGGCGGAATCCTGAAGCTCATTCCGAACCGGGAAAAGGAGGCTGACGAATTGATCGCGGCGATCAAGACCAGGATTCCCGGCCTGGATACAGAGATCCCGGAGCGCTATCGGAATGAGACAAGAGAGAAGTATTAATGACATCTGGATTAACGATTTGAAATGTTACAGGATAATTAAGAAAAATTACGGTTGATTTAAGAAAGTCAATCGCCTATTATAATGATTGGTATTTGCTACGCTTGTCTGATTTTTCGGAGGGAGCTTCATGCGTTCATTCATAAACAGAATGGTCTGTTTTCTGATCGTGGGAATCATGGCAGTTTCAGGTACATTTCCGGCTATGGCGGCGGATGATCCCACATGGCCGAGTCTGCAGCAATCGCAGGCAGAATTCCCGGCTGCTCAGGATACGGATGTTAACACGGATATGGGTACCGTGATGGCAGAAAACGTGAAGATCCCATCCAAGGTGAAGAGGCTGGTCAGAAAATACGCGAAGGAAAAGGGAAAGACGCTCTACTTTGCGTCGCCTTTTCTCCAGGTAGTCCGCAACAGGTCCGTTCAACTGACAATAAACAAAGAGGCAGCAGGCGTGACTTATAAGTCATCCAAGCCGAAGGTGGCGCGTGTCAGTAAAAAGGGCGTGCTGTCAACCTGTAAGCGCGGTTACACCGTCATCACGGCTGCCTGGGAAAAAAAGACCTGTCATATGGTGGTTTATGTGATTCCTTCCAGGGGGACTCTGGATGCCAGTGTGAAATCCAGGATCATTTCTGCGAAGAACATCAAGAATGCCGGAAGTCAGAGAAACCAGGTGTCTTCTTCCAGGAGGAAGAAAACAATCCTGCTTGCCGGGAGTTCTTCCGCAGATCGGTGGCGGTCCGTTCCCCAGGCGTTTTCGGGTTTTAATGTAGTGAACAACGCGATTGGGGGCACAACGGCACAGGAATGGATGACCTTATACAAGAAGCTGATCATACCCTATCATCCTGATGCGGTGATTCTTCTTGTTGGCAGCAATGATATTGGCAGTACCGGAAGGATTCGTGGGGAAACATGTGCTGAGAGGGTTCAGACTCTGATTGCTTCTATCAGACAGGATCTGGGAGATCATGTTCCGGTCTTTTACATATCCATCCCGGTTACGCCGAGCCGTAAGAAAGCCTGGCCGCAGGAAAAAACAGCCAACAGACTGATCAAAAAGTACTGCAGTGAGACGGATAATGTGTTTTACATCGATCTTGCGTCGAAGTTCCTGGATAAAAATGGAAAACCGAAGGCATCCTATTTTGCATCCGACAGGCTTCACCCAAGCAGTAAGGGCTATCAGGTCTATAACAGTGTTGTTTCGAAACTAGTGAAAAAGGTATTGAATGGAGGAGAAAAAAGATGAAAGACAGGATACTGAACATTCTGAAGAGCATGGATGATTCTGTTGACTATGCATCCGAGACAAACCTGATCGACGACAAGGTAATCGATTCCCTGACGCTGACTGCGCTCATCTCGGAGCTGGAAAGCGAGTTCAACATTGAAATCGATATGGACGATATTGTACCGGAAAATTTCAACTCGGTCGATGCGATGACAGAACTGGTTGAAAGACTTCAGGACGAGCAGTGAGAGAGATGAGATGACTTTCATATCGTTTTATTTTCTGGTATTTTTGACAGCTGTCGCGGTTGTTTACTTTATTGTACCGGCGAAGGCACGATGGGTTGTTCTTCTGGCAGCGAGTCTTATATTTTATGCAAAGGCAGGCCTGTCATACCTGCCTTTTATGATGGGCACGGCAGCCATTACTTACGTCGGTGCACGGATGATCTCAGGCATTCATGAAAGAGCAGCGCTTGCACTGGCTTCTGAAGAAAGAAAAGACGAGAAAAAGGCGATCCGCAGGAAAGAGAAGCGTTCAGCCAGAAAAGTCATGTGGATCGTTGTCGCGGTGGTTCTTGCATATCTCATATATACAAAATTTGCACGGAAAGTGGCGGCGCTGTTCTTCGCTGCTGCTTCGGGTGGAAGCCCTGCACTGACGGTCATCATTCCGCTTGGAATTTCCTATTATACATTTTCCACGATCGGGTATGTCCTGGATGTATATTGGAAGAGATATCCGGCTGAGAAGAACTTCTTCCGCTATCTTCTGTATGTCTGCTATTTTCCGCATATTCTTCAGGGACCGATTGCCCGGTATGACAGGCTGGGCTTTCAGTTCAGAGAGCTTCACTACTTCGATTACAGGAGAGTGTGCTTTGGCGTACAGCTCGCCTTATGGGGAGTCTTTCAGAAGCTCGTGATTGCGGACCGGTTCGGCCCGTTCGTGACGAATGTTCTGGCAAATTATCAGAATGCGTCAGGCAGCCTGCTGCTTTTTACGATGTTCCTGTATGCGGTGCAGTTGTATACAGATTTTTCTGGCTGTGTTGACATTGCCAGAGGAATGTCGCAGATCTTCGGAATTGAGATTGAACAGAATTTCCGGCAGCCCTACTTTGCAACGAGCGTTGATGATTTCTGGAGAAGATGGCATATTACACTCGGCGCCTGGTTTCGCGATTATCTGTATATGCCTGTATCGATCTCCGGATTCGTGAAGAAGTTTTCGAGAGCCATGCGGAAAAAATTTGGCGCTGTTGCAGGACAGAATACGACGACGGTCTGCGCATTGATCCTCGTCTGGATTGCAACGGGGCTCTGGCATGGGACGGGCTGGAATTACATGCTCTGGGGAGCCTGGCAGGGCGGGATCATCATTCTGAGTGTCATTCTGAAGCCAGTGTATCCGAAGATGCTGAAGGTGCTTCACTTTGATCCGGATTCCCCTGAGTTTCATGTTTTCCGGATTCTCAGAACATTCCTCCTGTGTGGGATTATTCCGAGAACGTTTGTGAAGGCGCCTTCTCTTGGGGCGGCTGCGGTGATTTTGAAAAAAATGCTGACGAGTCCTGGTCTTGGTGTGTTTCGGCATACAGTCTTCACTTATGGGCTGGGGAAAATGGAGTTTTTGATCGGTTTTGCAGGGCTTTTTCTTCTGTTCCTGACTTCGGTAATGAAGGAGCGGGGATGGCAGATCAGGGCGCATCTGGCCGGAAGGAATCTTGTTTTCCGGTGGAGCATCTATCTTTTCCTCTTTTTCTTTGTCATTCTGTGTGGAAAGTACGGCCCGGGATACAATGCAGCGTCCTTTATTTATATGGGCTTTTAAGCAAGTAACGGATGGAGGTGTACGGTGTTTACTTCAGTGTTGTCGATTTTCAGGGAAGCTGCGAAGAATTCTTCGGATGCACTCTGCATTGTTGATGCAGACGGAGAGCATACCTATGGGCAGATGATGAGAGATGCAGAGGGAGCAGCGGCGTTCCTTCGCGCAAAAGGAGCAGATCTCGGAAGATGCGTCATTGCTTCGTATGATGGAAAGGCACATTACCTGTCACTTGAAATCGCCTGCTGGCTGATCGGTGCAATTTTTGTTCCTGTAGAGGATGATGCAGCAGATGAGCGGATTCTCAGTATCTATCAGGAGACGGATCCGGTATTGTTTGTATCAGACCGAAAGCCTGCTTCGGAGGACCTGAACAGAATAACGGCCTCTTATGAGGAACTGTCAGAAGGTGAACCGGTAAGGGACGCTGTGTACCATGTGCCGACCGGAGAAGAAACTGCCGAGATTCTTTTCACAACCGGGACGACTGGAAAGTCAAAGGGTGTGGAACTGACTCATGCGAATGATGTTGCGCTTGCACAGAATGTTGCGGAAGGGGTTCATATGCGCGATGGAAACAGGGAGCTGATCCCCCTGCCGCTCAGCCATGCCCATGCGATTCGTACACTCTATGCGATTTATTCCAAACATGGAGCAGCGCTTCTTGTCCGCGGTGTGACACAGGTGCGCAGAATCTATGAACTGATGAGGGATTATCATGCGACGGCGATTGATCTTTCACCAACTGCGGCATCGGTACTCCTCAAGCTTTCAAGAGGAAGATTCTCGGAGTTTGCCGGCCAGCTGGACTATGTGCAGGTCGGGACTGCTTACCTGAATGACGAGATCAAGGAAAATTTGAGAGCAACATTTCCAGGGACACGACTTTACAATTGTTATGGCTCTACAGAGTCCGGGAGAAGCTGTTTTCTGGATTTTTCCGGGAATGAAGACAGGAAGCATTGCATCGGCAAACCGGCTGTGAACGCGCAGTTCTTCGTGACGAATGCAAACCACGAAATCATTCATTCTGATGAAAAGCACACAGGACTGATTGCGACCAGAGGCGCCATGAATATGAAGGGCTACTGGAAGCAGAAGGAACTGACAGAAAGCGTTATGAAGGATGGGTATATCTTCTCAAAGGACGAGGGATATATCGATGACAAGGGATATGTCTATGTCCTCGGAAGAGCTGACGATGTCATCAATTTCCGGGGGATCAAGATTGCGCCTGACGAAATAGAGGAGGTGGCAGCAGACTACCCGGGGATTCTGGACTGTGCCTGCATTGCAAAGCCGGACAAGGTTTCAGGAGAGGTTCCGATTCTGGTCGTGGATACGGATGAGGAAACATTCGACCACAAGGCGATGATGCAGTATCTGCGCAGACGTGTGGATCCGGACAAGATTCCCCAGAAGATTGTCGTCTGCCATCAGATACCGCGGTCATTCAACGGAAAGCTTCAGAGGAAGAAGCTCGCGGCAGAACTGCTTGAGGGAGATAAGGTCATTTGAGAATGAAAGAAGTGACACAAAACAGAAGAAAACCGGTCACGGCGCCGCAGCTGGTGAAGATTGTTGTTTTTCTGGTTGTGACGGCTCTGATCTTTCAGTTTCTGACTCTGCTTTATGACCGTCCGAAGTCCTACCGGCTGTATGAGTACGAAACCCTTCCGGAGAATACGGTTGACGCGGTTGTGATCGGTGCAAGCACGGTATACCGCTATTATAATCCTATGGAAGCATGGGAAAAGCACGGAATCTCTTCCTATGCATATGGAATTGCCGGGGCTGTGGGGGAAAATACCATTTTCTCGCTGAAGGATCTGCTAAAACATCAGAAACCGGAGGTTGTCCTGATCGAGGTGAGAGGGTTTCTTGGCTCGCGGTCCATGAACGGCATGACAACCGACATGTATCGTTATATCAAGAACTATGCGAGTCCGTTCAAGAGATGGGAAATCCTGAATCATTATAATAAGATGACAGGAATACGCTTTTCATCTGATCAGCTGCCGTATTATCTGACATTGATCATGAATCATGAGAATTACTGGCGGCTATTTGACACCTCTAACTGGAAGCGGGTGATCAAGGGTGGCAAGAGAGATTTTTCCGCTATCGATGCAAGTCAGTTTATGGGGTATGCGATAAAGGACCGGGTTGTGCCTCAGAGTGCGATCCCGTATGACGAGCACTATCAGACAAAACTGGCACAAGGGGGAGAGAATGCGCTCCGGGAACTGCTCAGCTATTGCAGAAAGATTGGGCAGGAGGTTGTACTTGTTGCGTCACCGTACGTCTATACGCAGGATGATATGGGAGAACTGAATGCAGTTACAGCAATCGCGCAGGAGTACAATGTTCCGTTCCTGAATGCAAATAAGGATCAGGAAAAGCTCGGAATTGATTTTTCTACGGATTATTATGATGCGCATCATACCAATCTGCTTGGGGCTGTGAAGTACACGGATTATCTGCTGGACTATCTGACGCAGCACTATCAGTTTACGGATCACCGCGGGGATGAGGCTTATACGGTCTGGGAACAGGAAGATGCCCAGTATCAGCCGGCAAGGGAGGCAGCACTTTCATCTCTGGAAGCGCAGATCCAGGCGGCCGCTGCCGGGCAGGAGACAGGCGCAGAAGCTGCCGCAGAACCAGTTGGAACAGGTTCCGGCAATCAGACAGTGACGTCTGAAGAGGGAAGCCCGTCTGATGACGGTGAAGACTGATCTTTTTGAGATTGACATGCCTCGCAATATCCGATATAAACGGAGATGACAGTTCTGTTATCTCCGTTTCTTTTTTGCAGCTCTGTATACGATTCTTTCAAATCAATCGACTTCAGAATTCATGGAAACTCCAGGACACTGATATTACGACTTGACAGGGGTGACGTTTCTCTGTAATATTAAGACCGAACATTAGTTCGAAAAACAAAGACTGACTGAGTACAGGAGAAAGATATGGCAAAGGCATTGAAAAATACCGCATCGGCAGCTGAAGCAGGCGGTGTGAATGCGGAGAAGATGAAAGCGCTGGACGCAGCTCTGTCCCAGATCGAGAAGGCATACGGAAAGGGTTCCGTCATGCGGCTTGGGGACAGCGGCACGAATATGAATGTTGAAACCGTCCCGACGGGATCCCTCAGCCTGGATATTGCGCTGGGGCATGGCGGAATTCCGAGAGGAAGAATTGTTGAGATCTACGGTCCGGAGTCATCCGGAAAGACGACAGTCGCGCTTCATATGGTGGCAGAAGTGCAGAAGAGAGGCGGCATTGCCGGCTTTATTGATGCCGAACATGCGCTGGATCCGGTCTATGCGAAGAACATCGGAGTGGATATTGATAATCTGTATATTTCTCAGCCGGACAACGGGGAGCAGGCACTTGAGATCTGCGAGACAATGGTCCGCAGCGGAGCCGTCGACATTATTATTGTTGACTCGGTTGCGGCACTGGTTCCGAAGGCGGAGATCGATGGGGATATGGGGGACTCCCATGTCGGGCTTCAGGCCAGGCTGATGAGCCAGGCGCTTCGCAAGCTGACAGGTGTGATCAGCAAGTCCAACTGCATTGTGATCTTTATCAACCAGCTCCGGGAGAAGGTTGGCGTGATGTTCGGGAACCCGGAAACAACGACAGGCGGCCGGGCACTGAAGTTCTACTCTTCCATACGGCTGGACGTCAGACGGATCGAGGCGATTCGTCAGCAGGGGGATGTGATTGGAAACCGTACCAGGATCAAGGTTGTGAAAAACAAGATTGCTCCGCCGTTCAAGGAAGCGGAGTTTGATATCATGTTTGGAAAGGGCATATCCAGAGAGGGAGATGTTCTGGACCTTGCCGCGAATGTCGGGATTGTGGCTAAGAGCGGCGCCTGGTATGCCTATGAAGGAAACAAAATCGGACAGGGACGCGAGAACGCAAAGCAGTTCCTTGCAGATCATCCGGAGCTGATGGAAGAGATCTCCCATAAGGTCCGTGTCCATTATGGGATCGATCCGGACGGAGGCGATCAGGGTGAACAGAAGACACAGAGTGATGCACAAACTCCGGCGCCTTCAGAAGAGCCGGACGCGTTCCGGATGGAAGAGGGATCATCTGACAGCGAGTGAGAAACGGAACATTTCCGGAGAGATACCATCATGAATGGGATGAGCCGGAGATCAGGGAGAAGTGTACGGGGAGCGGAGAAGGCGGATGATTGCGGCGGAAATCCTCAGGGTGACAGATCGAAAAAGAAAGATTGTGCTTGAGGACGGAAGCTCGTTTGTACTCTACGCAGGCGAGCTCAGAAAATACCATATCCGTGAGGGAGAGGAGATTCCGGAAGAAGTTCTGGCAGAGATCCATGACGATGTGCTGGTCAGAAGAGCAAAGCTCAGGTGCATGAATCTTCTGAAAACCTCTGACAGAACGGTCCGACAGCTCCGTGACAGGCTCAGACATGACGGATACCCGGAGGAGATCGCAGAAAAAGCGCTTGAATACGTGGCTTCCTACCACTATACAGATGACAGACGGTATGCAGAAAATTTCATTCGCCAGCAGTCAGGAAGAAAAAGCAGAAAAGTGATCATACTGGAGCTCGAGAAAAGAGGGGTGGACTCAGATGTGATCCGTGAGGCATATTCTGCTGTCGGACAGGAGAATCAGGAGGGTGACCCGTTTCTGGGGGAATCAGCAGACCTTGAGGCGATTCGAAAGCTCGTTCAGAAAAGGGGATATGATGCGGCACATGCATCCTGGGAGGAGCAGCAGAAACTGACAGGCTGCCTGATGCGGAAGGGATTTGAAGCTGCGGACATCAGACGTGTGCTGCGGGAGCTTCAGGAGCAGGATTGATCCTGGCAGGAGGCAATCTGAGTAATCAGAAGGCTTGTACGGAGTCGTGATTTGTGCAGGATTACTGACTGCGCAGAAGCCCAGACCGGGAATTTCCGCCAGCTTGACACAGCCTGTGAAAAAAAGTACAATAATAAAAGTTGTAGTTACATGACAACTAAATATTGTAAGGAGGTGCTCCTGTGCCGATTGCGTTAGCTGTTTTAATCGCTGTTGCAATCACACTGGCAATCGCAGTCCCTCTGACTTCAAAAACCGTAATCCGTCGTCGCGAGGAAGCAGACAAGGCGACCATTGGCAATGCGGAAGAGAAGGCAAGAAAGATTGTTGATGATGCGCTGAAGCTCTCAGAGACGAAGAAACGTGAAGCCCTTGTCGAAGCGAAGGAAGAGTCTCTCCGGATTAAGAATGAGTCCGAGAGAGAAGCAAGAGATCGCCGCGCCGAGGTGCAGCGTCTTGAAAAGCGGGTCATGGCGAAAGATGAGGCCGCTGACAAGAAGACAGAAGCTCTGGAGCGTCGCGAAAGCAGTGTGGCAGCAAGAGAGGAAGAGCTGAAGAAGAAGCAGTCCGCAGCAGACAAGCTGCTCGGGCAGAGACAGCAGGAACTCGAGCGAATTTCGGGTTTGACCTCCGACCAGGCAAAAGAATATCTTTTAAAATCTGTTGAAGACGAAGCAAAGACGGACGCTGCAAAGCTTTACAAAGAGCTGATCAACCAGACGAAAGAGGACGCGGCCAGAAAGGCCAAGGAGTATGTCGTCCAGGCGATTCAGCGCTGTGCAGCAGACACGGTCGCGGAGGCAGCTATTTCAGTTGTACAGCTGCCGAACGATGAGATGAAGGGCCGTATTATCGGCCGGGAAGGCCGCAATATCCGGGCAATTGAGACGTTGACCGGTGTGGACCTGATTATTGACGATACTCCGGAGGCTGTTGTCCTCTCGAGTTTTGACCCGATCCGCCGTGAGGTGGCAAGGATTGCGCTCGAAAAACTGATCGTGGACGGACGGATTCATCCGGCCAGGATCGAGGAGACAGTTGAGAAGGCAAAGAAGGAAGTAGAGAACGAAATCCGTGAAGCCGGCGATGAGGCCTGCCTCGAGGTGGGTGTACACGGAATCCATCCGGAGCTGGTAAAGCTGCTTGGAAGGATGAAGTTCAGAACCAGCTACGGCCAGAATGCGCTGAAACATTCCATTGAGGTGGCGCATCTTTCAGGGCTGCTCGCTTCTGAGATTGGGGTCGATGTCCGGCTTGCAAAGAGAGCCGGGCTGCTGCATGATATTGGAAAGTCCATCGATCACGAGGTGGAAGGAACACATGTGCAGATCGGTGCTGATCTCTGCCGGAAGTACAAGGAGAATCAGATCGTCATCAACGCTGTGGAGTCTCACCATGGCGACGTAGAACCGGAATCTCTGATTGCCTGTATTGTGCAGGCTGCAGATACAATTTCTGCAGCGCGCCCAGGGGCAAGAAGGGAAACCCTCGAAACATACACCAACAGACTAAAGCAACTGGAAGATATTGCGAACAGCTTCAAGGGAGTTGAGAAGTCATTTGCCATTCAGGCCGGAAGAGAAATTCGTATCATGGTTGTTCCGGATCAGGTCAGCGATGCAGATATGACGTTCCTTGCCAGGGACATAGCAAAGCAGATCGAATCCGAATTGGAGTATCCGGGACAGGTGAAGGTCAGTCTTATTCGTGAATCCCGTGTTGTGGATTATGCAAAGTGAGAGAGACCTCCTGCTGATCAGATTTTTCAGTCATTCAGGAAACAGACCGCCGCAGAGATGCGGCGGTTTTTCTTTCAAAAATATTTTCAAAATATCAATCTGCTCGAAAAATGTTCTTTCATATTCCTGCATTTACAATACATATTTGAAAAAGACAGCTGGTGTGCTATAATCCGCTCAATACCGGGGCTCATATTTTGCTGTGATAACTTGATAAAGCAGCAGCATAAGAAAGCGTATGAGCCTGTGCATACAGAGGGCTGAATAGCCGGCAAGGAGAGGGGAAGCATGAGTTCATTATCATCACAGGCTGGAATCATCATTGCAATCATCGCATACCTGGTTGGGATGCTGCTGATCGGGTTTATCACCTCGAAAAAAAATAGCAGCGTCGGGGATTTTTATCTGGGCGGAAGACAGCTTGGCCCGCTGGTGACGGCAATGAGTGCAGAAGCGTCGGATATGTCAAGCTGGCTGCTGATGGGTCTTCCGGGACTTGCCTATCTATCGGGTTTGGCGGAACCCTTCTGGACTGCGATTGGCCTTGCTGCAGGTACCTATCTGAACTGGCTGTTTGTTGCAAGGAGATTTCGCAACTATACAGTTGAAGCAGGGGATGCGATCACCGTGCCGGAATACTTTTCCAACCGGTATGGGGACAGAAAGAAGATTCTGACGCTGATATCTGCTCTCATCATCGTGATCTTCTTTATTCCATACACGGCATCCGGGTTTGCTGCGATCGGGAAACTGTTTGCTTCCCTGTTTTCAGTTGATTACCATGCCAGCATGATGATTGGTGCTCTGATTGTCATCGGATATACGATGACAGGCGGCTTTCTGGCAGCCAGCCTGACGGATCTCGTGCAGAGCATCATTATGACCATTGCACTGATCGTCGTTCTTGTATTTGGAATCAGTCAGGCAGGAGGATGGGCTGCAGTTGTATCCAACGCAGAACAGCTGAGCGGACATCTTTCCCTCCTTCGAAGTCATATTCCGGATGCCAGGAACTTCTGGGCACCGGGAACATCTGGTTCATACTCTGTCCTTACGATCGTTTCCACGCTGGCATGGGGACTTGGATATTTTGGAATGCCGCATATCCTTCTGCGGTTTATGGCCATCAGAGATGAGAAAAAGCTGAAGCTGTCGCGAAGAATCGCAAGTGTGTGGGTTGTCATTGCGATGGGGGCAGCGATCCTGATTGGAATCATCGGTCTTGGGATGAGCAGAACAGGCAAAATCGAGATTCTTTCGGATTCAAGTGCGGCGGAGACCGTCATTGTACGGATTGCTCACAGGCTCAGTGAATTTGGATTCGGACCGGCGCTCGTTGCAGGTGTGATTTTATCCGGGATCATCGCATCGACCATGTCTACCTCGGATTCGCAGCTTCTGGCAGCTTCCTCCTCTGTATCGAAGGATATCGTCAGCGGGTTTTTGAACCGGAGGATGAACGCAAAGAGTGAGATGCTGATTGCGAGACTGACGCTTGGCATCATCGCCGCGATTGGAATTGTGCTGGCATGGAATCCAAACAATTCTGTATTCAGGATTGTCAGTTTTGCCTGGGCGGGATTCGGTGCAGCATTCGGACCTGCTGTGCTGCTGTCCCTGTACTGGAGGCGGTCCAACAAGC
This sequence comes from Porcincola sp. LCP21S3_C12, assembly GCF_052118625.1. Lineage (NCBI taxonomy): Bacteria > Bacillati > Bacillota > Clostridia > Lachnospirales > Lachnospiraceae > Porcincola > Porcincola sp. LCP21S3_C12. Next base: position 19,532 of record NZ_JBQKGW010000010.1, on the reverse strand, counting down.
AGGGCGCGATCTGCGGGATGGCAGCAGGAGGAGCCATGGTTTTTGTCTGGAAATTCTTCGTACGTCCGCTGGGCGGCGGATTTGACATCTACGAGCTTCTTCCGGCATTTTTGATTTCCTGCCTTGTCAATGTGGTAGTCAGTCTTCTGACCCCTGCGCCGGATCAGGCCATCACGGATGTTTTTGACAAGGTTGCTCATATGTGATAGAAAGAGGGACGTAATTCACGGTAGATTTCATTTGGAGAATAACATGAGGAAGCATATTGTATTAGGATTTATTTCCGGAACGGCGGCTGCGGCCATGATGCTTTCCGGATTTGACTCTGCCATGACCGTGCAGGAACTGCACACGAGAAGCCGGGAGGCGCAGGCAGCGAAAAACAGTGCGGTGATCGCGATGCAGATGGAAGCAGATGCTGCCCTTCAGATTGGGGCGGATTCTTCAACTGCCACAAAGGCATCCTTAAACGGCAGCGCAGATCTGACGATTTCATATACAATGGAACCTTTCCAGATGGAGATGGAAGGGAATGTGAAGGGGACTGCACTGGGAAATACTGTCGACGCAAAGTTGTCACAGTATTTTGTGACGGACGATGACGGAAGTGGAGTGATCTATGCGAATCTCGATACCGGGAACGGCGGAAGCTGGGAGGCATCGAGAGTTGACAAGAATCAGATGCAGATGATTCAGGAGGCACTGACGGCATCGAAATCAGGCGATTACAGCAAGCTCAAGGAACAGGGCCTGGATGCGCAGGCACTCATCGATGAGGTCGAGAGAGTGACAACGCTGGCCCCTGAGGCGGCGACGGTCGATAACCAGGAGTGCTACGAGATGACGTCCACGATCAGCGGCAGCCTCTTATCCGGGATGTTTTCGGATGTAATGAATTCCGACCTTTCACATGCATCCGGTGATGACCTGGACGGCCAGAAGCGTCAGATTTCGGAGACCATCCTGAAGTCGCTGTCTGTCGTCACGAAGGAGGACTACAATACAGAGACTTTCCTTCCGGTCCATATGGAGATGGATCTGAGCGGGAGCGATTTTTCCGGGCTGGTCAGCTGGATAGAGTCTCTCATCAATGCGGGATACACAGGTTCCACATCAGAGCCGCCACAGCTTTCTGTTGCAGTGAATACATTGAAGGCATCGGCGGATTACGACTTTGATACTCCGGTTTCCATCAAGCTGCCGGAGGATGCCAGGAACACACCGGTCAGCGAGTCTGGGTTGTCTGCAGATGCAGTAAGGGGCAAAGCTGCCGGGATTGAGGCCGGCCAGCTGACTCCTGACACGGACAGTCAGCAGGAAACCTGAAGCGGAGCCTGAGATCAGACAGGAGCCGATATGCCGAGGGGATCATCCAGCCGGGGATATAGTGTATTCAGGGCTGAGGGCAGTATACATCAGGCGGGGACAAAGAGGTTCTCCGCCTGATTTTTATTCATGGAGCCTACTTTGGCTCGGTGGCGAAGTACAGAAAGTACAAATAATCAGAAGGCTGAGCAGGGTAGACAGATAAAAGAAAAGAAGGGCAGAGCAGGAAATATGAAGTCATTCACAATCGAACAGGCAGAGAAGCTGATCACCCCGGGCGGGAAATGGGTGATGCTGGACGTGCGGAGCGAGGAGGAGTTTCTTCGGAGCAGCTATCCGGGAGCGGTCTCGATTCCGCAGAGGCAGTTTGAATCGGATCCGGAGGGCAGTATATCGAGACTTGAGAGAGAAAAGAGCTATCTGGTTATGTGCCATACGGGTGACCACAGCAGAGATATTGTCAGTCTGCTTCAGGATCATGGCATCGATGCGGCAAACCTGGATGGCGGCTGGAGAGCTTATCTTCGACTGAGCCTTCAGCGGTTCATGGAGGAGGATCAGGCCGAGAAGCGCTCGGAGAAGACGGCCGCAATCGAGAGAAGCATCATCAAGAGATTCAGAAAAACGGTGTGGTCACCCTTTACAAAGGCTGTCAAAGACTACCAGCTGATACAGGAAGGAGACCGGATTGCCTGCTGTATATCCGGGGGGAAGGATTCCTTCCTGATGGCGAAGCTGCTCCAGGAACTGCAGAGGCATGGGCCTGTCCGGTTTGACCTGGTGTTTCTGTGCATGAATCCTGGCTACAATGAAGATAACTGGCAGATTATTAAAGACAATGCGAAAATACTGGGCGTTGACCTGACCGTTTTCAATACGGAGATTTTCGATACCGTCGCGGAAATTGACCGGAACCCTTGTTATCTCTGCGCGAGAATGAGACGCGGATACCTCTACAGCCATGCAAAGGAGCTTGGCTGCAACAAGATTGCGCTTGGACATCATTACGATGACGTCATTGAGACAATCCTGATGGGTATGCTGTACGCCGGAAAAGTCGAGACGATGATGCCAAGGCTGAAAAGTCAGCATTTTGAAGGAATGGAGCTGATTCGTCCGCTTTATCTGATCAGAGAAAAGGATATCAAAGCCTGGAGGGATGCAAATGAACTGAACTTCATTCAGTGTGCCTGCCGCTTCACGGAAAACTGCCTGAGCTGCGGCGGCGCGCGCGGATCCAAGCGGGATGATGTCAAACAGCTGATTGCAGACCTGGCCCGGCAGGATCCTGTGATCGAGGCGAATCTTTTCAGAAGCGTTGAGAATGTCAGCCTGAATGCAGTGATTGGCTACAAGGACAGAAATGGCGTCAGACATTCTTTTCTGGAGGAATTCCGACAAAATCAATAAAACATACTTGACATATATATATTATCCGATATATAATGCGGTCAATGAAACAGAAAACCAGCAGATAACATAGACTTGCAGCAAATATGGAGGCATCAGAGATGGGAAAGGTTTATCAGGGAACACTGGAACTGATCGGAAACACACCGCTTGTGGAGTTTGTCAATATCGAGAAGGAACTTGGCCTTGAGGCAAAGATTCTGGCGAAACTTGAATATTTTAACCCGGCTGGCTCAGTCAAGGATCGTATTGCAAAGGCGATGATTGAGGATGCTGAGAAGAAGGGACTGTTGAAGAAGGGCTCTGTCATCATCGAGCCGACTTCGGGCAATACCGGAATCGGACTGGCTTCGATCGCAGCGGCAAAGGGATACAGAATCATCCTTACCATGCCGGAGACGATGAGTGTTGAGAGAAGAAATATTCTGAAGGCATATGGCGCAGAAATTGTCCTGACAGAAGGATCAAAAGGAATGAAGGGTGCCATTGCGAAGGCGGATGAGCTGGCAAAGGAGATTCCGGGAAGCTACATCCCGGGGCAGTTCACAAACCCGGCAAACCCGGCTGCGCACAGAGCAACAACTGGTCCGGAGATCTGGAATGACGCGGATGGAAAGGTCGACTTCTTTGTGGCAGGAATCGGAACAGGCGGAACCCTGACAGGTGTCGGCGAGTATCTCAAGAGCCAGAATCCTGACGTCAAGGTGATCGCTGTGGAGCCGGCAGGGTCCCCGGTCCTTTCTCAGGGAAAGGGCGGACCGCACAAAATCCAGGGAATCGGAGCTGGTTTTGTACCGGATACGCTGAACACGAAGATCTATGACGAAATTCTGACAGTCGAGAATGACGCGGCATTTGAGCGCAGCAAGCTTGTCGCAAGAAAGGAAGGCGTTCTGGTCGGCATTTCTTCCGGCGCAGCACTGGATGCAGCCATCAGGATTGCGCAGCGCCCGGAGAACAAGGGCAAGACGATCGTAGCACTTCTTCCGGATTCCGGAGACCGCTATTATTCAACTCCGCTCTTTCAGCAGTGATTGATAAGTAATCTGATAATCGTTGTTTATAAGTCCCTGATCATGGCGTATACTATGAGCAGGGACTTTTGTTTGACTATGAGGGCAGAAACGTGATTTTATCCAGGAAAAGCAGATACGGACTCAGGGCACTGATCGACCTGGGCATGAATTCTGAGAATGGACGGATATCGCTTTCCAGCATCGCTGAGAGAAACCGGATTTCCTCACAGTATCTGGAACAGATATTCGCAAGCCTCAGAAGAGCCGGGATCATCCAGAGCGTCAAGGGATCACAGGGCGGATATTATCTTGCAAAGGATCCATCTGAAATTACAGTTGCGGAGATATTACATGCGCTTGACGGCGCGTACCACATTGAGCCGGAGAAGTCGCTGGATGACGGGATTGCGCAGACGGTCCAGGTCTGTGTGATTGAAAGACTGAATGAGGCATTTGACAATATTCTGGAAGAGGAGACCCTGGCAGACCTGATTGCCTATTACAGTGAGCATCATGTCAATGCGGACGACATGTACTATATCTGAGAAGACCCAGGCACACAGACGGAGAAAATATATTGAACTGATTGTGCATATCTGATAAGATTGGAAGCATATTGAAACATGTTCTTGTGAATTATATGAGAGAGGCGTATCTCAAACCGGATGTCATATAGACACAGTGCAGGAGAAATCAGGTATGGGGGAAGTCAGAAAACAGAAAGACCCGTCTGTTGAAAAGAGGAAGGAGACTCTTCGCAAAAGAGCAAAGGAGCTGATCTCCGCAGCAAAGAATGAAGATGACGCGCTGGAGTATACGGAGGTACAGAATTTTTTCTCAGATCTCAAGCCGTCTGAAGTGGAACTATCAGCCGTCGTGGAATATCTGTCCGGAAAAGGAGTTGACGTCCTTCTTCCGACGACAGACGAAATTGATTCGTTTGATGATGAAGACGGGACGGTGGATGCAGATGGTGAAGATGAGTTTCCTTCAGACGGGGCGGAAGGAGATCCCGACGTTTCGCCGGAGGCTTCGGGCTCCGGCGTGTCCGACCCGATTCACATGTATCTGAAGGAAATCGGGAAGGTCCCGCTCCTGAGTCCGGACCAGGAGACAGAACTTGCCAAAAGGGTAGAGCAGGGAGATGAGTCCGCAAAAAGGGAACTTGAGGAAGCAAACCTGAGGCTTGTTGTTTCGATTGCCAAGCACTATACCGGACATGGGATGTCCCTTATGGATCTGATCCAGGAGGGCAACCTGGGACTGATCCGGGCAGTTGAGAAGTACGATTATCGCAAGGGCTTCCGGTTCTCCACCTATGCGACCTGGTGGATCAGACAGTCGATTTCAAGAGCCATCGCGGATCAGGGAAGAACCATCCGGATTCCGGTGCATATGGTGGAGAACATCAATAAGGTGAACCGGGCATCCAGGGAACTGGTCCAGAAACTGGGGAGAGATCCGACGACAGACGAAATCGCGGAGGAGATCCATATGACACCGGACAGGGTGCGCGAGATCCAGAAAATTTCGCGTGAGCCGGTCTCCATGGAGTCGCCGGTCGGCGACGAGGACGATTCCAGCCTGGGGGATTTCATCAGGGATGATTCCACCCCTGTGCCGGCGGATGAAGCCGCCCAGTCGATGATGAATGAACAGATCCGGAAGATTCTGGCGGAGCTGTCACCCCGCGAACAGGAGGTGCTGGAATATCGGTACGGACTCAAGGGGGATCATCCCTGCACGCTTGAGGAAGTCGGAAAAAAGATGAATGTTACAAGAGAGCGGATCCGTCAGATTGAGGCAAAGGCGCTCAGAAAGCTGAAGCAGAAAAACCGTCCGATGCGGGAATATCTGGACTAGGCTGCCGGACGCAGAAGGGTGGATGGAGGCTGAGAATGTCGAAGGTGAACAGAAGCTCGCTGGCCAGGAGCTTCGGATATGCATTTCAGGGGATTGGAACCTGTATCCGGGAGGAGAGGAATATCAAGATCCATCTGACCATCACAGGACTGGTCATTTTCTTCGGCGTGTTCTTGAAAATCAGCCCGCTGGAGTGGTGCATATGCCTGGCGCTCTTCGGCCTCGTGCTTGCTCTGGAGCTGGTCAACACGGCTGTGGAGGCTGTCGTTGATCTGGTGACGGAGGAGCGGAAGCCTCTGGCAAAAAAGGCAAAGGATACGGCAGCCGGAGCGGTTCTGACTGCTGCGATCTGTGCGGCGGCGGCGGGACTTGTCATATTTCTGCCGAAAGGACTGAGATGGATTGGCGTGCTGCACTGAGGGGAAACCCGGAAAGGAGTACAGAATGGCGGATATTGTTGATCTGATGAAAAAAGCATTTCTTGCAGGTGTCGGAGCGGCGGCGGAGGGAACCGAGAAAGCGGACCAGCTGCTGAAAGACATGATCAAAAAGGGTGAAATTACTGTGGAACAGGGGAAGACACTCAATGAGGAGCTGAAGCATAATCTGGATCAAAGGCTTCACCAGAAGGAACAGAAGGATGCCGGCGCGGATGTTTCCTCCATCCTGAAGAACCTTTCAGAAGATGACCTGAAAGAGTTGAAAAAGAGGCTTGCCGAGGTAGATGCCGATGACAAGCAGCAGGATGAGAATCTGTAAGAATACTGCCCCGTCAGCTGTCTGACGGGGTTTCGTTTTTCGGGTGATGTGGCGGATACAGGAGAAAACCAGTGAGTGCAGGGCCAGAGAAAAAACAGCAGCAGTTTCATACAGAACGGATTGCGTCCTACCAGGAGAAGGAATCAGAGCGCCACAGGACGGTGTATGCCGACGGGAGTATCAATGAAGATGCAATCGGGAAAAATCCGCAGTCTGACTCGGGCAGTGAGAGCTACGCGGGCAGGCTCCGGGAGATCACAAGGGTCCTTCATGCGCACAGCATTTCCAGGGGCGTGACACCGGTCAAGCTGAGGGAGATTCTGGAAGACCTGGGACCGACCTTCATCAAGCTCGGACAGCTGATGAGCATGCGCTCGGATATCCTGCCCCGGGAATATTGTGATGAGCTGATGAAGCTCACATCGGATGTGCCGGCGATGCCGTTTGATGAAGTGATCCGCGTGATCGAGGAATCGTATGGCCGTCCTGTCGGGGAAGATTTCAAAGAAGTTGAGAAGGTTCCGCTGGGCGCTGCATCCATAGCGCAGGTTCACCGGGCGGTGCTCGCAACGGGCGGAGATGTTGTCGTCAAGGTACAGCGGGAGGGGATATACAGTACGATGAAGCGGGATATCGGACTCCTTCATCGTGCCGTGAAGTTTGTCCCGAATGTCATCGTGAAGGGAACGGTCGATCTGGACGATGTCCTGGATGAGCTGTGGAAGGTCACACAGGAGGAAATGGATTTCCAGGCAGAGGCTTCCAATATGGAGGAGTTTGCCCGTCTGAACGAGGATGTCCGGTTTGTTGCCGTCCCGAAGCTCTACCGCGAGTATACGACGGAACGGGTTCTCGTCATGGAGTACATCCAAGGCTGCGATATTACGGATAAGAACACCCTGGAGGCTCTGGGGTATGATCTGAATGAGATCGGGGAGAAGCTGATCGACAACTGGATCCGGCAGGTCATGGTGGACGGCTTTTTTCACGCCGATCCGCATCCAGGCAACATTCTGATCAGGGACGGGAAAATTGTATGGATTGATATGGGGCTCATGGGCCGCCTGACGGAGCACGACCGCACGGCAATCCAACTCGCCATCGAGGGGATTGCGGAAGACGACAATGGAAAGATTGAAGATGCAGTGCTGTCCATTGGAAAGTTTTCGGGCAAGACGGACAAGCAGAAGCTTCATACAGGGATATCCAGCCTGATGCGTTCCTACGGCAGAAAAGGCCTGGGGGACATCAACATTGTATCCTTTCTGGGGGACATGATGGATGTCATGAAGCAGAACGGGGTTCAGATGCCGCATGGCCTGACACTGCTTGCAAGAGGGCTGAACAACATCGAAGGGGTCCTTTCACAGGTGAGTCCGGATGTCAATATGGTGAAGATTGCGCAGGCAAGGCTCCGTCAGGAGGTGTTTGATCATATCAACTGGAAGGAAGAGCTGCGCAACAGTTCTGTGAATCTCTACAAATCCGCAAAGAACCTCGCGGATTTTCCGACCCTGCTCGGAAAACTTCTGAGGGAGTACTCGAGCGGACAGACCCGGATCAATCTGGATCTGCATACATCTGAGGAGCTGACGGAGCTTCTGGGACGGCTGTCACGCCATTTTAATCTGGGAATCTGGGTGATGGCGCTGCTGGTCTCTTCCAGCATCCTGTGCACGACGGATATGAAACCGAAGCTGTTTGGAATCCCGGCGCTCGGATTTGTGGGGTATGTGCTGGCGATTCTCCTGGTCATCTACATTGCAGTCAGCTATCTGATCCACCGAAAGAAAAAGTAATCAAGGAAAGCGTGTATTCATGAGAGACCATGACATCATCGTCATCTACGGCAAACAGATCCGGAATATGGCATACGAGATCTGTATGCAGGCAGGTCTGAAGGACATGATTCTTGGAAAGTGCGCGTCTTTTGAGGCCAGAATTGTCCTCAAGCCCAATCTTCTGGGTCCGGTCCCTGCCAGCGAGGGGGCGACGACTCATCCGGAGATTGTGGAGGGTGTGATCCGTTATCTTCAGGAGGCAGGATTCAGGAATCTTTCTGTCTGCGAGGGTTCCTGGGTCGGGGACAGAACGGACGACGCACTTCTTGTCTGCGGGTATGATACGATGCTGAAACGTCTGGGAGTTCCATTCGTTGACCTTCAGAAAGACAAAAGCAGGCTTGTGGACTGTGCCGGAATGAATATCCGGATCTGCGAAGAGCCGCTCTCTGCGGACTTTCTGATCAACCTTCCGGTCATGAAGGGACACTGTCAGACAAGGATGACCTGTGCACTCAAAAACATGAAGGGATGTATACCGAACCCGGAAAAACGGCGGTTCCACCAGATCGGGCTGTTTGAGCCAATCGGACATCTCTCTGCAGGCTTACACCAGGATTTCATTCTGACGGACAGTATCTGTTCTGACCTGACATTCGAGGATGGCGGAAATCCTGTTGTTCAGAACCGTATTTTTGCAGCGGCAGATCCAGTGCTCAATGATGCATATTGTCTGCAGCTGATGCATTTGGACGAGACGGAAGTCCCATACATCCGGATTGCGGAACAGTGCGGGGTGGGAACGGCAGATCTTTCCCGGGCGTCTGTCCGGATTCTGACAGAGAAGAGGGGAGAGAGAGGAGAGGCATGCTATTATGAGAAGGCGGAGTGTCCTCCGGAGGGCCCGGCACACAATCAGACAGAGGCAAAGACCGCAGGGCTGATTCGCGTCAGCGAGCTTGTCCATGAGGTAGACTCTTGTTCGGCCTGCTATGGCAGACTTGTACCCGTTTTAAGAGAACTGGAGGATGAAGGAGTGCCTGTCGACCGGCTCAGGGGAATCTGCATCGGACAAGGATTCCGGGGAAAAGGAGGGCGCCTCGGAATCGGCAGCTGTACATCCGGCTTCGAAAAGAGTCTTCCGGGGTGCCCGCCGGAGGAGGAAAAGATGAAACACTGGCTGCGTCAGCTTGTTGAGAAGCTGACAGATGAATGAGAGGAGGCCGGCAGCAGCGGGGAGGAATCGTTACAGACTTGACGGAACCGTGACAGGTGCATATAATGGCTGTAACAGTTTTGTCATAATTTGTAATGAAATAGTTTCAAAGTTCCATCCATTTGGCATCATGGGGAACGGAGAATCAGACAATTCCCGGAGGAGATTATGAAAAGGGTCCGTTTCAGAAGGCTGCCGGCGGCAGCGATACTTGTCCTGCTGCTGACTTTTTTAATGACGTTCAGTGCACTTGCGGCTGACGGTTGGCACCGGAGGGGCAGCAGAATCTGGTATACGTCCGAACAGGCGGAGACTGGTCAGAAAGTCAGAGCTTCAGGATTGACCCAGATCAACGGACATACGTATTACTTCAACAAAAGCGGATATCTCAGGACCGGGTGGATCCGGATCCATGGTAAATACCACTATTTCCGGACGACAGGGAAAGTCGGCGTGAGAGGCCGTATGTATACAGCTGGTTTAAGGAAGGTCCTGAAGGCCGGGCTGTACGGGTTCTCAGCAGACGGCTCCGTGATGAGCGGTCTCTGCCAGGTAGGAGACAGCTGGTATTATTTTTCGACCTCCAGAAAGGCCGGCGTCAGCGGCCTGATGCTGAAGCGGACCTTTGCCGATACGGCAGATGGAAGGCATATCTATCTGCTGAAAAACGGGAAGATGGCAGTTAACAGATGGGTGAAGTATAAGAAAAAGTATTATTTCTTCGGCGCCGATGGCAATATGTACAGAAGCACGGTGACGCCGGACGGCTGGAAGGTGAACGCGCGCGGCGTACGGACAAAGAGGGCGAGTGCAGGGGAGATCGCGGGAGCGGCCGGCAGTACTTCCACCTCTGTATCGAACCTGCGGAAAGCCGGAACGAAGGCATCGACAGGCAGAGCGAGCGTTCTGATCATCTGCGGTCATGGGCAGGGAGATTCCGGCGCGCTTGGAAAGTGGGGAGGCAGCTGGATTCAGGAGCAGGCCTTTACGCGAGACTTCGGATCGAGAATCCACAGAGCACTGTCGGCAAGCGGCAGAGTGAAGGTAGATATACTGGATACCAGCCTGGACGGCTATACGCAGGTCAAGAACACTCTCAATGCAGTGATAGTAGGCGGGAAGACTCTTCAGTCCCGGATCGAAGGAAAGGGAACCTATGGAGCCCAGGCGTACAATGCGCTCCGCAGCAACGGAAGGCTGCCGGACCTTCTGCAGTATGACTATGTACTGGAAGTCCATTTTGACGCTTCGGCAGCATCCGGAAAGGATTACAACGGAGACGGAAATATGAAGGGCACCTTCATGTACGTCAATTCGAGGAAGAGCGCAACTTCCATTGATTCCAGCATCATCGGAGCCCTGAACGGTCTTGGCCTTCCGGTCTGCGGACCGGCAGTCTGGCGGTCGTCCGGCCTTCTGAATGCAAGGGTGTTTCAGGAGATGGGCATCAGTTACGGGCTGCTTGAGACCTGCTTCATCGATGACAAGGATGACATGGCATTCTATAGCCGGCGCTGTGATGATATGGCGCAGGCCGTGAGTCAGGCGATTGTCAGTCAGCTCGGCTGACACCGAAAATAATTTCGAGTCATTACGGAACTTCACAAAGAATCTGCGAATCTGCAGATTTTTTGTGAAGTTTCTTCTTTTATCCGCCGCTTCTGCATTGACAACCTGGATGGAACTTGTTATCATGCAGAAAATTGTCAGAATTCAGGAGGATGACAGAAGTGAAGAAAAGGGTCATTTCCCTTCTTGTGGACAACACAGCTGGCGTCACGCAGCGCGTCTCAGGGCTATTTTCAAGGAGAGGCTACAACATAGAGAGCATCACAGGCGGAGAGACGGCAGATCCAAGGTATTCAAGAATTACAGTCGTGGCCGAGGGGGACGATGATGTCCTGGAGCAGATTACCAAGCAGCTCAGAAAACTGGTCGATGTCGTTGACCTGAAGGTGCTGGATCCGGACAATTCTGTAACACGGGAACTTGTACTTGTGAAGATTCGGGTCAGCCCGGAGCAGCGCCAGAGTGTTGTTACACTGTCTGACGTATTCAGGGGGAAGATTGTCGATGTCGGACAGGACTCTCTGATTGTCGAGCTGACAGGGAATCATGACAAGCTGGAAGCGTTTCTGCGGCTTCTGAGCGGATATGAGATTCTGGAGCTGGCAAGGACCGGATTTACCGGCCTTTCCAGAGGGTCGGATGATGTCAGGTTTTTCTGACCGGCCATTTCATGCGGTTTCATGACAGGCAGCTGTCTTGAAATATATATCCATCTTCCGGGCAAACCGGAAGGTATCTAACGAGGAAAAAAGGAGCAATTATCATGGCAGAAAGAGCGAAGATTTTCTATCAGGAAGACTGCAATCTGTCCCTGCTTGACGGGAAGACAATTGCAATTATCGGTTATGGAAGCCAGGGACATGCACATGCATTGAACCTGAGAGATTCCGGATGCAAGGTCATCATCGGGCTTTATGAGGGTTCCAAGTCCTGGAAGAAGGCAGAGGAGCAGGGATTTGAGGTCTACACGACTGCTGAGGCAGCAAAGCGGGCAGATATCATCATGATCCTGATCAATGATGAGAAACAGGCGGCTATGTACAAGAAGGACATCGCACCGAACCTGAAGGAAGGCGACATGCTGATGTTTGCTCACGGGTTCAATATTCACTATGGCTGTATCGTTCCGCCGGCGAACGTCGATGTGACGATGATCGCACCGAAGGCTCCCGGACACACGGTCCGGTCTGAATATCAGGCCGGAAGAGGAACCCCCTGCCTGATCGCTGTCCAGCAGGATTATACCGGAAAGGCACAGGATCTGGCACTTGCCTATGGTCTTGCAATCGGCGGAGCAAGAGCCGGTCTTCTTGAGACAACCTTCAAGACGGAGACAGAAACCGACCTGTTCGGCGAGCAGGCTGTCCTGTGCGGCGGTGTCACGGCCCTGATGCAGGCAGGATTCGAAACACTTGTGGAAGCAGGGTATGACCCGAGGAACGCATACTTTGAGTGCATCCATGAGATGAAGCTCATCGTCGATCTGATCTATCAGTCCGGATTCGGCGGCATGTGGTATTCAGTCTCCAATACGGCTGAGTACGGCGGGTACATGGTTGGCCCGAAGATCGTGACGGACGAGACGAAGAAGGCCATGAAGGATGTTCTGAAGAGTATCCAGGATGGTTCCTTTGCGAAGGACTTCCTGCTTGATATGAGTGAAGCCGGCAGTCAGGTACACTTCAAGGCGCTCCGCAAACATCACCAGGAGCTGGAGTGCGAAAAGGTCGGTGAGGAGATCCGCAAGCTTTACAGCTGGAAGGACGAGGACAAGCTGATCAACAACTGATCAGAAGCCGGGACCAGTTCACTGACAGCATGAGGATGATGAAAACGGAGATTTTCCTGTCCGGGTATCCGGACGGGAGATCCCCGTTTTTTTATGAAGATGCTGCGGGCATGGAGCGGCTTGTATTCTTGCCACGATTTGATTAAAATGGGAATGTTCTTCGGGCAATTCGTATAGCAGCCATATGGAGGATCAATATGGGAATGACAATGACTCAGAAGATACTTGCGCAGGCAGCCGGTCTTCCGGAAGTCCACGCGGGACAGCTGATCGAGGCAAAGCTCGATCTTGTACTTGGCAATGATATTACGTCTCCGGTTGCGATCGGAGAGATGGACCGTCTGAAGGATGACCGCGTATTTGACAAGGACAAAATTGCGCTTGTCATGGACCACTTTATTCCCAACAAGGATATAAAATCTGCAGAGCACTGCAAGTGTGTCCGGGAGTTTGCCATCAGACATGAGATCAGTCATTATTATGATGTTGGTAAGATGGGAATCGAGCATGCGCTCCTGCCGGAGCAGGGACTTGTCACAGCAGGAGATGTTGTGATCGGAGCGGATTCCCATACCTGCACGTACGGCGCGCTTGGCGCATTTTCGACAGGCGTAGGGTCGACAGACATGGCAGCCGGCATGGCATCCGGAAAGGCCTGGTTCAAGGTTCCGTCTGCGCTTCGGTTCAATCTGACTGGGAAGCTTCCGAAGTATGTGTCCGGGAAAGATGTCATTCTGCACATTATCGGAATGATCGGTGTCGACGGAGCACGCTACAAGTCGATGGAGTTTGTCGGAGACGGTGTTGCAAACCTCACGATGGATGACCGCTTTACGATCTGCAACATGGCCATCGAGGCAGGCGGAAAGAACGGTATCTTCCCGGTTGATGACAAGACGCTTGCATATATCAAAGAACATTCCAGAAAGCCCTGGAAGGTGTACGAGGCGGATCCGGATGCAGTGTATGACGAGGAATACACGATTGATCTGTCATCACTCCGGCCGACGGTGTCTTTCCCGCATCTGCCATCCAACACAAAGACCATCGACGAGGTCGGGGAGGTCCGGATCGACCAGTCTGTCATCGGCTCATGTACAAATGGCAGGCTGTCAGATTTGAGGGCTGCGGCATCGATCATGAAGGGGAAAAAGGTTGCTGACCATGTGCGGTGCATCGTGATTCCTGCTACGCAGCAGATTTACCTGGATGCGCTGAGAGAAGGGCTGATCGAGACCTTTATTGAGGCAGGGGCAGTTGTGTCGACACCGACCTGCGGACCGTGCCTCGGAGGCTATATGGGGATACTGGCCGCAAGGGAGCGCTGCATATCGACGACAAACCGGAACTTTGTCGGCAGGATGGGAGCTGTGGATTCGGAAATCTATCTGGCGAGCCCTGCGGTAGCGGCAGCGAGTGCACTGACAGGGAAGATCAGTTCTCCTGAGGAGGTGGAAGGATGAAGGCAGAAGGCAGAGTATTTAAATATGGAGATAATGTCGATACCGATGTCATCATTCCGGCTCGGTACCTGAATTCGTCGGATCCAAAGGAACTTGCGGCACATTGCATGGAGGATATTGACAAAACATTTGTCAGCCGCGTCAGGCCGGGGGACATCATCGTTGCAAACAAGAACTTTGGCTGCGGATCCTCAAGGGAGCATGCGCCGATCGCGATCAAGGCAGCAGGGGTTTCCTGTGTCATTGCCGAGACATTTGCAAGAATATTCTACCGCAATGCGATCAACATCGGCCTTCCGATCATGGAATGCCCGGAAGCGGCAAAGGCGATCGAGGCAGGAGATGATGTGACGGTCGACTTTGACAAAGGCACCATTACGGATCATACGAAAAACGAGACCTGGAAGGGAGAGGCGTTTCCTCCTTTCATGCAGAAAATCATCGAAGCAGGCGGACTGATCCCGTACATGAATGCCAGGGACTGAAAGAGCGGGAAAACTGAGGAAGCACCATGAGCGAATGCGTGCGGCAGATTCAGCTGCCCGGGAGGAAGAATGACATATAGACAAGAAGGTGTGAGGGCAGTCCGGGGGCGGTTTCGCCTGCTGGGAGGCAGCCGGAAAGATGAGGCGGCAGGAGCGGATTATTTTGACTACAACCTGCTGGCTGTTGTCATTCTTCTGACAGCCTTCGGCCTTGTCATGCAGTATTCTGTGACCGCGTACAGCATGCTGCAGGTCAAGGGGCACCCCTTTATGAAGCAGATCCTGATTTGTGCCGGCGGTATGGTGATTCTGATTGCAGCCAGCAGGATTGATTATCATGGACTTGCAAAAGGATCTGGCATATTGTTTGCCGGATCGATCCTGCTTGTCATAGCGACAAGATTCATCGGAAAGAACGTGAATGGTGCGACCAGATGGATTGACCTTGGCTTTATTCAGTTTCAGCCATCTGAGGTGGCGAAGCTGGCAGTAATCTTGTATATCCCTTTGCTGATTACCATGATGGGAGTAAACTTTGGAAAGTACAAGCGGGCGCCGGCAAGAATACTTGGAATCGGACTTCTGACCGCATTCCTTGTCTACAAATTTACGGATAATTTGTCCACAGCCATCATTATCTTTGGAATCTGTTTCGTGATGGTGATTGTCGCGCATCCGCATCCAAGGGGACTTGTGGCATTGTTCTTTGCAGCTCTTGCAGCCGTGTACCCGGTCTATCTGGTTCTGAAACGTGTTTTTCAGACGGCCTCGTCGACAAGTTTCCGATACAGGCGTATTCTGACATGGCTCAATCCTGAGAAATATCAGAAGGAAGGCGGCTATCAGGTGATGCAGGGACTGTATGCGATCGGTTCCGGCGGACTTTTCGGAAAGGGTCTTGGAAACAGTGCGCAGAAGCTTGGCGTTCTCCCGGAAGCGGAGAATGACATGATCTTTGCAATTGTCTGTGAGGAACTCGGGCTTGTCGGGGCATTCATCCTGACAGGGCTGTTTATTTACCTGCTTTACAGGTTGTTTTTCATCGCGCTGAACGCACCGGACCGTCTGGGCGCTCTGATCGTGGTCGGTATTTTTTCACACGTGGCGATTCAGGTTGTGCTGAATATTGCGGTCGTGCTGAGTATCATCCCGACAACCGGCATCACCCTCCCCTTCGTCAGCGCGGGCGGTACTTCGCTCTGGTTCCTGATAGCGGAAATGGGGATTGCCCTGAATATATCCGGCCAGATTATCGAACGGAAAAAATCGTAAACTATTGAAGAAAGGCAGCAATCATGAGTAACGTGAAGACAAGATTCGCACCCAGCCCGACCGGAAGGATGCATGTTGGCAACCTGAGAACGGCGCTTTATTCCTACCTGATCGCAAAACACGCCGGAGGAACATTCATGCTCCGGATCGAGGACACGGATCAGAACAGAGAAATGGAAGGCGCAGTTGACATCATCAAACGGACGATGCTGGAGACGGGACTCATCCCGGATGAAGGACCGGATAATCCCGGCACCGTCGGCCCGTATGTTCAGAGCGAGCGCGTCAAGGCAGGCATCTACATGAAATATGCGAAGATGCTGATTGAGAAAGGGGAGGCATATTACTGCTTCTGTACGCAGGAACGTCTGGATTCTCTTCGCAGGGAAGTGGACGGCAAGGAAATCATGATGTATGACAAACACTGCCTGCATCTGTCAAAAGAGGAGATTGAAGCCAATCTGAAAGCGGGAAAGCCATATGTCATCAGACAAAATGTACCCAATGAGGGTACTACGAAATTTGAGGACGAAATATACGGAACCATTGAGGTCCCGAATGAGGAACTTGATGACATGGTTCTGATCAAGTCTGACGGGTACCCGACTTATAACTTTGCCAATGTTGTGGATGATCATCTGATGGGGATTACACATGTTGTCAGAGGCAACGAGTACCTCTCCTCCGCACCCAAATACAACAGGCTTTACAAGGCATTTGGCTGGGAGGTGCCGACGTACGTCCACTGCCCGCTGATTACCGATGAGGAACATCACAAGCTTTCCAAGAGAAGCGGCCATTCATCCTTTGAGGATCTGCTTGACGCGGGCTTCGTCAGTGAGGCGATTGTCAATTATGTGGCGCTCCTGGGATGGTCTCCGGAAGATGACCGGGAAATTTTCTCCCTGCAGGAACTGGTTGAGAACTTTGACTATCACAGAATCAGCAAGTCGCCGGCGGTCTTCGACATGAAGAAGATGAGGTGGATGAACGGCGAGTACATCAAGGCGATGGATCCGGAACCCTTCTATAAGCGCGCACTTCCGGAAATCCGCAAGGTCGTCAAAAAGGACCTGGATCTGAAGAAGATCGCGGACATGGTTAAGACCAGAATTGAAGTTTTTCCGGATATAGACGATATGGTCGGATTTTTTGAATCTCTGCCGGAGTACGATGTCTCTCTGTTTCAGAATAAAAAATGGAAGGTGACGCCTGAGAAAGCGAAGAAAGTTCTCTCAGACCTTCTTCCGCTTCTTGAAACGCAGCAGGACTGGTCAAACGATGCGCTCTATGAGGTATTGAAAGCCTATTCTCAGCGTGAGGAAGTGAAGCCGGGCTTTACAATCTGGCCGGTCCGGATTGCGGTTTCCGGAAAGCAGGTGACGCCTGCAGGAGCAACGGAGATCATGGAGGTTCTCGGGAAGGACGAATCTCTTCTCAGAATCCATGTGGCACTTGACAGATATCTGTCAGATTTCTAACACGATATGTCTTTAAGTCTGTCACAGAAAAAAGCTGTTCATCTGAAGGACGGCCCTGCGATGATTCTCGCAGGGCCGGGGGCGGGGAAAACCATGGTGATTACCCACCGGATCAGACAGCTGATCGAGACCGGAGTACGGCCGGAACAGATTCTAGTCATCACATTTACGAGAGCTGCCGCGCAGCAGATGCGGACGCGGTTCGAACAGCTCTCACCGGAAAGGGGCCGGCATGTTACATTCGGTACCTTCCATTCTGTATTCTTTCAGATTCTGAAATATGCCTACCACTATACATCAGAAAACATTCTTCGTGAGGAGGAACGGTTCCGTCTCCTGTCAGGAATGGCAGAAAGCCTTCATCTTGACATGGAAGATCTCAAAACCTGGGTACAGGATGTGTCTGCCGAGATTTCCCAGGTGAAAACAGAACGCATCAATCTGGATTATTATTACTCGGCAACCTGCCCGGAAGAGGTTTTTCGGACAATTTGCAGGAATTATGAAAAGCAGAAGCAGGTTCTCCGGAAGATCGATTTTGATGATATGTGCTGTTATACAGCAGATTTATTCCATGCACGGCCTGATATTCTGGCAAACTGGCAGAAGCGGTTTGCCTATATTCTCGTGGATGAGTTTCAGGACATCAATGGACTGCAGTACGAAATTGTGCGGGAGCTGGCAGCGCCGGAGAACAATCTGTTCATTGTCGGGGATGATGATCAGTCGATCTACAGATTCAGGGGATCGAAACCGGAGATCATGCTGCATTTTCCGAAGGATTATCCGGATGCCCGGATCATCACACTCCAGGAAAATTACAGGTCGACCCAATGCATTGTAGATGCATCGCTCTCGGTGATCAGGCAGAACAGGCATCGATTTCAAAAGGATCTCAGGAGTGTATCGGAAAAGGGAGCCCCTGTGGAAGTGCTGGAATGCAGAGATCCGGGAGAGGAGTATCTTTATCTGGTCTCGGCGATCAGAGCGGACATGAAAGAGGGAATCCGTCCCGGAGAGATCGCGGTCCTGACCCGTACAAATCTTCAGGCAAGAGGACCGGCAGAGAAGCTGATGGAATTTACGATACCGGTTAACCTTCGCGACCACATGCCGCTGCTGTATGATCATTTTACAGCCTTTGATTTCCTCGCCTATCTTCGGCTTGCAGGAGGAGACAGGGAGCTTGGCACATTTCTGAGAGTCTGCAACCGTCCCAACCGATATATCAGCCGTGAGGCAGCAGAGGCCGCGTCCAGACGGACGAACGGAAGGGCCCTCCTGTCATTTGATGCGCTGAGGGCGTATTATTCAGATAAGCCATGGATGACAGACCGGCTTGATGCATTGGAACGGGATCTGGCAAGAATTTCAGGTATGAAGGTCTATGCAGCCCTCAACTATATTCGCCTTGGAATCGGCTATGATCGCTTTCTGAAAGAATATGCGGAGAAGCGGAAGCTGAACCTGGAGGAACTGACGGAGACTGAGAATGAAATACAGGAGAATTCAAAGCCCTTTTCAACCGGAGAAGCCTGGGAAGCGCATATTGAAGCTTACAGGAGGCAGATGCAGGAACTGCAGGACCAGGGAAACCAGATGAATGACATACGGCAGGATGCCGTGACGTTGTCAACCTTTCACTCTGCCAAGGGGCTGGAGTTTCAGGAGGTCTACCTGCTGGATGTCAATGAAGGGATGATTCCTTATAAGAAGGCATCTCTGGAGGCGGAGATTGAAGAGGAGCGAAGGCTATTTTATGTAGGGATGACGCGTGCCAGAAAAAAACTCCATATCCTGTACGTCAGGGAGCGATTCAACAAGGTACAGAAGCCTTCCCGCTTCCTGGATGCACTCAGAAGTGACAGCAAAACATAAAAACCATAAAAAAATAAGAAAAGGTGTTGACATCCCTATTCTCCGGTGTTATTATAGCCAAGTCGCCGATGAAAAGGCAGACTTCATTAAACAAGTAAGCCTGACCGGTGATATGAGTACCTTGATAACTGAACAGTGAAACAACCTTGAAAGTTCTGAAAAGTTTTATTTAAGGAACTGACCTTTAAACAGTAAAAGGGATAAGAGATGTCAGTAACATCTTT
>NZ_JBQKGW010000009.1:0-96822 GCF_052118625.1 Porcincola sp. LCP21S3_C12 | reverse complement strand
TAGGACAGAGGTGGAAGTACAGTAATGTATGGAGCTGACTGTTACTAATCGGTCGCAGGCTTATCCAAAAGGCACAATGGTAAGTGAGTTTGGAAAACGGATAGAAAAAGGGAAATGTCAGGGTAACGATTTTGTGTGCGGTTTTCAAGATACAGGTAAAAGACTTCGGAGAAATCCGGAGTCTTTTTTTATATATCTTCCGACCTATGGTATACTGGGGGAAGTAAAAATTATTTAAGGCAAAACATGGAAAGGAGTCAGAGTGTTCTTATGCTCGAGGCTGATATCGAAAAACATTTTCGGGATGCTGAGATGGTTCTGATTGGTCTGGGCGAGGAGCTTCGGTCGGATGGGACATCTCAAAGAAGCGACAGGATTGTCAAAGCACTGAACATGCTTCCGCCATGTTTAAGGGGCAAGACGTATTTTGTTGTATCACAGAATTCAGATGATCTTGTCTTCCGCTCTAACCTGCTTCCATTCTTTATTACTGAGCCGTATGGTCCGAAGGAAAACGACTCGTGCAGTGAAGAGCAGTGGAATACTTATCTCAGATGGATCTCCGGGACGCTTGGTCATCGCCTGCTTCTTCTTGAATTGGGTGTAGGATTTGTTTCACCGGAACTGATTCGATGGCCGTTTGAAAAGATTACGCAGCTCAATATGAAAAGCAGCCTGATTCGTGTGCATGCTTCCTTGCCGCAGCTCCCGAAAGAGCTGGCTGAGACAGGACGTGCATATTCGGTGAAGTGTAATTCGATTGAATGGCTCGAAAAACTCAAACAATGGGATGTGAAGACTGATCAGAAGGAGGATGCATGATTGCAATTGTAGACTACGATGCCGGGAATATCATGAGTGTCCAGAAAGCCTGTGCTTTTCTTGGGTATCAGACAATTCTCACCAGAGACAGGGCTGAGATTCTTCAGGCTGATCATGTGATTCTTCCGGGGGTCGGCGCATTTGCAGATGCGATGGAAAAGCTTGTTGATTTTGGACTGGATGAAACGCTGCGGGAGACTGTAAAGCGCGGAATCCCACTGCTTGGAATATGTCTCGGGCTTCAGTTACTTTTTGAACGCAGCGATGAATCCCTGGCTTTGCAGGACGGTACGGATGTCAGAGGGCTATGCCTGCTCGATGGCGAGATTCTGAAGATTGACGACAAGAATGGCTTATTAAAAGTACCGCACATGGGATGGAATCAGCTTTCATTTCCGAGAAAAAGCAGGCTGTATCGGGGAATTCCGGAAGGGACGGAGGTTTATTTTGTCCATTCCTACTACCTGAAGGCACGGAATCCTTCGATTGTAACGGCAACCTGTGAATATGGAACACAGATAGACGTCGGGGTTGAAAGCGGCAACTTGTTCGCTTGTCAATTTCATCCGGAGAAAAGTGGCAAATGGGGACTGAGAATCCTGGATAATTTCCTGCACGTCTGATTTCAGATCCTGTATGGGATCAGCCCGTAAACTTGTTGAGCCAGAAG
This sequence comes from Porcincola sp. LCP21S3_C12, assembly GCF_052118625.1. Classification (NCBI taxonomy): domain Bacteria; kingdom Bacillati; phylum Bacillota; class Clostridia; order Lachnospirales; family Lachnospiraceae; genus Porcincola; species Porcincola sp. LCP21S3_C12. The sequence continues at coordinate 95,330 of NZ_JBQKGW010000009.1, read as the reverse complement.
GCTGGAGGACAGTATCAGAATGCTTACAAAGAGAATCATACCTTGCCTTGACGTGAAAGACGGAAGGGTTGTAAAAGGGATACAGTTCGTGAAGCTCCGGGATGCCGGAGACCCGGTAGAGGCGGCTGCGGCTTATGATGAAGCGGGTGCGGATGAGCTGACATTTCTGGACATTACAGCAACAAGCGATCACCGGGAGACTGTGATCGACATGGTCAGGAGGGTGGCAGAGAGAGTTTTTATCCCATTCACGGTTGGAGGCGGTGTCAGAACCTGTGAGGATTTTCGTGCGATTTTAAGAGCGGGAGCAGATAAGGTGGCAGTTAACTCAGCGGCTGTCAGAAATCCGGAATTAATCTCACAGGCCGCTGACAAGTTTGGCGCTCAGTGTGTTGTTGTCGCGATCGATGCAAGGAAAAGGCCGGATGGAACAGGCTGGAATGTCTATACAGCAGGAGGACGACAGGATACGGGAATCGATGCTGTTGAATGGGCAAAGAGGGCGTTTGGTCTTGGTGCGGGTGAGATTCTTCTGACAAGCATGGACCGCGATGGTACGAAAGCCGGCTATGATCTCGATTTGACACGGAAGATTGCGGAGTCGGTCCGTATACCTGTGATCGCTTCCGGAGGAGCGGGCAGGGTGGAAGATTTCTATGATGCCCTGACAGAGGGAAAGGCAGACGCAGCGCTTGCTGCTTCCCTTTTTCATTATAAGGATCTTGAAATCAGGCAGGTTAAGGATTACCTGAAGGAACATGGAGTTCCGGTGAGGCTTTCGTGAGCTGGCGTTGTAAGGAAGGAAAACAGGGATGGACGCAATAGGAAGCGATTGGATGCAATCACTCAGGGCAGAGTTCAGCAAGCCATATTACGCAAAACTTTATCAGACGATCAATGAGGAGTACAGAACCCAAACGATTTACCCGCCTGCAGGGGATATCCTGCGGGCATTCAGTCTGACTCCACTTTCAAAGGTAAAGGTAGTAATTCTGGGGCAGGATCCCTATCATGAGCCGGGACAGGCAAATGGTCTGTCCTTCTCGGTTCATCCGGGAGTTGCGATTCCCCCGTCGCTTGTGAATATTTATCAGGAGCTGCATGATGACATCGGATGCAGGATTCCAAACAACGGCGATCTTACAAAATGGGCAAGGCAGGGTGTCCTGATGCTGAATACGGTACTCACGGTTCGCGCCCATCACGCCTTCTCTCACAGAGGACTTGGATGGGAACAATTCACGGATGCTGCGATTACGGCGGTAAACGGTCAGGCGAGGCCAATCGTGTTTATTCTTTGGGGAAAGGCAGCGCAGGCGAAATGTAGCATGCTCGACAATCCCGAGCACCTTGTTCTGAAGTCTCCGCATCCAAGTCCGCTTTCTGCCTATCATGGATTTTTCGGAAGCAAACCTTTTTCCCAGACCAATCGGTTTCTGGAGGCACATGGTGTTACGCCGATTGACTGGCAGATTGAGGATGTATGAGACACAAACACTTTGTACAGCACAATGTGTCAGAAATATACTATAAAATATAAATAAAAAACTGATTACATGATTCAATCAGAAAAATTGATGTTTTGACTTGACGGCAGGAAAGCCTTATGTTAGTCTTCTTTCAAGACGACACAGGAATTCTTTCCTGCCGGTTCTTATATCTTCTTTTAGAGTTTCTATTTCTTTTCGTATTTTTCATCATTTTTTCAATCTAATTCTCCTTTTTCATTTCTATCGATTTCGTGCACGCCGTCGTCTGATGCCGCAGCACGGACATTTCTTCTGGAGCGGCACCAGTCTGTCTGCCGTAGAAAGGAATTATGGATTACAGTACATTCAAAAAAGAGATCCCGGAACTGATCGGTCTGAAGCTTGGTGCTGAGTACAAAGTTCGTCTGTTTGAACTCAGAAAATACAATGGAATTGTCCAGGATAATCTTTCTATCCAGAAAAGGGATACATCCATAAGTCCATGCATTGATCTGCGGTATTACTTTCAGAAATATATCCAGGGGACAGGGATCGAAGATATCGCGAACGCGATTATTGCTTATTATATGAGATCTATGCCGGAACAACTTGAGCCGGACAAACTGCTGAACCCGGCGTACATCAGAAACCAGATTGTATGCAGTCTGGTCAATACAGACCGGAGCCAGGAATTTCTGAAGGAATGCCCACATTTTCCATTTCTGAACCTATCGGTCGTATTTTATCTGCTTATTGATGATATCAAGATCGGTTCTGGGACTGTTCTGCTGCGAAACTTTCATATGCAGCAGATGAGGTTGAAAAAGGAAGAGCTTCTCGGACTGGCCATGAAGAATATGGGCCGGCTGCTCCCGGCAGATTTTATGACAACAGAACAATTAATATCGGAACTTCGGGGAAGCAGTCAGGAAACGGAGAATGGAACGGCCGAATGCAGCGATGGACAAGCTGACTCCGAAGATATGGATAAACGACTTCAGCTCTTTGTACTGACCAATTCCAGGAGAAGCTACGGGGCAGTCTGGATGATGGATGTGGAAGTGCTGCGAAAGGTTGCCGACCAACTGAAGGATGACTTTTATGTGATTCCGAGTTCTATCCATGAATGTATGGTTCTTCCGGCAGGGTACCATCTGAAGACGGAGTCCATCAGCCGGATCGTGCGGAGGATCAATCGAACAAAGGTTGCGCCGGAGGAGGTGCTTGCCGATAGTGTCTACCGGTATGACAGAGCCAGAGGACGGCTCATCATAGCAGCATGAAGGAGGGCATGACATGAAGAAAATACAAGGCCTCCTGTCAATGCTCCTTGTCATAGGATTCCTTCTCCTTTCAGGAGAACCGCGGTCTTTTCTTGCGGCTTCAGGATGGCGAACCACGGATTCTGGTGAAACTGTTAGAAAGGGTTTCACAGGACTTATGGCAGCAGAGATTCCCGCATTTGAAACGATTCAGAACAGGCATGCAGAGGAATCGGTAACTGAACCGGAGACAGAAAGAAAGCAGCAGCCCAATGGTGCAGGAAGCGGTACCGATCAATCAGGACAAGCTGCATCAGGGCGGGAGGTGTTGGAACAGCAGACTCAGGAGGAAGAAACCAAAGAGAAGGAACAGAGGGACAGCCAGATAGAAGGACAGTCTCTGATGACAACGGAAGGTCTTATGCAGGCTGAAGCCAGTTCCGAACTGCAAAAGCCTGAAAGCGCCGGTATCCCACCGAATACTGAAAATCTTACCCCGGAAGGGAAAGACGGGAATTCTGCGGATACGGAAGCAGAACTTTATCTGGAGGAAGCAGATGAGAAAGAGCTCCATGCAATGGCGGAGCCGCTAAGAATATCCAGGCCATATGTACAAATTACAGACAAGCCGGATTCTACCCTGACATATTTTGGAGGGGGTCCAAAAACAAGGGTATTTCAAGTCAGGATATTCGGAGAAGGCGGAGGCAGTAAGACGGTTTCCGCTTTCTGTATCAATCCTTATAAGAGTGATCCGATGGACAACATCACACCTCTCAGCAAGGTGAAAACCATCCCCAATTCCAATCTGCTTGCTGTCGCGATGTATTATCTGCCCGAAGATGCGCCTGGATATGGAACGGATTCAAAGATCATGAGTATTTACAAGGAAATCGGTGTCGCGGGTGGCAGCAATTCATATGCGTTTACGCATTATATTCTGGGAGCGATCTATGAAGGAAAACCGGTTTCACACTATATGGTGAAACAGGAAGCTGCAAATGCAGGAGAGCGTGTTCTTGCCAGACTGAAACAGCTTTCCATTCCCTCGGGGAAACTGAGCAGTGCGCAGCTTTCCGGCGGGTACAGACAGGGCAGGTATGTTTCGGATCCGGTTTCGTACGAAGGCCAGGCAGGAGCCCGTGCTGAGATCACACAAGTGGAGCCGTCTGGTGCATATGTAGAGGAAGTGACGACCGGGAAACGTGCCAAGGCGATGGAAACCGGAAAGAGCTACGTGGTTGTATCCGATACCTTCACGGAGACAGTGAATATCGGTCTTGAGGATAAATCCGCTGTCGGCTTTCAAACATATGTGATCAAATCTGGCAATGCAGATCAGGACGTATCATATGCGCTGTGGGGAAGTGGCCAGAACCTGGACCTTTCTGCTTCATTTCGGAAACGGCAGCTAACGGTTCAGGTTCGTAAAAGGCTGACGGGCGCTTCTTCCATGGGTATGGGAGGAGCAGCATTTTCTCTAGATGATGGGAAAGGAAACCAGTATGCCCTGGAATGCGGGTCCGATGGAAGCAGCAGACAAATCCAGGTATTGCCAGGTACATACCGGGTTACTGAGACAAGGGCCCCTTCAGGGTGTCTCATCAATCGGTCGATTCCGGATGTCGTCATTCCGGAAGATGCAGAAGACGGGGCAATCTTTACGATTGATGTCTGGGACGAACCTGCTTATGCAGGAATCAGGTTCAGAAAAAAGTCTGCTCAACTGGGAGATATTCCGGATGGAGATGCAGGATTTGAGGGAGCAGAGTTCCAGATTCGAAACGTCAGTGGATATTCTGTCGGTTTGAAAACAGATCCATCGACTGTCTGGAAGAATAACGAGATCATAGGGCTTGTTGTCAAAACCGGACGCGATGGAAGCGCAACAGTTCCACCGGTTCTGCAGGCGGGTACATACGAGCTGACTGAAAGCAAAGCGCCTGCAGGGTATGAACGTTCAAGTCAGACAGAACGCTTCACAATTACGGAACAGGATGATGGGAAAATACTGGATTTTTCTGACCGAATTGTGTTTTGGGAGGAAGTGATCAGAGGTGGATTCCGGTTCCATAAAATCGATTCGGAGATTGTAAATCAGCACTGTATCCTGGATGAGAAGAAAGACGGAACGGCAGTTTTTGAAGCGGCACATGGAAGCGGTAAAAAAGCAAGTCAAGGGGATGCCCGGCTGGAGGGTGCGGTTTTTGAACTTGTGAATCAGAGTCTGTCAGCGGTAAAAGCGTATGGAAGGACAGCGGAGCCTGGAGAGGTTCTTACACAGCTGTCCTGCAGCGAACTGGGAGAGTGGATCGGATATGAATCCCCTGGGGATGCGTTGCCATATGGGACTTACCAGCTTCGGGAAGTCATACCGCCGGAAGGATATAACCTTCGGGGAAATCAGATTGATCAGACGTTTGAGATCCGTGAGAAGAACACGGTTGTCATGCTGGATAAACCGTTTGATGACGATGTGATCCGTTTTGATATTGAGATACAGAAGTTCCGCGACACGGAGGACCCGGATGAGACGGGAGATGATATGATCCCCGTCAAAGGAGTTGTGTTTGATATCTGTCTGGCTTCTGATCCAGACAAGGTGGTGCTCTCCATTGAGACGGATGAAAACGGGACAGCCACGACCAATGACCCGGCATATGCACATGGAAGACTGCCATACGGACTATATCAGGTCAGTGAGCGTAAGAGTACGGTGCCCTCCGGTCTGATTCCGGTTAAGGACTTTCTGGTGGACGGAACGAAGAGCGGAGGTGTTTTTGACGGGAGGGTATATAAGGGTATCTATAAAAATGACCGGCCGATCGGTGAGTGGCTTTGCCTCAGGAAGGCGGATCGGTCGACGGGAAAAACAATCCCGCTCTCAGGGACAGTCTTCCAGATTCTGGACGAAAAGAAGAAACCAGTTACTTTCCGGGAAAGTTCGCCGGCGCACCGGTCGGTGACGGAATTTACAACCGGAGATGATGGAACAGTTACGCTGCCTGAACGGCTGCGAGCCGGAACATATTATCTGCATGAGGTACATGCGCCAGAAGGTTATGTAATAGGACAGGATGTTCGTTTTGACGTGACATCGCGCAACAGCTGGGAGCATGTCATCACCTGGACCATGGAGAATCAGCCTGCGATGGGAATGCTTTTCCTTGAGAAAACGGATCGGGACAGTGGAGCCAGTCTCCGTGGGGCCGTCTACGAAATACATGCAGCGGAAGATATCGTGACACCAGATGGAACCATTCGTGCGAGAAAGGGAGATGTTGTAGACATCTTTACAACGGATGAAAAGGGAGTGGGCAGATCTGCAAAGCTGTTTCTGGGGAGATATGAGGTATTGGAACGGGAAGCCCCTGAAGGATATCGGAGAGATCCTGAACCTATTCCATTTTCAATTCTGTATCAGGATGAGCATACAGAAGTCGTTCGAGTCAGTATGAAGACATCCAACCAGCCAACCACGATGAAACTTCTGAAGACAGAGCAAAAGCTGGCTGATGGCGGGTGGTCTGAGGAAGACGGAAAACCGCTGGCTGGAGTGACCTTCAGGATTGTCAGGATTGATGACTTTAAAGGTAAGAAAAACGGGCGGTATATCGGAAGTAAACTTTTTTCAGACGGAGACTATCAGACGGATGAAGACGGATGGATCATTGCCGGCAGGATCGCGACAGGTATTTACGCTGTGAGGGAGACAGCGTCCCGACCGGGGTATCTGATCGATGAAACCGAAAGCTGGTTTTCAGTGGACGGGGAGGGCAATATCTTTGAGTCTGACAAGGAGGGAAACAGGGTTGAAGAGGCCTTGGAGAAGAAAAAAAGCATGGGGCCTCCGAGTAATGGATCGGGGAAGGCGCAGAAGGCAGGACGGGGCGGGCAGGGTACGCTGAAAATCGTCCGGCGGAACCGGTATAACAGATGGCAGTTTGACAAAACAGATGATGCCGGGAAAGGGCTGTATGGCGCACGACTGAAAATTACGGATCAGGACGGGAACACTGTGAAATATGAAGACGATCAGGGAAAGATCGTAGACGCAGAGTGGATTTCAGACGGAAAACCGCACTTGGTGAAACGGCTTCCGCCAGGAAAGTATCTACTTCAGGAAACTGCAGCCCCTGAAGGATACACAGCCGCGAAAGCAATTCCGTTTGAGGTGCAGCCGTCGGAGAAACTACAGCGGCTCACGATGACTGATAAGAGGCTGATAATCCGGAAAACGGATGCACTGGGCAGAAACATAGAAGGAGCCGGCCTTGCAATTTACGAGATCTCCGGGGAAGATAACGGTCAGATTTCACCCATGCCGGTCCTGAGGTGGACGACAGATGACCAGCCATACTTTGCTGAGGGCCTTGCGGTTGGAAGCCGTTATCGCCTGGTAGAAGAAAAGATTCCATCTGGATTTCTTGGCGCGGATCCGATGGATTTTATCATTCTGGATGATGGGACAGACCAGACGGTTACGATGATTGACAAACGCGTGTTTGTCTTCAAGACAGACACGCGAATCAATGGCCTGGCAGGAGCCCGGCTGGAAATCAGAGATTCGGAAGGAGCAGTCGTGGACTTCTGGCTCTCGGATGGAGAAGCGCATGCAGTGACCGGACTCCGGAAAGGGGAGACATACTTGCTTGTAGAGAAGGAGGCGCCGAAAGGATACGTTCTCTCTCGACCCGTTTCATTTACAGTGTCTGAAGATGCGGTAGATGATACATTGAAGCTGATCAATAAACAACTTCTGATTACCAAGACAGACCTTACGGGCGGGAAAGAGATTGAAGGTGCCCATCTTGAGGTGACGGATAAGGAGAGTGGGGAAGTAAAGGACAGCTGGTTGTCGGGAACCGAGCCGCATCCGGTTGATGGCCTGGAGACAGGAAAGACATATATCCTGTCAGAGCGGAAACCGGCGGACGGATATGTAACGGCTGAACAGATTGAATTTACAGTCCAGGATGACTTCACAGATCAGCGCCATGTCATGCGGGATGATATCACAAAGGTGAGAATTTCAAAACAGGACTTTGCAACCGGTGAGGAACTGGCAGGAGCGGAGCTTGTCGTGCGGGACCAGTCAGGAAAGGAGGTTGAAAGGTGGATTTCCGGGAAGAAACCACACGATATTGAGATGCTTCCGATCGGGTCCTATACGCTCACGGAGCTTCGTGCACCTGACGGGTATGAGAAAGCGGAGACTATTGCCTTTGAGGTTCCGGACAGCGGAGAAATTACGAAGGTTGTCATGAAAGATAAAGCGGATAAAACAACACCTTCCGGCTCAGTCAGAACAGGAGATAATACCCCTTTGAAACAGTGGATGCTGGCAGCAGGCGTCAGCGCCATGCTTCTGGCAGTATGTGTTATGAGGCTGCGAAGACAAGACATGAGAAAAAAGGGCAGACGGGGGAGACAGGGGGAAGCAGGATGACATGACAATCGGATTTATTTGACTTTATCAGTCTGCTATGCTAAGATGATCACTGTTTTCAGAACCGATTGGTTTTGAATCTGCATCTGTAGCTCAGCGGATAGAGCAGCGGTTTCCGGTACCGCGTGTCGGGGGTTCGAGTCCCTTCAGATGCGTGATTGATACGGCAATCCTGGCCGATCAGAAATTCAGGCATGATCTGGAGGACGCTTATGGATAATTTCAGAGAGTGGCTTTCTGACAATCTGCGGTACATCCTTCTTGGAATTGCTGTCTGCCTGGTGGTTGTCATTGTTGTCTGTGTAGTCAGACTTGTGGGCGGTTCATCGAAGGACAGCAACAAGACAGACGCACAGGCTGTCGAGCAGGTGACGGAGGCTTCACAGAATACAGCGGCGGCTTCAACGGCACCGGACGCCTCTGCAAGCTTGAAGAAAGATGACGCCTCTATCCTGGAGCTGGTAAAGAAGTATTATACAGCTGTTGCAGCGAAGGATACCGTGACGCTTGCCACGATTGTCAGCCCGTGGACGGATGATATGCAGAGCAGTATTCTTTCGAACAACATGATCGAAAGCTACGACAATATTTCCACATATTCGAAGGCAGGCCCTTCTGATGGGACATATGTTGTATATGCTTATTACGACGGGAAGATCAAGGATATCAGTACCGAGGCACCGAGCCTGGCTCTGTTATATGTTGTGACAAATGATTCGGGCAGTCTTGTTGTAGGTGACCGGAATGCATCCACTGAGGTCGCGGACTTTATCAGCAAAGCGACAGCTGCCTCGGATGTCCAGGCATTGAAGAATGATGTCAACCAGAAGCTGCTTGAAGCGGAAAATTCCGATCCGGATCTGAAGGCGTTTCTCGACAGCCAGTCTTCCGGGGCGTCGGGAGAGACGGAAGCTGCTACGGAATCCGATGCTTCTTCTGCAGGCGGGGCTTCCGGGGAAACGGCAACGACGACGGCTGGTGTCAATATCCGGGCGAAGGCGAGTGCGGACTCGCAGATCGTCGCGGTCACATACGCCGGAGCAGAGGTCAAGGTCATCGAGCGCGGCGATCAGTGGACACACATCAATTTTGACTATCAGGGAACGACATATGATGGGTATGTGTCGACACAGTATCTTCAGTTCGGGGATTCTGGTACCGCGCAGACAGATCAGACGTCTGGTTCCGGGTCAGCGTCAGCCTCGCAGACAGATCAGACTTCCAGCACAGGAACTGCGTCAGGTGGAAACACATCAGGTGGAGCTGTGTAAGAGAGCTGAAAGACCGGTGAGGTCAGAGTCACTCAAAAAGAGGATATAGACGTAGTGTAACAGAGCTGCTGCATGAATGCGGCAGCTCTTTCTGTATCTGTCAGGGGGGATTGAGATGCGGCTGAATAAGTATCTGGCACAATGTGGGGTATGCAGCCGAAGGGAGGCAGATCGCCTGGCGGAAAAAGGCCGGATCCAGGTAAATGGTTTGATTGCAAGGGTTGGAATGGAGGTCGGACTCCAGGATGATGTAACGGTAGACGGAAAAAAGATCACAATCCAGGAAAGGGAAATCTTTCTGGCTGTGAATAAACCCAGGGGAGTTGTTGTCACGACAGACCGCACACATGGAGACAGACTGCTGGGAGATCTGATCAATATTCCTCAGAGGGTGTTTCCAGTCGGACGGCTGGATAAGGAATCAGAAGGATTGATTCTTATGACAAATAATGGGGATGTGTCCAACAGGATTCAGAAAGCCCGTGGCTTTCATGAAAAGGAATACCTGGTCACAATAGATAAACCGGTATCTGATCAGCTGGTTGCTTCCCTGTCGGCAGGTGTCAGGCTTCCGGAACTTGACCGGACGACAAGACCCTGCTGTGTCAGGAAAATAGGGACAAACTCCTTCGATATCATTCTTACGGAGGGCATGAACCGGCAGATTCGGCGGATGTGCGAGGTTTTCGACTGCAGGGTGAAGAAACTCGAGCGGATCCGTGTCATGAATATTTGCCTTGGAAATCTGAAAGCGGGGGCATACAGGGAACTGACAAGACAGGAAGTGAAGGAACTGAAGCGCCTGACCGGAGTTTCAGGGGAAAGCTGACAAAACCGGATATGTATTGGAGAAGATTTATGGATGACAGCAGAATTGAGAGGATGAAAGAACTTGTCGGCATCCTGAACCGGGCAGGGAAGGCCTACTATGTTGAAAACCAGGAGATTATGAGCAACCTGGAGTATGACCGTCTGTATGATGAACTTCTTTCGCTGGAGAGGGACACCGGAACGGTGCTTTCATCGAGCCCGACGCAGCATGTCGGATATGAGGCGGTAGACAGGCTTCCGAAGGAGCGCCACGAAAAGCCGATGCTTTCCCTCGATAAGACCAAGGACAGAGAGGCGCTCAGGGCGTTTATCGGGGACAGGAAGACCTTAGTTTCATGGAAGCTTGATGGACTGACGGTTGTCCTGACCTATGAGGATGGAAGTCTTGCAAAGGCTGTGACGCGCGGGAATGGAATCATCGGCGAGGTGATCACACCGAATGCCAGAGTGTTTGAGAACATTCCGCTGAGGATTCCTTACAAGGGAGAACTCATCCTTCGGGGGGAGGCGGTCATATCCTACCCGGATTTCGAGAAAATTAACGAATCGTTCGGCGCAGACAGCCAGTACAAAAATCCGCGGAATCTTTGCAGCGGATCTGTCAGGCAGCTGGACAGCAGGATCACGGCAAAACGGCATGTCCGGCTTTATGCATTCGCACTTGTCAAAGCAGATGGAGTGGATTTTCATAACTCAAGGCTTGAACAGTTTCATTTTCTGCAGCAGCAGGGGTTTGAGGTGGTTGAGCATGTTGTGACGTACGCTGACACCCTGGATCAGACGATGGACTATTTTGAAAAGAAAATCCGCCATTTTGAGATTCCTTCAGACGGGCTTGTGGCCTTGTATGATGATATTGCATATGGAGAATCTCTTGGAACGACAGCGAAGTATCCGAGAGATGCATATGCATTCAAGTGGAAGGATGAGGAGGCTGTCACTCGTCTCCGGAGTGTAGAATGGAGCCCATCAAGAACCGGCCTGATCAATCCAGTTGCGGTTTTTGATCCGGTTCAGCTGGAAGGAACAACCGTCACAAGGGCTTCCGTTCACAATGTCAGCATTCTGAAAGAACTCAGGCTGGGAATTGGAGATGAGATAAAGGTTTACAAGGCCAATATGATCATTCCGCAGATCGCCGAAAATCTGACAAAATCAGGTACGGTACAGATCCCGGAGAAATGTCCTGCCTGCGGAGGACGAACTGCGATTCACCAGGCGCAGGATGTCCAGACGCTTTTTTGTGAAAACCCGGATTGCCCGGCGAAAAAAATCAAGTCATTCACGCAGTTTGTGTCAAGGGATGCGATCAACATCGACGGCCTTTCTGAGATGACACTGGAAAAGCTGATCGGACGAGGATTGATACATTCATTTGGAGACCTGTTCCGACTGCGGCAGCACAGAGACGTGATTGTCAGCATGGATGGATTCGGGGAAAAGTCATGTGACAAGCTTGATGAGAGCATCGAGAAGGCACGGATAACGACACTGCCCCGGCTGTTGTTTGCACTTGGTGTTCCGGGAATCGGGGTTGCCAATGCAAAAGGAATCAGCCGGGCGTTCGGAGATGACCTTGAACAACTTCGGAATGCAGACCTGAAGCAGCTGACCGCTGTAAACGGTGTTGGGGATGTTATGGCGCAGTCCATCGTGAGATGGTTTTCAGATCCGGGAAACAAATCAATGCTCGATGATTTGTTGAAGGAAATCCGCCTGGAGAAGCCGGGCAGTGCAGGCGGCGAGGGAGAAGGCAGCCTTTCCGGCAACAGTATTTTTGAAGGAAAGACATTCGTGATTACAGGGAGTGTTTCTCATTATCAGTCCAGAAGACAGTTGAAAGAGGAGATTGAGCGTCTGGGCGGCAAGGTTGCCGGTTCCGTTTCCTCAAAGACAAGCTTTCTGATCAACAATGATGCGCTGTCCGGATCATCAAAAAACAGGGCAGCGAGGGAACTCGGGATTCCGGTCATCACAGAGCAGCAGTACCTGCATATGAAGCAGCATCCGGAAGAGATACCTGAAACGCCGGGCAGGTAAAACAAATACAGTAGACGAAATCACGCAGTCAATGCGGCAAAGGTAAAGATGCTGCAGCCGGATTACTGGAGGATATCAGTCAGGCGGCCAGAACAGGAGGAATACAATGCCGATTCGAATTCAATCAGACTTACCTGCGGGGGAAGTACTTGACAGAGAGAATATATTCGTGATGGAAGAGGGCCAGGCAGATCTGCAGAATATCCGTCCGCTTGAGATTCTCATCCTGAATCTGATGCCACTGAAGGAAGATACAGAACTGCAGCTGCTCCGGTCGCTTTCCAATACGCCGCTGCAGCTGAATATCACGTTTCTCACTGTCACAACACACCATGCGAAGAATACGAAAGCGGGTCATCTGAACCAGTTTTACCAGGAGTTTTCGGATATCAAGGAATCGTTTTTCGACGGTATGATCATTACCGGAGCTCCGGTTGAGCTGATGAAGTTCGAGGAGGTTGATTACTGGGATGAGCTTTGTGAGATTTTAGACTGGACGACGGACCATGTTACGAGCACCCTCCATCTGTGCTGGGGCGCTCAGGCGGCTTTATATCATCACTATGGGTTGTCGAAGAGAAACCTTGGCTATAAGCTGTTTGGTGTATATCGGCACAGGGTAAAGAACAAGAAGATTCCTCTGGTACGAGGCTTTGACGATTTCTTCTTTGCTCCGCATTCTCGATGGACTGAGGTCTCAAGAGATGAGATCATGAAATGCAATGATCTGGTTATTCTCTCTGAGTCGGACGAGGCCGGCGTATTTCTTGTCATGTCGAGAAATGGGCGGCGTATTTTTGTGATGGGACATCCGGAGTATGACAGGCTTACACTGGACCAGGAATATCAGAGGGATAAAAAGAAAGGCATTCCGATCAGGATGCCTGTGAATTATTACCCGGATGATGACCCGGATAACAAGCCAAAGCTGAGCTGGCGCGCGCATGCGAATACATTGTATACAAACTGGATCAATTACTATTGCTATCAGCTGACGCCGTACAGTCTCGGGACACGCGTATACACATACGAAAATCTGCACTGAGCGGATCAATCATGGGAGAGCGGGACATGGCGGCAAAAGTCGATTTAATCACCGGATTTCTGGGATCCGGAAAGACAACTTTTATCCAGACGTATGCCAGATACCTGATGAGACAGGGGCAGAAGGTTGGGATTATTGAGAATGACTATGGCTCTGTGAATGTTGATATGATGCTTCTTCAGGATCTTGAGAAGGAAGGAGCGGTCACGGAGATGGTCATCGGCGGAGATCTTTCCTGCTACAGGAGAAGATTCCGGACGAAACTGATCACCATGGGGATGCAGAACCTGGATCGCGTCCTGGTCGAGCCCTCAGGTGTCTTCGATGTTGATGAATTTTTTGATGCAATGTACGAGGACACAATCAGCAATCTTTGCGGAATCGGGAGTGTCATTTCAATTGTAGACGTTTCAATGACCTATCCGCTTGATCATGATGCAGCCTATCTTCTGGTTTCAGAGGTGGCAGATGCTGGAATTGTCCTGCTCAGCCATGCAGGGAAAGGGAAGGATGGAATCAGGGACAGGCGGGCGGATGAGACGGTCCGGTATCTCAACCGGGCGATGCAGCAGTTCGGATGCGGCAGGAGGTTTGTGGAACAGTATGACCAGAAGACGTCTGGCTATGGGAAGGATGTACTCCTGAAAGACTGGAACAGTCTGACAGATGCTGATTTTGAGCGCATCCGTGAGGCTTCCTTCAGGGAATTTGATCATGTAAAGCTTCAGACGGAACAGGCATTTCAGACCCTATACTATATGAACCTGGGGAGAGGAAGGGAGAAGCTGATGTCAGCGGCTGCAGAACTGCTGGGACAGGGCAGCGAAGAAAACCGTTATGGAAGAATCCTCCGGATCAAGGGCTTTTTCCGGGAAGGGGAAAAGTGGTATGAGCTGAATGCCACGCGCACCGGTCTGAATATCCGGGAACTGTCGGAGGGGCAGGATGTTCTGATTGTCATCGGTGAGCATCTGGACGCAAAGGCCATTGACGAGAGAATTGGGGCAAGGCATATCTGAGAGGCGGCAGTCTGAGAAAGCGGGACCCCTATGACTGATAAGCGGCTGTCAAGAGCCTGGAGCCGGTTATTTTCGAACCCTTTTTAGAAATGGAGATGCATATACATGAAAATACCGCTGCATTACCAGATGTCGGAGTATGACTGCGGCCCTACGACGATGCTCAATGCAATCAGCTATCTGTTTGAGGTGGAGGAGATTCCGCCGGAGGTTATCCGCAACATCATGCTGTACAGCCTTGACTGCTACAATGACGAAGGACGCCTTGGAGAGATGGGTACGAGCAGAAGTGCGATGATGTTCCTCTGCAGCTGGCTCAATGGGTTTGGAAGGCTGGATCGGATTCCTGTCAGTGGACAGTATCTGAGCGGGAAGATGGTTACCATGTCTCCGGAGGGGCGGATTGTCCATGCGCTCCGCTGCCATGGTGTGGTTGTTCTGAGGGTAATCATCGATGTCTGGCATTATATCCTGGTGACTGGAGTGGAGGAGGACCCCGCTGGAAAGGGCGATCTGGTTTTTCAGGTATTTGATCCCTACTATGATGCAGATTCGAAGGAATTCTCCGGACCTGGCATTGAGTTTGTGGAGGACCATCCAAAGGAATACAACAAGCGGATTGCGCGAAGCTGTTTCTCCGGCAATGGGCTGTATACACTAGGTGAGGACGAGGAAAGGGAGGCTGTTCTTCTGTACAATGGAAAGACCGAACTGACTGAGGAGAAGACCATCGAATACTATATCTGATACGAATACTATATCTGATATGATATCTGAAAGCGAGGTACGGGGGCATGAAGAGCATTCTGATTCGAGATACGACCAGGCAGGAGCGGGAGGAGATTGTAAGGCAGTCTCTGAGCTGGTGCGGGGGTGGCTGCGAGAATTGTTCCTCCTGCTGGCTCGGAGGCGGGAAAGTGGAGGACATTTATCAGCCTTACATTGATGGAGAGAAGGAGATCTCGGAGATCAACCAGGAATACCAGGCAAGCTACCAGCATGGTACTGTCTGAGAGATATACCCGCAAGAACTGCGGCAGTGTCTGCCAGAACTGAGACTGAGACGGACTTGATCAATACTTGACATTCCTCCTATTGCGGATATAATCGACTCAATGGAAGTAATTGTACCTGTATTCTGAACAAGTATGAGAGGGTACAGATATCTTCCATGTCAGGCGAAGTAGGAATAAGCGCGTGAAGTTTTCAGTGGATGGGGAGTTGCCCTGAACCGAAGATCCCGCCCTGCGGCAGGGGTCGCGGTGCTTATTCTGCACCCGTTGCCGCATATAGAAGATCAGGGAAGCCTCTATGTGTGGACGGAACTCATGGAGGTTTTTTTATGCGAAAAAGGGAGAACCATACGATCTGGTGCACCTACACCTTTGTTTCAATCGGGATGCTGGCTGCTGTGCAGCTTCTCCTTTCCCGGTTCCTGTCCATCCCAGTGGGCGGATTCGGGAGAATCTCACTCAGCCCAATCGCCACGATGATGGCAGGACTCTGGCTTGGGCCGCTGGCCGGCGGCCTGACCGGCCTGATTGCGGATATTCTGGGCTGTCTGATCCAGGGCTACACAGTCAATCCCATCATTACACTGAGCGCGGTCATGTGGGGCGTTATTCCAGCTCTTTTCAATCCGGAAGGCGGGAAAAAGGGGAAAAAGATCCTGATGCTCAGCGTGTCCGTCGTTCTGACGGCTGTTGTGTGTTCTCTTGGACTTACAACAGTAGGACTTGTCCTGATCAATGGATATAATCTGTATTCAATTCTGCTGACGCGGCTGACACAATTTATTGTGACCGTTCCGGTATACTGTCTGTTAATCAATCTTCTGTATTTCAGCCCCGTCACGTCCATGGTCCGGCAGGCACTCCGTACAAGACTGCGCCGCAGTCCGCAGAAGCAGTAACTGCCGGCAGGTCCCGGCGTAAGAATTCCTGATCGCTTTCAAGAGCAGAGGATCAGCAGAAGCAGGGAAGGGGAAGCAGATGGACTGGAAACCACTTGTTAAAGAAATCAGCGTTCTTGATCGCACAGTCATCCCTCATTCCCGGCTTGAAGAAGATGGCATGGTGTTTTCAGCAGAAGCGCCCGAGGGAGAACTGCTGGAACTGATCCTGTACGACAGGGACAGCGGCGAGGAAAAAGCAGTCGTTCCCTTTCCCGACAGACCCTTCATCGGCAATATTCGCGTTCTGAAGGTTTCCGGCATTCCGGCCGAAAAGGTATCATACAATTTCAAGTGCGGGAAAGAGATCCTGCAGGATCCCTGGGCACAGCGCATCTACGGCGCGGAGGTATACGGGGAGAAACGCAGTGACAGGATCCGCTGTGGATTTCTGACAGATTCATTTGAATGGGGGGAGGACATCCCGCGGGAGGGCATCCCGTTCAGAGATTCCGTCTTTTATGAAATGAATGTCCGGGGGTTTACGAAGGGCAGAAGAAGCGGTGTCCGCCGGAAGGGAACATTTGAGGGCATCATTGAAAAGATTCCATATCTGAAGTCACTGGGGATTACTGGCATTGTCCTGATGCCATGCTATGAGTTTGATGAGACGGAAGCCTTCCGCAGGGTCCAGGTCGGGGCACCGGAGGGTTCTCAGGATGAGCTGAGAGCAGTTGTCCCGAAACCGATCCGGCAGCCTCTGAAGCCGGAAAGTGTGAATCTCTGGGGATTTGGGCCCGGATTCCTGCTGACACCGAAGGCGGCGTATTCGGCTTCGGGGGATCCGTACCGGTCTTTCTGTGAGCTGGTCCGCGCGCTTCATCATGCCGGGCTGGAAGTCCTTATGGAGATGGATTTTTCCGGCAGCGTGACAGCAGAGATGATGCTGTCAGCACTGGTCTGGTGGAGAAGCGTTTATCATGTGGACGGGTTCTTCCTGTTTGGTGATCAGAAGTGTCTTGATGCAGTGTGCAGAAATCCTGCCCTGACAGGCTGCAAACTCATCTCGGAGTATTTTTCTGCACCGGACATGTACCCGGACGGAAGAAAGACGCCCTTCCGGAATCTGGCAGAGTGCAACAGAGGGTTCCAGAATGACGCGCGCAGATTCCTGAAGGGAGATGAAGGTTCCCTTCAGCCATTTCTGGAAAGAGTCCGTTATAACCCGAAGGATACAGCAGTGGTGAATGAGATCACGACACATGATGGCTTTACGCTCATGGATCTGGTTTCATACAATGACCAGCACAATGGTGCTGATGAAGGGCAGGGCGTTTCACAGTTTTCCTGGAACTGCGGCGCAGAGGGGCCGACGAGGAGGAAGGAAGTCCTAAGGCTCCGCCTCCGGCAAATCCGCAATGCGCTGGCAATGCTGTTCCTGTCTCAGGGTACGCCTATGATTCTGGCCGGGGATGAGATGGGCAACACACAGAAGGGGAACAGCAATGCCTGGTGCTTTGACTCGGAGTTGTCCTGGGTAGACTGGTCTTCCTCATCCATGGCCCAAGCGATTCTGGAATACGTGCGTACACTGGTCCGGTTTCGAAAAAGTCATGCACTTCTCCATCAGGAACGGGAACTGAGCAGCTGCGCGATGGGAGATTATTTCCCTCAGTATTCATGTCATGGTGAGAATGCCTGGTTTGCGCCTCCGACAGCCCAGGACCGAAGCGTGGGACTGATGTACAGTATGAAGGGTGAAGCCTGCCTGTATGTTGCATATAATTTCCATTGGGAAGAAAAACAGCTGGCACTTCCGGATCTCCCGGGAAAGAGAGGATGGAAGGTTGTCCTGAGCACATCCGATCGAAAAAATATAGTGGGGCGGACCATTTCGGTTCCGGCGCGCAGTGTTGTTGTGCTGGAGGGCTGACGGTAGACAGGTCTGGATAGAAGGAGACGGAAGTGACAAGAGAAGCACACTGGTATCAGGAGGGCTGGAAAAACGGCCCCGGGCAGGAAACTGGTTCGCTCAAGGAGAAGCCGAATGCAGCAGGTTCTGTTCCCGGGAGATATGCCGGCGTTCCCTCGGATGGAAAGATTACGCCGGATAAATTGTTTGGCCATCTGAAGACGGTTACCATGCACCGGATCCTGGTGGCACAGGGCTGTTTTCAGGTCGGACTCTACTGGCAGGGGCTAACACATGATCTGTCAAAGTTCAGTCCGGTTGAATTCTGGAACAGTGTCCGGTATTACCAGTATGGAAAGCAGAGTCCGAACAATGGAGAGCGGGTGGCAAAGGGATTCTCAGAGTCCTGGATTCATCACAAGGGCCACAATATGCATCATTACGAGCATTGGACGGATTACAATGTCGAGGCAGCGAAGAGAGGCGAGTTTCCGATCCGGCCGGTACAGATGCCGAGGCGGTATGTGGCGGAGATGCTGATGGACCGCATTGCGGCATCCAAGACCTATATGAAGGAGCACTATACGCAGCATGAACCGCTGAAATACTATATTCGCGGAAAAGCGGGCGATCTGATGCATCCTCAGACAGCGAGAGAGCTTGAGGGGATGCTTCGGATCCTCGATGTGAGAGGAGAGGCGGCCTGCTTCCGCTATGTGAAAAACTACTATTTGAAGGGGTATCCGGTCGTCAGAAGGGTCACGTTGTCTCCTGAGGCCGCTCCGATCCGGAGAAGCTCGCCTACATAATGGCGGGCCAGCTCCGTCAGCTCCGTCCGCGATTTCTGAAGGTACCCGATGGTCATTCGGTTTTCTCCTGTCAGCGGGACAGCCACATAATCGCTTCCGTTGAGGTCCTCCGTAATGATGCCGGAGCAAAGTGTGTAGGCATTCAGCCCGACCATGAGGTTTAGCAGCGTTGCCCGGTCGTCGGCCTTGATGATCTTGGGGTATTCGCAGGTGCTGAGCACTTCCTCTGCAAAATAGAAGGAATTATAATCGCCCTGCTCGAAGGACAGCACCGGATAAGGCTGCAGCTGTTCGATTGAGATTTCTTTCTGGCAGGCGAGCGGATGATTTTTCCACAGGTAGACGGAGACATCACAGTCAAAGAGCGGATGAAACTCCAGGTCATACTCATGGAACAGCTTTGTCAGGGCATCCCGGTTGAAGTCATTCAGATACAGTACGCCGATCTCGCTTTTCATATTCCGCACGTGTGTCATGACATCGTGTGTCTTTGTCTCGTGGATGGCAAACTCGTAGTGATCAAGACCGTACACATGGACTGTCTCGATGAAGGCCTTCACAGCGAAAGAATAATGCTGGGCAGAGACGCTGAACTTTGTTTTCCGCTGAGAGCGGTCGAGAAAACGATCCTCAAGGAGGCTGTACTGCTCCATCAGCTGACGGGCATAGCCCAGAAACTCTTCCCCTTCCTGCGTGATGGAAATTCCACGATTGGAGCGGATGAAGAGGGTCAGTCCCAGCTCCCTTTCAAGGTCTTTGATGGTGCTGGAGAGTGATGGCTGGGTGATGAACAGCCGGTGCGCCGCCTCATTCATGCTCCCGCTGTCTGCGATGGTGACGGCGTATCGAAGCTGCTGAAGTGTCATGGCAGATGCCCCTTTCCGTTAACATTTGCTGGATCAGCCCCGAGTGTAGCACAGATTCCGGAGAATTGCTATAAGTCAGGCCTATAGCCGGCTCAAGAAAAATGAAAAGGCTGAACGTGCAGGCAGCGGCATTTCCGGGACGTCCGCCGGATGTTTTTATGATACAATCGAAAGGCTGACTGCAAATGAATCGAGGCATGCGCGGTATAAGCGGCCTGCCTGCGTTTGCAGCCAAGTTTTGAATGGGAAGAGGGGACTGTATGAGTGAGATCGAAGTAAGGCACTTGTCAAAAACCTTCACACAGAAGGATTTAAAGGTCGATGCCTTGAGTGATATCAACCTGACCGTAGAGAAGGGAGATATCTATGGAATCATCGGAATGTCAGGGGCAGGAAAAAGCACACTTGTGCGCTGCCTGAACTTTCTGGAGAAGCCAACGGAGGGACAGGTGTTCGTCGAGGGCCGGGAACTCGGGGCCATGGACGAGAAACAGCTGCGGAAGCAGCGGATGAAGATTGCGATGATCTTCCAGAATTTCAACCTGCTTGGGCAGAAGAATTCCATTGAGAACATTTGTTTTCCACTGACGATCCAGGGCAAGCCGAAAAAGGAAGCCAGGAAAAGGGCGCAGGAGCTGCTCGAGATTGTCGGTCTGGCAGAGAAGGCGAAGAGTTATCCGAGTCAGCTGTCAGGAGGTCAGAAGCAGAGGGTGGCCATCGCCAGAGCGCTGGCTTGTGACCCCAGCATTCTGCTCTGCGACGAGGCAACCTCTGCGCTTGACCCTCAGACAACGGAGTCTATTCTGAGCCTTCTGAAAGAGATCAACGAAAAGCTTGGCATTACAATTGTGATCATCACCCATCAGATGGCTGTGATTCAGAAGATCTGTAACCGTGTCGCCATCATTGAAAATGGGCATCTGGTTGAAAACGGGCTTGTCACGGATATTTTCGCACATCCGAAGTCCCGTGCCGCAAGGGAGCTGATTCTCAGAGATGCCCGGGGAGAGGTCTCCTCTGCCGCGGCGCAGGTTGATGAGATCACGGAAGGACAGAAGATCCGGATTGTATTCAGCGAGAATTCGGCATTTGAGCCGGTCATCGCCAACATGATTCTGCAGTTCGGCCACCCGGTCAATATCCTGCTGGCAAACACCAGGAATGTCGGCGGAGTTGCGAAGGGAGAGATGGTCCTGCAGCTGCCGGATGACCGGGATCTTCGTTTCAAGATGGAAAATTATTTGAAAGACAGAGGACTTGAACTCGAGGAGGTGGATGACTGATGAATCAGATGAATGCCCAGCTCTGGAACCTGCTTGCAACAGATACCGGGGCGACAATTTATATGACCCTGGTATCCACCCTGTTTGGATATCTGATCGGACTGCCGCTTGGAATTATCCTGACGGTTACAGACAAGGACGGCGTTTCTCCGCACCCGGTGATCTACAGGATCATCGACGTGGTCACGAATATCATGAGAAGTATTCCGTTCATCATCCTGCTGATGATTCTGATTCCGTTTACAAGATGGCTGATCGGAAAGAGCTATGGACCAACTGCGACGATTATTCCGCTTGTCATCTCAGCGGCTCCGTACATTTCCAGGATGGTTGAATCCTCTCTTGACGAGGTCGACAAGGGAGTTGTGGAGGCGGCACGTTCAATGGGGGCCAGCAACTGGACCATTATCTTCCGTGTCCTGCTGCCGGAAGCCAAGACTTCGCTGATTGTCGGAGCAACGATCACGCTTGGAACGGTGCTCGGATATACGGCAATGGCCGGTACGATCGGCGGTGGCGGACTCGGTGCAGACGCAAAGATGTACGGATACCAGAGAGGCAACATGGTCTTCCTGGGGTGGACAATTGTTATTCTCGTTGTGCTGTTCCAGATCTTCCAGATGATCGGTATGAAGGTGGCACAGAAGACCGATCACCGCAAGTAAAATTTCGATGGCTATAGAGAATCCCTATACCTGATAATAACTATCAGGTATTAACACTTTCGGAAATGCTGTGGTATGATCACTTCATCACCGAAACAAAACGAAGAATTCCTGTAGGATATGTAGGTATTTCGCTGAGACATATTTCCGTACAGGGAATTCATCACAGGAAAGAAAAGAGGAGAGATTATGAAAAAATCCGTTATCGCAGCTGTTCTGGCAGGCGCCCTTGCGCTGGGAGCACTTCCGTTTGCAGCATTTGCAGGAGAGACAGAGACTTCTACAGAGACTGCATCCGGAGATCTCGAGAAGATTACCGTTGCAGCGTCTTCCACGCCGCACGCAGAGATCCTGGAGTTTGCAAAGCCGCTGCTGAAGGCGAAGGGGTACGATCTTGAGTACACCGTATTCGACGATTATATCCAGCCGAACAATGTGGTGGAGAGCGGAGAGTTCGATGCGAACTACTTCCAGCACATCAATTATCTGAATGCCTTCAATAAAGAGCATGGAACCCATCTGGTTGATGCAGGGGACATTCACTATGAGCCGTTCGGCATCTATCCGGGAACAAAGTCCAGCCTTGACGATGTGGCGGACGGAGACGTAGTTGCAGTCCCGAATGATACGACGAACGAGGCAAGAGCTCTGCTCCTTCTGGAGGCGAATGGCCTGATCAAGCTGAAGGACGGTGTCACCATCAATGCGACAAAGCTTGACATTGCGGAAAATCCGCACAACCTTGACATTGAGGAGTTCGATGCGGAGTCCGTTTCCGAGCACACAGGTGATGCAGCGTTTGTCGTCCTGAACGGCAACTACGCGCTTCAGGCCGGCCTGAATGCAGGCAGTGATGCGCTTGCAGTCGAGACAGCTGATTCCGCAGCCATCCAGCAGTATGTCAACATCATCGCAGTGAAGGAAGGAAATCAGAACGAACCGAAGATCAAGGCGCTTGTCGATGTCCTGAAGGGTGACGAGGTGAAGAAGTACATCGAGGATACCTACAAGGGAGCGGTTGTACCGTTTGAGGGAACTGTTGAGGCTTCGACGGAGGCGGAGACAGAAGCGGCTACAGAGGCAGAGTAATCATCGGAAAGCGGAGTCTTCCAATAAACACAGTCAGAAAGGAGCTGCAGGCGAAAGCCTGCAGCTCCTTTTCATGAAGGGGAACGCACACCAGCGATATGAACTCTGAAGTCAGCAATCAGAGATGAAAAGTCCTGTTGACAGGACATGATCCAGCATCGCCGAAGCATGCTCGTGAACGGTTGAGGAGGGAAGTCCGCTCTTCAGATCCTCACGGATCATGCTGGCCAGCCCGCCTGCCAGAAAGCTTGCAGTCTCGTTCAATGTCAAAGGACTTGCGATCTGACCGGAATGCTCTTTCATCAGTTCCGTTACCTTCTGCATAACAATTGAGTTGAAGCGGGAATAGAGAAACTGATCTTCCCTTCCGGAGTCGATGAACAGGTGGGAAGCGAATTCATGATATTCACTGGCCAGATAGAAAATCGTCTCCAGAAGCGCATGACAATCTGTTTTGACAGAGCTGACAGAAGAATCTGTTCTGAACTGGGAGAAATAGTGCATACCCTCGTTCACAATGTCCTGAAAACAGTCATTCAGCAGGGTGTCTTTTCCGTCATACCACAGGTAGAAGGTAACACGTGACAGCTTCGCCTCTCTGCAGATCTCCGCGACGGAGATCTTTGAAAACGCTTCTTTTGAAAGCAGGCTTCGGAAGGCCTGTTTGATTCTGATACGGGCTGGTTCCATATCCCTTTCGCACCCCTCAATCTGACATAATCTGATGCCCCTATTATACAACGTTACAAGCGTATCACAATGGTTCATTCACACCTGTAAAGCAAAAATGAGCATATCCTTCGGAATCGGACACTCAAAATGCAGCTTCTGTCCGGTGATCGGATGGTGGAATTCCAGAATTCTCGAGTGAAGCGCCTGCCTGCCGATCAGACCGTCTGTTGTACCATACATTCCGTCACCGGCAACCGGATGGCCGATCGCTGCCATATGAACGCGGATCTGATGTGTTCTGCCTGTTTCCAGGCGGATTCGGAGCGCGGTGGTATCAGTCTCTGCATCATATAGGACGGCCTTGAAATGAGTCACCGCGCGTTTGCCGTCTGGGAGACTGACCCTTCGCATGATCGTCGAGCCTGGAACCCGTGCGATCGGAAGATCGATTACACCTGGAAACTCCGGCCAGACGACAGCGGCATGATGATCATTGTCTGCGGGACATGGAGAGGTTGCACAGATGCTGTCGGACAGACGGCCGTGCACGATGGAGAAGTATTCTCTGTGGATCTCCCTGCGCTTCATCGCATCGTAGAGGATGGCAGCGCTCGCCATATTCTTCGCAATCAGCACCAGCCCGCTGGTGTTTTTATCAAGCCGGTTGATACAGCGGTAGACAAATGACAACCCCTGCTCCTCATAGTAGGCAGTGACACCGTTCCCGAGGGTCCACTCACGGTGGCCGAGAGAGGGCTGTACGGGAAGATAGGGCGGTTTGTTGACGACAAGGATATCCTCGTCTTCATAGACGATGTCCAGCTTCATATGGTTTGGGATAATGTGAAGTCCGGATTCTGAAACATCATCATCCGAGAAAAGAGCGCGCAGTTCGTCCCCTGCTCTCAGGGGATGGTTTGTGAACACATCCATGCCGTTGACAAACAGAGTATGGGGGTGGTGCCGGAGATAAGTCATCAGGTGCCGGGAGTAACCGAGGCTCCTGAGATACTCCGAGGCCGTTGCAGGACGCCCAAGTGTGAATGGCTGACTGGTGATATGGTAGATGATTTCTCGTCTCATCGGACATCCTTTCTGAAACGGCCTGAAGCTCAGCAGAGCCGGGCATACAGCCCGATTCACCGCAGAGAACAGCGTGGAAGCACGGGCAAAGGTGCGGGGCAGGAAGAAAGCCGGACAGAACTGTCCGGCTTTCCGAGAATGATAAGGAGCTGACCGAGGCTCAGCTTGACTTGACCTTTTCCCAGTATTTGTTGTAGAGTGCATCTCCGTCTTCACCCAGGTAGGTGTAGACCTCGGAATTCTTCAGCATATCAGCCGTCGGGAAGGCGACGGTGGAATTCCGGATATCCTCGTCCTGGATCAGGTCTCTTGCCGCTTTGTTCGGGGTCGAGTAGGTGATGTACTCAAAGTTCTTCTCAGCAACATCCCCCCTGCAGAGGTAGTTGAGAAACTTTTCGGCATTTTCTACGTTCTTGGCATTCTTCGGAATCACCCAGGAATCGATCCAGACGTTGGTGCCCTCCTTCGGAATGACATATTCAAGATCCGGATTCTCACGTTTTGTATAAATGGCCTCGCCGGAGTAGATGACACCGAGAGCCGCCTCGCCGCCGATCATCTTGTCCCGAACCTGGTCAATAACATAGGCCTGTACGAGCGGCTTCTGTTTGATCAGCAGGTCTGCAGCCTTGGAAACTTCATCCTCCTTCGTCGTGTTCATGTCATATCCGAGAATCTCCTCCGCGACCATGAACGCATCGCGGACTGAGTCCTGCATCAGAATATTGTCCTTGTACTTTTCGTCCCAGAGAATATTCCAGGAATCAACCTTTTCCTTGACCATGGATGTGTTGTAGAGGATGCCGACGGTACCCCAGCAGTAGGGGATGGAGTACTTGTTGCCAGGATCAAACCCCTGGGACTGCTTCATATAGGTCTCATCAATGTTCTTGACATTCGGGACATGGTCAAAGTTGATCGGCTGCAGCAGATCGTTCTCGATCATCTTGGAGATCATGTAATCGGAGGGGCAGATCAGGTCATAGGTGGCGGCACCGGCAGCTACCTTCGGGTACATGATTTCATTCGTCTCAAACTCGTCATAGACAACCTTGATACCGGTTTCCTTCTCAAAATCCTTCGGGACTTCCGGATCCATGTATTCACCCCAGTTATAGACATAGACAACACCGGACCCGGTCTGACTGGCGGCATCTGCACCCGAGGCACTTTCTGTGCCAGAGATGGAAGGCTCCGTCCCGGAACCGTCTTCCGAGGAAGCCGTATTTCCAGAAGGGGCAGAGGAAGCAGCGGTCTCAGCGGCCGGAGCGGTTTTCTGCGTGATTTCTGTGTCATCCACCTTCTGAAGGCAGCCGGTTGTCAGGCCGCAGGCAAGTGCGCCGATCAGGATGGGGGCAAGCACCTTGTTTCTTGTCTTCATGGCAAAAATCTCCTTCAAATCGTCAGTATGCTGGTTTTCGGTTCTTATTTCGTGCTCCCTTTCCTTTTTCAACAACGATCAGTAAAAGAAGGACACCCAGAAAAAGAAGGGTGGAGAGCGCATACATTTCCGGCTTGATTCCTTTTCGAACCTCCGTGTAGATCTTCGTCGAGAGGGTGTCAAAGCCGGGACCTTTCACAAAATGAGTGATCACGAAGTCGTCGAGCGACAGCGTAAAGGCGAGGAGGAACCCGGAAAGAATTCCGGGCAGGATGTCCGGAAAGACAACCTTCCGGAATGCCTGAGACGGACTTGCCCCGAGATCCAGAGCAGCCTCATAGGTGCTTGGATTGATCGCTGAAACTCTCGGCAGAATCGACATGACCGTGTATGGAATGTTGAACGTGATATGACCGACCAGGACGGTTCCGAAACCAAAGACAATGGTGTAGCCGTAATGAGAGAGAAACTGCCCGAAGGCGATGAAGATCAGCATCAGTGAGATGCCGGTCACGATGTCGGCGTTCAGCATCGGAATATTGAGGACGCTGAGCATAACGGTCCGGTTCCGTCTCTTCATCCTGTTCAGTGACAGGGAAGCCATCAGTCCGAGGAGCGTAGCAATGGTTGCGGAAAGCAGCGCAAGGATCAGTGTATTGCGAAGCGCCCCCATGATCTCAGCATCCTGGAACATCTGAAGATACCATCTGAAGGTAAATCCGCCCCATTTGGCCCGTGTTCTGGAATTGTTGAAGCTGAAGGCAATCAGGACAGCGATCGGCGCATACAGCAGGATGAAGACAAATATCACATAGATACGGGAAATGATTTTCTTCATAGGATCGTTTTTGCTGCCTCCTCGTCGGTATCGAAATGCTGCATAATGGCCATTGAAACCAGGATAAAGGCCATCAGGACAAGAGAAAGCCCGGAGCCTGCATTCCAGTTTCCAACCTGGGTAAACTGCTGGTCGATGATATTTCCGATCAGAAGAACCTTTGAACCGCCCAGGAAATCACTGATGACGAACGTTGTCAGAGCAGGAACGAATACCATGGTGATGCCGGATACGATGCCGGGCATCGTCAGCGGAACAATGACACGGAAGAAAGTCTGTCTGCTGTTTGCACCCAGGTCATAGGCGGCATTGACAACATTCCAGTCCAGCTTCGTCAGAGAATTGTAGATCGGAAGAAGCATGAACGGAAGGTAGTCGTAAATCATGCCAAGCGCGATGGCTGCCGGGGTGTTGATCAGGTGCTGAGGCGGCAGATGCAGGAAGGCGAGCAGCTGATTGATGACGCCGTTCCGTTCCAGGAGTGTCTGCCAGGCAAAGATGCGCAGCAGGGAATTCATCCACATCGGAATGATGAAGATTGTCGTGATGATCGCCGAGGCACCGTTCTTCATTCGTGACAGGATCATCGCCAGTGGATAGGCCATGACCAGGCAGATTGCCGTAGCGAGTGCCGAGAGCAGGAGGGAGAGCAGGAGCGCCTTCAGCGTCACCGGATCAGTGATCCGGCTGAGATTATCCAGCGTGAACCTGTGGTTTTCATCCGTGAATCCGTAATAGACAATCAGAATCAGGGGGATGACAATAAATGCAACTGTCCATATCAGATACGGACCAGTCAGAAGCACATTGTTTTTTTTCTTCATATCGTTCACCTGCAGCAAACAAGAAGACTACTTTGTAAAAGATTCTGCCGAAAGCAGGCAGAGCTTACAGGTCGGTCGAATTGACCGCCTGCTCGTCCTCAGACTCCGGCTTGTTCATGATCTGGATATTGAACGGGTCCAGATTCATCAGAACTCTGCTGCCAACCGGGAAAAGCTTTGTGGAATGTACCAGCCAGGTAAAGCCGTTCGCCTCGACATCCATCTCGTAATGGACACCCTTGAAGATCAGGTCGGTCACGGTTCCCTCAAGAAAGCCGGGGTTCAGCTCACGAGCCTTGTCGGCAACCTTCTCATATTCCGGAGAGCCTGCCGTGACCCCGTCCGGAAGTGCGTACAGCTCCAGATCCTCCGGACGGATGACAACGTCAACAGGCTTGTTGATGCCGAAGCCTGTGTCAACACAGGCAAACCTGGTTCCGAAGATCTCCACCAGCTTATCCTTCACCATCGTGGCATCGACGATGTTGGAATCGCCGATGAAGTCCGCGACAAACGCATTTGTCGGCTCGTTGTAGATGTCCTCCGGTGTCCCGATCTGCTGGATATAACCCTGATTCATAACGACAATCGTGTCTGACATTGTCAGCGCCTCCTCCTGGTCATGGGTGACATAGATGAAGGTGATGCCAAGCTCGTTTTTCAGGCGGATCAGTTCATACTGCATATCCTTGCGAAGTTTGAGATCGAGTGCACCGAGCGGCTCGTCAAGCAGAAGCACCTTCGGCTCATTTACGATGGCGCGTGCAATGGCGATCCGCTGCTGCTGGCCGCCGGAGAGGGAATCCGGCATACGGTTCTCAAATCCTTCCAGGTTTACGAGACGCAGCGCATATCTGACTTTTTCCCGGATATAGTCCTCCGGCTTTTTTCGGATCCGGAGCCCGAACGCGATGTTGTCCGCAATGTTCATATGTGTGAAGAGCGCGTATTTCTGGAAGACCGTGTTCAGCTGCCGTTTGTTCGGCGCGAGTGTGGTGATGTCCTTTCCGTCAAAGATGACCTTCCCGCTGTCAGGCTGCTCAAAGCCTCCGATGATCCGGAGCGTTGTGGTTTTCCCGCAGCCTGAAGGACCCAGAAGTGTCAGAAACTCGTTCTCACGGATATACAGATTCAGGTCATCCAGGACCATCTGTCCGTCAAATGATTTTGTGATGTGCTGAAGGTCAATCAATCTGTTGCTCATGCTGGAATCCTCTTCTATTATCATGGAGCTCCTCCGCTCCGGAACCATTGTGGGAATCATTCAGAATTCAGGAGGAGTAGACACCCAGATCAGTGTTGCTTGATTTTTTCCTTTGTTTTCAATGTAGTGAGGCGCAGAGGAGCGAAAGTAAAATGTTTCCCCCTTTCTGGCCCGGCAGGACTGCTGCCCGATATGGATCGTGATGATGCCGGACAGTACATATCCGAATTCCTCACCTTCATGCGGGTTATCAAGATTGGTCCGCCCGCCCGGCTCCAGTGTCACGCGGATGGGCTCCATCCTGTTCTTCTGGGCATTCGGGATGATCCATTCGGTCCGGTTCTTTAGTTCATCGTCAACCTTTTCGAAGAAATCAGCATTTCGGAAAACAATCTGGCTGTCCGTTTCATCATTAAAGAAATCTCTCAGGTTCGTTCCAAGTGCCTGCAGGATGTCCACAAGCGTTGCAATAGAAGGGGAAGTCTGTTCCCGCTCCACCTGGGAGATGAAGCTCTTCGATAATTCTGTCCGGTCTGCCAGCTCTTCCTGCGTCAGGCTTTTCTCAAGGCGCAGGCGGCGGATTTTTTTCCCGATATCCATGAGTGCCTCTCATCCATATGATGTAAACTCAAAATCCAGTAAAACTGGATTTCAGATGCCTTAACCGATTATACGGGATTTATGCGCAGTGTCAATGGAATCTATGTAAAAATTTACAGAGACAGAACATTTACACAGTTATGGCGGAATGGTATCATGGACGCAGCAGGAGGGCTTCCAAGATGAACAACGAAAAGAAGTATGTTGCGTATGTCGGAACCTACACGCACGGATCGAGCATTGGAATTCATGTCTATGACATTGACAATGAAACAAGGCGCCTGACAGAGCGGAATGTCGTTCCGGTGCACAATTCGTCCTATATTACCAAGTCACGCCGGGGAAACTATCTCTATTCCATCGCGGATGAGGGAGTGGAGGTGCTGAAAATCGAGCAGGACGGCGGACTGACGCCGATCAACAAGGTTGATATTGACGGGATGAGGGGGTGCTATCTTTCCACGGACGTGTCCGGTAAGTTTCTCTTTGTCGGCGGGTACCATGACGGGAAGGTGACGGTCGTTCATACCCACAGGGATGGACGGCTCGGCTCTGTGCTGGACGGTGTGTTCCATCAGGGACTGGGTTCTGTCGCCGAACGTTCCTTCCGGCCGCACGTCAGCTGTGTGATTCCGACACCGGATGACCGTTACCTTGTCGCGGTGGACAACGGGATTGACCAGGCGAAGATTTATAAGGTTACACCCGTGACAGGAAAGCTGCACCTGTATGATATTCTGCGGTTCCCCCTTGACTCCGGACCGAGGCTGATGTGTTTCTCAAAGGATGGACGCTTTGCGTATGTCAACTGTGAGATTCTGAATCAGATTCTCGTCTATTCCTATAATGGGGAGGCCAATCCGATGTTCGAGCTTGTGCAGCGCGTGACAAGCATCATGGACGACAAGGATGTATCGAGCGCCAGCTGTGCGCTGAAAGTTTCTCCGAGCGGAAAGTATCTGTATACATCGAGTGCAGGTGAAAACACGGTCGGCATTTTCCGCATTGACCAGGAAACAGGCTTGCTTTCCAAAGTGCTGATTCTTCCGATTTCCGGGGGGTACCCGAAGGACATCGACGTACTGCCGGATGAGAAGACGCTGATTGTCCTCTGCCATGAGTCGAACTATATGCGGTTCTTTACGGTTGACTATGAGAAGGGAACGCTGGTCATGAGAGGGAAACAGCAGTACGTGGAGACACCGAACTGCATCATGATCTCCGAGACTCCGCAGTCTGCCGGGGAGACGCCGCAGGAGCAGGGGGAAAGCTGAATGGCAGGTTCAACATTCGGAACGCTCTACAGGGTCACAACCTGGGGCGAGAGCCACGGAGCCGGAATCGGCTGCGTGATTGACGGCTGCCCGGCCGGACTGCTGCTCGGGGAGCAGGATATCCAGCAGTATCTGGATCGGAGAAAGCCAGGCCAGAGTCGTTTTACGACCAGCCGGAACGAAGCTGACAGGGTCCGGATCCTTTCAGGTGTCTTTGAAGGGCAGACTGAGGGAACACCGATCGCGCTTTTCGTTGAGAATAAAGACCAGCATTCAAAGGACTATTCAAATCTGAAGGATATTTACCGGCCAGGACATGCAGATTTTGGATTTGATCGGAAGTTTGGGTTTCGGGACTACAGAGGAGGCGGACGATCCTCCGGAAGAGAGACAACCGCCAGGGTGATGGCCGGCGCGGTCGCCGCAAAGGTTCTCGCAGAACTCGGCGTCACGCTCCGGGCTTATGTCACGTCCATCGGGCCTGTGGTCTGCAGCCCTGACCGGATGGATATGGCGCATCTTTCGGAAAGCCCGCTCCAGATGCCGGATTCAGAGGCGGAGAAGCAGGCGGAGGCCTATCTGAATGACTGCATGAGCAGACTTGATTCCGCAGGGGGTGTCGTGGAATGCCGGGTTGACGGGCTTCCTGCCGGGATTGGAGAACCGGTGTTTGACAAGCTGGACGGTCTTCTGGGACATGCGCTGTTCTCGATCGGGGCTGTGAAGGCCGTGGAGATCGGGGACGGGACTGCGGTGTCGTCCTTAGCCGGGCATGATGACAACGATCAGTTCGGAGCGGCGGAAGACGGTACAGTGCGCAGGCTGACCAACCATGCGGGCGGCATCCTGGGCGGGATAAGCGATGGAGAGCAGCTGGTCGTCCGGGCATATTTCAAACCGACCCCATCGATTGCGAGAGAGCAGCAGGCGCTGGGAAAGGATGGAGCGGTTCATACGCTTCGGATCACCGGCCGGCATGATCCGGTCATCGTCCCGCGGGCTGCGGTCGTGGTTGAATGCATGACGGCGATGACCCTCCTCGATCTGATGCTGCGAAACATGGGTGCAAGGATGTCCAGTCTGAAGGATGTCTATCTGTAAATATGTGTTTATTTTGTGTAAAGAGCGGCGAGATGCTTTTCATCCCGCCGTTTTTTATTATAATGGCGTAAGAGTTTTGTAAAAAGAAATGGAGTCAGACAGATGAAGCTTCTCAGAAAGATGGAACGAAGGTTCGGCCGGTATGCGATCCGAAACCTTTCGCTGGTTGTCATTGCAACGTATGTATTCGGATATCTCTGCCAGTTTGCTGCCCCGCGGGTCCTTTCATACTTCACGCTGGATCCGGCGATGATCTTTCAGCACGGCCAGATCTGGCGTCTGGTTACCTGGGTTCTGATCCCGCCGGAGTCGCTTGATTTCTTCACCATTATCATGCTGTTTTTCTACTACAGCATTGCGAAGGTGCTGGAACGAACCTGGGGAGACTTTCTCTTCAATGTTTATATATTCGGCGGACTGATTCTGACGGTGGTCGGAGCCTGTGTGATGTATGGGGTGCTGATGGCGGTGGGAAGTCCGTCGGCCCTGCTGAATATCCAGGCAATTCCGTACTACTGCAGCACTTACTATGTCAACATGTCCATTTTTCTGGCCTTTGCCCTGACATACCCGGATATGGAGGTGCTGCTGTACTTCTTCATCCCGATTCGTATGAAATGGATGGGATGGCTGTACGGAGCCTTTCTGATTTATCAGTTCTACAAGACGCCGCTCTGGTCGGGGAGAATTCTGATGATCATTTCCCTGCTGAATTTCCTGATCTATTTCCTTGCGACTAAAAATATGAGGTCGCTCTCCCCACAGGAATTTCGGAGGAGGGCTGGTTTCCGGAAAAACAGAGGGGTAAAACCGCAAAACAGACGGGATGTTTCGAAAACATCTCATGAAAAGCCTTGGAACAAGAGCGCGGAAGGCGGGCGGCAGACAGGCGCTTTTGGGCAGACGCAGGCGGAGATTCGAAGACCGTCAGAGAATTTCAGGAAGATCGCACCGGGCGGCGCAAGGCATGTCTGTGCGATCTGCGGCAGGACGGAGCTGACCAACCCGGAGCTGGAGTTCAGATACTGCTCCAGGTGTGAGGGAAATTATGAATACTGCCAGGATCATCTGTTTACGCATGTCCATGTGAAGAACGGAAGCAAGCCGCATCTGGCAGAAGAGGAGAAACAGTAAGCAGCCCGCAGAGAGCAGCATGAAGATACGGACGCAGAGATGAAAGGGAGGCTATTGTGAATCAGCAGCAGCAAGCCGGCAAGGGCCGGCTGAAAAAAGGAGCCCTGATCAGGGCAGTGATTCTGACGGGTTTATTTCTGATATTGTCGTTTCTGGCCCATGGGGCGGAGCAGAGATCGGAGGGCTGGTATTTTCCGGTTTCCGTCCTTCTGTCGTTCCTGCTGGGACTGTTTCTGTACGCAGGACTTCCGAAAAGCCGTCTGTTTCAGATCATCTATGATGTCTCGCTTTCTGTCTCAGTCCCCTTCGTGGCCTTTGTGCTCGTTCAGTCCTATGACACGGGATTCTGGCATGTCGGGGCAGCGCTGTCCTATGAGACGGCACAGCCTCCCTACAAGATGATCTATCTGAATCTGATCTTCTACTACCTGATCTTTCTTGCCTTCACGTTCCTGATCGGAAGCATCAGCTGGGGCTACAGTGCAGCATCCGCCGTTTTTATGGCGCTGAGCATCATCAATTTTTATGTTGTGAAGTTCCGGGGAAGTCCGATTGTTCCATGGGATATTCTGTCGCTCAGAACGGCGGGCAACGTTGCGTCTAACTATGACTATGTCATCTACTGGCATATGCTGTTTTCCACGTTCGGCTTTGCATTTGTAATGCTTGGAACTGGAAAGATGAGGGGCCGGATTCGTTTGAAACGAGTCCGTTTTCCGCTCCTGGCGGCAGCCGTCCTGTCCCTGATCCTGCTGACAAATTCCATCCAGAATGAGGATGTAAAGACATTCTGGGGAATGGATACAACCCTGTTCACACCGAATGTTCGCTACAGGAAAAACGGTCTTCTGGTCGCGTATCTGGCAAACCTGAACCTGATCCATATCAACAAGCCGGATGGGTATTCGGTGTCGAAGGTGAAAGAGATCGAGGGACAAATCAAGGAGACAGAGACGGAGTATGATCAGATCGATTACCCGGACAAGAATGAGAGTGCCCAGGAGGAAGATACAGCGCCTCAAGGCACGACTCTGAAAGCGCTGGCAGCGGATGTGCAGCCTGCACTGAGTCAGACGGAGACGGAAGAGCAGCAGACGGCTTCCACTGGAGACGGTAAAAGCTCGGCGGAGAAGTCAGACTTTGACCTCAGCCAGGCTCCAAATATCATCGTCATCATGAACGAGGCGTTCTCGGATCTTTCTGTGATTGGAAACTTCGAGACGTCGGAGGACTACATGCCCTTCTTCCACAGCATGATGGACCAGTATACAGGCGGCCATCTGATGGTTTCTGTCAAGGGCGGCAACACGGCGAACACAGAGTACGAATTCCTGTCGGGCGATTCGATGGCATTCCTGCCCCAGGGAAGCGTTGTGTACCAGCAGTACATTTCCTCAAAAATACCGACACTCGCCTCTTACCTTGGCTCGCTCGGATACTCGACGGAAGGTCTTCATCCCTATCTTGGAAGTGGCTGGGACAGGGAGCGGGTGTATCCGCTGCTCGGCTTTGACGAGTTCAAGGATGTCGACTATTTCACTGGAGCGAAGACGATCCGGAAGTTCGTCAGCGATGAGTCTGCGTTCGACAAAATTATAGAGGAATTCCAGAACAAGGGGAATCAGAAGAAATTCATCTTCGAGGTCACCATGCAGAATCACTCCGGCTATATGGCGAACCCGGCGACAGACAACGGCTTCACACAGGAACTGACACTGACCGGCCTTCCATATGAGAATGCGAATACAATCGCGGCAGAACGGTATCTGACGCTGATTAAAAAGTCGGACGAGGCATATCAGAAGCTGATCACATGGTTTGAGCAGAATGTCACCGAGCCGACGATCATCGTGACGTTCGGGGACCATGAGCCCAGCGATTATGTGACAGATGTGATTGATGGACTGACAGGCTATGACTCGAATACAACAGATCTTGAGGAGGTCCAGAAGCATTATCAGGTTCCGTTCTTTATCTGGAACAATATGGGGATCGGCAAGGATCAGTCGGTGAATCTGATGAGCGTGAATTATCTGGCAGCCTATATCATGAAGGAAGCAGGACTTCCGATGACAGACTATCAGCAGTTTCTGACACAGCTTCAGAAGCAGATTCCAGTGATCTGCGCGAACACTTATATAGACGCGGACGGAACCTACCACGACTGGAAGGACCTGAGCAGCGATGCACAGAACAAGGATGCGGTGAATGCGTACAACATACTGGCCTATAACCATCTGGTTGATGTCCGGCATCGGGTAGACCCGCTGTTCGCCGAACCGGCAGACACACAGGTCCTCAGCTCACTCCAGAAGCAGACAGAGCTTCTGAAGGATGCAGCTGGCTGAGGCAGGCCGGCGGAGGGGCTGTGGGAGAAGGACGAAGCAGGCATATGAGGAAGTTCCCGGTTTGAAGAAAAAGGGCTATGTTGAGATGCGGTATTCCCGCTGTACTGGATGGTGACAGCAGCGACAAACACGACGGTCGAGGTGGCACGGGGGAAGGTCTGGTTCGGCCTTCACGCAGCTGAAAACCTGAAGAATCTGATGGCGGCGCAGCCGCTCTGGAGGGCGATGGGAAATTCTTTCCTGTACGCCATCTTCCAGACAATCTTCTGCCTCTTTGTCTGCTCACTTGCAGGGTTTGGATTTGAACTGTATGCAGACAGAGCCAAGGACAGGCTGTTTGCCTTCCTGCTTCTGGCGATGATGATTCCGGGCGTCGCGACGATGATTCCACTGTTTGTTCTGATTTCAAGGCTGAAGCTTCTGAACTCTGTCTGGGGATTCATCCTGCCGCAGGTTGCGACACCGTTCATGATCATGATGTTCCGGCAGAATTCCAGAAATTTTCCGCCTGCGATTCTGGAAGCCGCAAGGCTTGACGGCCAGACAGAGATCGGCATCTTCTTCAGACAGTATATGCCGATCATGAGATCAACCTACGCGGCAGCAGCGGTCGTGACATTTATGAATGCCTGGAATGCATATCTGTGGCCGAAGGTTGTCATGCTGGACAACCGCGCGGAGAATATGCCAATGCTGATTGCAAATCTGTCAAGCGGCTATACGGTGGATTATGGTATGCTGATGATGGGCGTCCTGTTCTGCTCCCTGCCGACAATGACCGTGTTCTTTGTGCTTCAGAAGCAGTTTGCCGAGGGCATTACAGGTTCTGTCAAGTAACAGGGCAGAAAGGCATGCACGGTCCCTGGTACTGACAGACAGAACGGATGGCAGGAGCGCGGATCCGAAAGCGCGGGGGCCAGACAGGCTCCTGCGCTTTTCAGGTAAAGACAGCCTTGCAGAACCAGTGAAGCAGGTCAGAAATCAGATCTGAACCTGCGCTTTTCAGATTACCGCAGCTTTATAGGAGAGACATCCATGACTGAATTTGATTACAGAATTGTAAAGGATCCACAGATCTATGCGCAGAACACGCTGCCGCCCCACTCGGACCATATTCCGTTTGCACCGAAGGACAGGCACGAGAATATGCAGACAAGTCTCAGGCGTTCACTGAATGGGATGTGGCGGTTCCATTATGCTGAGAATTACCGCAGTGCGCCGGATGGATTCTGGAAAGATGACTTTGATGTGAGCGGCTGGGCGGAAATTCCTGTTCCGTCCAACATGCAGATGGAGGGCTATGACAGGCCGGCTTATGTCAACACACAGTATCCCTGGGACGGACTGGAGCCGATTGAACCCGGACAGATTCCGGAGCGGCACAACCCTGTCGGACAATATGTCCGGACCTTCAGACTTCCGGATGGCTGGAAGCAGGACAGTGTCCGGATTTCCTTCCAGGGCGTGGAGTCCGGCTTTGCGCTCTGGCTCAATGGCCGCTATGTCGGCTATGCGGAGGATTCGTTCACGCCTTCGGAGTTTGATCTGACACCGTTTCTTCAGGATGAAGAGAACAGGATCGCTGTCCTGGTCTTCAAATGGACGTCAGGAAGCTGGTGCGAGGACCAGGATATGTACCGCTTCAGCGGAATCTTCCGCGATGTGTACCTCGAGCGGATTCAGAAGGTTCACCTTGAGGATGTGAAGATTCTGGCAGATTATCAGGCAGAGGAGAGGACAGGTCTTCTGGATGTGACGCTGAAGCTGACCGGAAGCGCCTCCGGGGCAACTGTCGGATACAGGCTGGAAAAGCTTGGCGTGCTGGAGAGCCTTGAGGAGCAGAAGGCCGGGGAAGAGATCAGAACCGGAAGGATATGTGCTGCCGGGGACGGAACACATCTTTTCACCGGAGAACAGCCGATGGAACTGCATATTCAGGAGAAGCTGGACGATCCTCTTGCATGGAGCGCGGAGATTCCGAATTTATACCGGCTGAGCCTTACTCTGGAGAAGGACGGTGAGACGGTCGAGACTGTTCAGGAGCTGGTCGGCTTCAGACACTTTGAGATGAAGGACGGACTGATGTGCCTGAACGGAAAACGGGTCGTTTTTCGAGGCGTCAACCGGCATGAATTCTCCTGCGACACCGGAAGAAAGCCAAACCCGGACGAGATTCTCCGGGCAGTCACCATCATGAAACAGAATCACATCAATGCGGTCCGGACCTGCCATTATCCGGATGCCTCTGTTCTCTACAGGCTGTGCGATATCTTCGGCATCTACATGATCGCCGAAAACAATATGGAAACGCACGGGATGTGGGACCGTGTCGGCAGGCATCAGATCGGCATTGAGCAGGCGCTGCCGGGAGACCGTTCGGACTGGGAGCCTATGCTGATCAGCCGGCTCCGGTCGATGGTGGAGCTGGAGAAGAACCATCCTGCGATCCTGATCTGGTCCTGCGGCAATGAATCCTTCGGCGGATCGGTCATCTGGCATATGGCACAGGAATTCCGCAGGCTTGACAGCAGCCGGCTGGTACATTATGAAGGCATCCGAAACGATCGCCGCTACCCGGATACATCAGACATGGAATCACAGATGTATACGCCGGTGAGGGAGGTGGAGGCCTTCCTGAAGGAACACCCGGAAAAACCGTTTATCCTGTGCGAGTATTCGCATTCGATGGGCAACTCAAATGGCGGGCTGTTCAAGTACACGGATCTGACAAAGCGGGAGCCCCGTTATCAGGGGGGATTTATCTGGGATTTCATTGATCAGGCGATCCGTATGAAGAACCGGTATGGCGAGGAATATCTTGGTTACGGCGGGGACAACCATGAGCGGCCGACCGACTA
Source organism: Porcincola sp. LCP21S3_C12 (assembly GCF_052118625.1). Classification (NCBI taxonomy): domain Bacteria; kingdom Bacillati; phylum Bacillota; class Clostridia; order Lachnospirales; family Lachnospiraceae; genus Porcincola; species Porcincola sp. LCP21S3_C12. The sequence continues at coordinate 57,112 of NZ_JBQKGW010000009.1, read as the reverse complement.
TGAATTCTCCGGAAATGGCATCCTGAGGGCGACAGGAGAACCATACAGTGGTAAAATGCAGGAAGTCAGAGCCTGCTACCAGGAGCTGGACATCGAGATTCGCGAGGATGAGAAGCGCGGACTGGAGGCGGCGGTTACCAACCGGAACCTGTTTTTGGAAACCGGAGTCTTTGACTGTACGGCAGAGCTTCGCGCAGGAAACCGTATCCTTGAGAAGCTTACGATCCCGGCAGATGTCGCGCCGGGCAGAACGGAAGTCTTCCCGCTTCCATTCCAGATTCCGGAAAAAGATGAGTCTGTCGTCTCACTCTCTTTCTTCCTCAGAAAAGACACCGTCTGGGGAAAGGCCGGAGATGAGGTGGCATATGGGGAGCGGATCCTGAAGAGCGCGGAGAATGCAAAAAAGACGCTTGAGAGCGCGCCGGATGATATGAGAGAGGATGGAACACCCTTTGTCCTGAACGGGGTCCGTACGCTTCCTGTACAGACCGATGAAGGAAAGGGCAGCCTGGAGGTTGTGCGCGGCGGAGTGAATACAGGTATCTTTGGAGCAAATTTCTCTGCCCTGTTCTCCAGCCTGAAGGGCGGACTGGTTTCTTACGTCTATGGCGGCAGGGAATTGATTGAAAAGATCCCGAGACCGAATTTCTGGCGCGCCCCTACCAGCAACGACGAGGGATGCAGGATGCCGGCACGCTGTGGAATCTGGAAGCTGGCAAGTCTGTACCAGACCTTCATCAAGCCGGGAAGCAATCCTTATATTCCGGGGGATGACAATGGAGAGCCGAAGGTGCATCAGACTGCCGGCTACGTCGATCTGACCTGGAAGAAGTATATTCCGGTTTCATCATATGAGTCAGTCAGCTCTGTGAGTACGACCTACCGGGTCTTTCCCGACGGAACCATTCGGATGATACTTGACTGGGATCCGGATGCGGCGCTTGCAAAACAGCTGCCGGAGATGCCGGAGTTCGGCTGGCTTTTTGCACTCGATGCAGATCTGTGCCATGTCCGGTACTACGGGCTGGGACCGGAGGAAAACTACTGTGACAGACGAAAAGGGGCAAGGCTTGGTATCTATGCGCGGGAGGCAGGCGCGATGGTCGAGCCCTATCTGGTCCCGCAGGAAACCGGAAACCGGACGGGTGTCCGCTGGGCGGAGGTGACAGACCGAAAAGGGCATGGGGTCCGCTTCAGTGCCCCATACTTTGAGGACGGAGGCGATCCTGAAGCCTCCAGACCGGGCAGCATGGAGTTCTCCGCAATTCCATACAGTCCGGAGATGCTTGAGACAGCCCGACATCCGTATGAGCTTCCGAGATCCTCCTATACCTACGTCCGCTGCATGCTTAAGCAGATGGGTGTAGCCGGGGATGATTCCTGGGGGGCACGGACTCATCCGGAATTCCTTGTAAAGAGCGGCGGAAGACTGACTTTCGCGGTGGATTTCAGGGGGATCTGATACCGCGCGCTGTGGTCTGGAAGCAGAGAGCTGCAGAATCGATTTGAGGAGGAAGAAAAGTGGCAGATCCGGAAATCATGAAAGAAAACGCAGAGGCACTTGAAAAGATGACGAAGGAGCAGGAGGCTTTCATGCAGGAGACCTTTCATCTCTCGAAGCAGGATATGATAAGCCTGGATGAGGATGGATGGGCGGAGCTTCTGGACCGGCTGTTTGACATTGAGATCGAGGATGAAAACCGTGCCAGCTCAAAGACAGAGAAACATGACCGCATTGTGTCAGAGATCATCACGATGATGGAAATCTGAGAATCTGCTTGCCTCCCGGGACATTGCGTGATAAACTAAGCGTCGTGTGCAAAGAAGGATGGTCCTCTGTTGCTGTAATCGGACGCATTAAGAACATCCATGAATCAGGAGGAAACACGCAATGAACGAAATTATCAAGAAGATCGAAGACGCGCAGCTTCGTGAGGATGCTCCGCAGTTTCGTGTCGGAGATACCGTCAGGGTCCACGCAAAGATCAAGGAAGGTACCCGCGAGAGAATCCAGATTTTTGAAGGCGTCGTCATCAAGAAGCAGGGCGGCAGCAACAGAGCAACCTTCACTGTCAGAAAGTTCTCGAACGGTGTCGGAGTCGAGAAGACCTGGCCGCTTCATTCCCCGACCGTCGACAAGGTCGATGTTGTCAGATCCGGAAAGGTGAGACGTGCAAAGCTTACATATCTCAGACAGCGTACCGGCAAGGCTGCGAAGCTGAAAGAGATCGTCAAGTAATCAAGGGGAAACCTGAACATGAGGCTGCCGCGCAATGCGGCAGCCTTCTCTGTATCCGGACAGGTAACAGATATGAAGTATATCAATGACAAGCCGATTGACTTCACGAATGATGACTGGAAGCAGTACACACCAAGAGAGCGGGCACGGCTTGAGCAGCAGGAACAGAAACAAAGAAAACATAAGGTTCGGAAGAAGCGCTCACTCCCGGTCCGGATTTTTACAGCGCTGTTTCAGGCACTTGTGGTTGTTCTGATTGCATATGTTCTTGTCTATACAGTCGGACAGCAGCGGACAATTGTCGGGCAGTCCATGGATACAACGCTGTCCGGAGGGGATGTCGTCCTGATCAATGTGATGTCTTACCAGGTCGGAAGTCCGAAGAGGGGGGACCTTGTCTCCTACCGACCGAACGGCTCTTCGAATGCAAGGGCGGATATCAAGCGCGTGGTCGGAGTTCCGGGTGACAAGATTCAGATTAAAGACGGGCAGGTTTATATCGATGATCAGGTCTACCTGGAGGACGGAAATTATCCGGCGATCACGAATCCAGGAATTGCGAAGGATCCGATTGAACTCGATGAAGGTGAGTATTTTCTGCTTGGAGACAATCGGAACAACTCAGAGGACTCCAGAAATACAGAGATCGGGCTGGTGTCCAGCAGCATGATTGAGGGAAAGGTCTGGTTTGTGCTTTCTCCGGCCAGTCACAGAAGGTTTATATAATGGATTATCAGTGGTATCCGGGCCATATGACCCGTGCAAGAAGACAGATGCAGGAGGATGTCCGTCTCGTCGATCTTGTGATCGAACTGACGGACGCGAGGGCGCCTCTTTCCGGCAGAAACCCGGATATAGACAGCCTTGCTGCCGGGAAGTCCAGAATCCTGGTACTCAACAAAAGCGATCTGGCTGACCCGGAGCGGAACAAGGAATGGACAGCCTATTTCCGGAAAAACGGACTTGTTGCCTGTGAGGTGAATGCGCGCTCCGGCAATGGAATCCGGCAGATCCGTCCGATGATTGCCGAGGCCTGCCGGGAGAAAATCGAGCGGGATCGAAGCAGAGGAATCGTGAATCGCCCGCTCCGGGCGATGATTGCCGGGATCCCGAATGTCGGAAAGTCAACCTTCATCAATTCCTTTGCGGGGAAGGCATCCGCGAAAACAGGGAACAAACCGGGCGTCACAAGAGGAAGACAGTGGATCAGCGTGGAGAGAACGCTTCAGCTGCTTGACACGCCAGGGATCCTCTGGCCGCGGTTTGATGACAGGCAGGTCGGAATCCGGCTGGCAGAGATTGGCTGCATCCGGGATGAGATTCTCGACACTCAGGAACTGGCCTGCGAACTGATCGGATGGATGCGGACAGACTATCCGCGGGTTCTTCCAGAACGCTACGGGATCAGTCAGGAGGGAACCGCTTTTGAGGTGCTTGGCAGGATCGCTGAAGCCCGGAAGTGTCTGAAGGCCGGGGGAGAGCCGGACTGCGGGAAGGCAGCGGCTCTGATTCTGGATGAATTCCGTTCCGGCAGACTCGGCCGGATGACGCTTGAGAAAGCACCGGACTGAGCCGGGTGAAAAGCAGGTGAGTACAGCATGGCAGACAGAAGACAGCGAAGAAGGTATAGAAATCCCTTGAGAGTCATCCTGCGACGGACGCTGCTGATTCTGGCTGCCATTCTGATCCTGATTTTCGGAATTTCTTATGCAGAGGGGACAGTGGACGTGACGGGCAGCTCCATGTATCCGTCTCTGCAGCCGGGCGACAGGGCGTTTTCTGAGCCTGTCAGTTATCTGGTGCGGGAACCGGCAAGGGGTGACATTGTGCGGTTTTCCACCGGGGCAGGAAGCGGGCGCGCTCTGGTCCGGCGTATTGTCGGCCTCCCGGGAGAAACGGTCCAGATCATCGGGGGAAAGGTTTATATCAATGGGGCGGCACTGGATGAATCCGGATATACGTCCGGGGAGATCCAGTATGCCGGAACAGCCTCTATGCCGCATACGCTTTCGCAGGATGCCTACTTTGTGATGGCAGACAACCGGAGCAGCAGCTTTGACAGCCGGGATCCGACCGTCGGCGATATTCATAAGTCCGACATCAACGGAAGGCTCTGGCTGCGATATGCGCCGCTTAGACGGTTCAGGCTGCTTCAGTAGACTTCAAAGAATGCAGGGAGAGAAGCAGATGGCAGAGACGACGGCGGCAATTTCGGAAAGATGGAAGAAAATATCAAGGGTGGACGAGGCCGCGCTGACTCATTTCGCAGACCAGTATGGCAGCGATGACCGGGCGGCTGTCCGGAAACTGGTGCAGAGTGCGGAAAGAGCGCTGGGGCAGCTGGAAACTGAAAAGAAACGGCTGGAGGAGATGCGGCGTTTTGAACGGCAGTGTGAGGAAGACGGCTATACTCTGATCTGCGGGATTGACGAGGCGGGAAGGGGTCCGCTCGCGGGGCCTGTTGTGGCTGGCGCGGTGATCCTTCCGAATGACTGCATGATCTTTGGGCTGAATGATTCCAAAAAGCTCACCGCCCGGAAGCGCGAGGAACTGTATGAGGAGATCATGGAGAAGGCAGTTGCAGCCGGGTATGGGATTGTCGGCCCGCACAGGATCGATGAAATCAACATCCTTCAGGCAGATTACGAGGCGATGTGTGAGGCCATCGGGACACTTCGGGTGATGCCTCAGATCCTTCTCAACGATGCGGTGACGATCCCCCAGGTTCTGATCCCGCAAGTCCCGATTATCCACGGGGATGCAAGGAGCCTGTCAATCGCTGCAGCAAGCGTGATTGCAAAGGTGACGCGTGACCGGCTGATGGTGGAGTATGACGCTGTGTACCCGGAATATGGGTTCGCAAAGCACAAGGGGTATGGAACAGCAGAGCATTATGCCGCCCTGAGAAAATATGGTCCATGTCCGATTCACAGAAGAACCTTTCTGAAAAGCGGTGGCGGGAGCTGGGGAGAGCAGCCATGACAAAAAGCGCAGTCAGCCGCAGAGAGCGGAGGCACCGGACATTGTTGCAGGAACGGATAGGGGCGCCTGCGAAGGTGGAGAGACCGGCTGCGCTGCGTATATGCGTCTGAAAGAGGGAAAAGCAGCCGGAAGAGGGAAGATCAGAGGACGGGAGCGTGTGCGGAACAGAGCACATGAACAGGAGACAGGAAGGGACTGCATATGAGAGAGCGGCCGGTGCCCTGCTGGAGAAGGAAGGGTACGAGGTGCTCCAGTATAACTTTCGCTGCAGACAGGCGGAGATCGATATTGTTGCCAGAGAAGGTCGTTATCTGGTGTTCATCGAGGTGAAGGGACGACGTTCCAGGAAAAATGGAATGCCGGAGGAGGCAGTCGGGCGACGCAAGCAGGAACGGATCCGGCGGGCGGTCCTCTATTATCTGGCACGCTTCCGGGTTCCGGAGGGTACGCCTGTCCGTTTTGACGTTGCGGCAGTGGACGAGGACGGATTCCGGCTGATTCGGAACGCTTTTCTGTTCTGAGCCGGCGTCCCTGGAATATGAGCCGGGAGGATCCGATGGAATACGAGAAGCAGTTTATCAGAAAACAGACCTGGAGGAAGATTGACAGGCTGACGCTTCACGAAAAGAACGGTGTGGTGTGGATTTCATTCCCGCTTCTGGATCAGTTTGACTTTGTTGTCAATGCCTTCAGCACCCGGATCGGAGGGGTCTCAGAGGGATATGCCTCAGCCATGAATCTGAGCCTGTCCAGAGAAGTGAGCGGCGGACTCGGAAATACAGGAATTCGGACGGATATACCCGAGCGTGACATATGGAGGGATGCGGCGGCCGGAGACGCGATGAAACGTTTCCTGGAGAATCACAGGAGATTCGCGGATGCAGTCGGATACGATCTGACTGACCTGGTCTTCTCGGATCAGACACACACCGACCGGATTCGGGAGGTGACAAAGACAGACCGGGGAAACGGCATCCTCAGACCGAATGCTTTTCACGATGTGGACGGACTGATGACCGACCAGACAGAGGTTGCAATGATGACCTTCTATGCGGACTGCGTGCCGCTTCTGATTGTAGATCCGGTGCACAGAGCAGCCGCGTGCGTTCACTCCGGATGGAGAGGGACAATCGCGGGGATCGGGACGAAGGCGGTGCAGAAGATGCAGAGGCGCTATGGGTCGGATCCGGCGGTGATCGTGGCAGCGATCGGCCCATCCATCTGCGGGGACTGCTATGAGGTCAGCGGGGATGTCGCGGCGCGGTTTTCGGAGAAATATCAGATGGAGGAGAGCGATGGGCAAAACCGTCCGGACGGCGCAGTGGGACGGATTGTATCTCCGGGCAGGGACGGACATGCGATGCTGAACCTGCAGGAAGCCTGCAGGGCAAATTTCCTTCGGGCGGGCCTCTTGCCGGATCATATCTCCGTGCCGGACATCTGTACGGCGGAGAATGCGGGTGTCCTGTTTTCCCACCGGGCGCTGGCCGGAAAACGGGGTAACCTTGCAGCCGTTCTTGAGATTACGTGCGGCTGACAAAAAAGACGGCACAGGAGCTGTTCCTGTGCCGTCTTTCGATTCATCCCTTGAGCTGAAGCAGGAGTTTGTTGATCTTCGCTGTCGGAGACTGGATACCGCTGATTGATATATCATGGTTCATGTGGTCAATGATGGAGGCCAGGTACTTGGTCATGTCGGCCTCGGCGTACCAGGGACGGTCTAATAGTTCCGGCGGACGGTAGTTGAGGTTCGTGGTCACGACCTTTGTGATGTAGCCTTTCTCATAGTAATCGTCAAAAGCATCCAGGCCGTCTGTAAACAGGCCGAAGGTGGTACAGATGAAAACACGATTGGCACCGCGGTCTTTGAGCTGTCTGGCGACATCGAGCATGGAGCCGCCGGAGGAAATCATGTCATCGATGACCAGGACGTCCTTGCCTTTCACAGAAGCGCCGAGAAACTCATGTGCGACAATCGGGTTCTTCCCGTTCACAATCCTGGAATAGTCACGGCGCTTGTAGAACATGCCAAGCTCGAGTCCCAGGATATTCGCAAAGTAGACGGAGCGCTCCATTGCACCCTCATCCGGACTGACGACCATCGTCGTTTCCTTGCTCATCTTCAGGTTCGGGACAGTGCTGACAAGTGCCTTGAGAAACTGGTAGGATGGCATGAAAGAATCAAAGCCCGAGAGGGGAATCGCATTCTGTACCCGCGGGTCATGGGCGTCAAAGGTGATGATGTTCGATACGCCCATCCGAGCGAGTTCCTCGAGCGCAACCGCGCAGTCGAGAGATTCTCTCTTTGTCCGTCTGTGCTGTCTTCCTCCATACAGAAACGGCATGACAACCGTGATCCGCTTTGCTTTTCCGTCAGCAGCAGAGATAATGCGTTTGAGATTGGCGTAGTGGTTATCCGGGGACATATAATTTGTCTCTCCGCACACCTTGTACTCGATGCTGCAGTTGAGAACATCAACAAGAATGTAGAGATCGGCTCCTCGGACGGAATCATTGATGATGCCCTTTCCTTCTCCGGTTCCGAAGCGCGGGCAGGCGCAGCTGATCAGATAGCTGTCCTCGCAGTATCCGACAAGCGGGAAGTCCTTTGAATTATGAAGCGGAGTGTTATGCCGGAAATCAACAAGATAACGGTTCACTTCTGACGCAAATGCCTGACAACCGTCGAGCGCTGCGATCTTCAGAGGACCGACAGGCATGGAATCTTTCTGTATATCAGTAATCATCAAAACCCTCCTGAACTGGGGACTGACTCTGCATCAGCCTAATACAGAGGAGTTATACCATGCTGCCTCATGGAGCGTCAAGCCAGGCGGAAGGAGCGTCTTGCTTTTTGTCAGAAGCACATTTATCATGAAAAAATGGAAGTGCTGTATTTTTATCGGAAATGACATTGGAAGGGAATAAGATGGAATACCTTCATAAAATAGAATCGATTGATGCCGGAAGCATCGCGGAAGAACTGGACATCGAGCCGGGAGACGTTCTTGTCTCTGTGAATGGGAAAAAAGTCGAGGATATTTTCGATTACCGGTATCTTTGCAATGACGAAAAGCTCCTTGTCGTGATCCGCAAGCCGAACGGAGAAGAATGGGAGCTTGAGATCGAAAAAGATCCGGATGAAGATCTGGGGATTGGGTTCGGCGGGGGGCTGATGAGCGAATACAGGTCCTGCAGGAACCATTGTATTTTCTGCTTTGTCAACCAGATGCCGAAGGGAATGCGAGATACCCTGTATTTTCACGACGATGATGCAAGACTGTCGTTTCTGCAGGGCAACTACATCACGATGACCAACATGTCGGATCATGACATCGACCGCATTATCCTGTACCATCTGGAACCGATCAACATCTCTTTCCACACGATGAATCCCGAACTCCGCAGAAAGATGCTGCACAACCGTTTCGCAGGGGATATTATGCCGAAGGTCATGCGGCTGAAGAATGCCGGCATTCGTCTGAACGGACAGATCGTCCTTTGCAAGGGGTGGAACGACGGAGAGGACCTGGAGCACTCACTGAAAACATTTGAACAGCTGCTGCCGGAGCTGGAGAGTGTCTCCGTCGTCCCTGTCGGCATGACGAAGTTCCGGGAAGAAAACCACCAGGTTCAGCTTGAACCGTTCACGAAAGAGGATGCAGCGGCCGTTCTTGGCACGATCGAAAGATGGCAGGATTATTACTTTCAGAAGTATGGCACGCATCTTGTCCATGCCAGCGATGAGTGGTACATCCTTGCGGATCAGCCGCTTCCGCCGGAGGAAAACTACGATGGGTACCAGCAGCTTGAAAATGGAGTCGGGATGGTCCGGCTTCTGATTGAGGAGACAAAAGCCGGCCTTGCGCAGCTGAAGGGGGACGGGAGGCACCGGAAGGCGACGATTGCGACCGGGAAGCTGGCGGCGCCATATCTCGAAAAGCTTGTGAAAGAGATTCAGGAGAAGTTTCCGAACATTTCCTGCCGGGTCATCCCGATCCGCAATGATTTCTTTGGTGAGATGATCACGGTGTCAGGACTCATTACGGGGAGTGATCTGAAAAAGCAGCTTCGGGGACAGGAGCTCGGGGAGGAGCTGCTTCTTCCGGTCAACATGTTCCGGGCGGGGGAGCAGGTCTTCCTCGATGATGTGACAGTTCAGGAACTTGAGCAAACTTTACAAATCAAGGTGCGTATTGTAAAATCGACCGGACAGGATTTTGTCCATGCAGTGATTGGAGATCAGGAACAATGAGCAAACCGATTGTTGCGATTGTCGGAAGGCCGAATGTCGGGAAATCCACGCTTTTTAACGTGCTGGCAGGCTCGAGAATCGCGATTATTGAAGATACACCCGGTGTAACCAGAGACCGCATCTACGCAGATGTCGAGTGGTCCGGGAGAAGTTTTACATTGATTGATACCGGCGGAATTGAACCGGATGCAAAGGATATCATTCTTTCCCAGATGCGGGAGCAGGCGCAGATTGCGATCGACACGGCTGACGTCATCCTGTTCCTGACGGATTTTCATCAGGGACTGGTCGACGCGGACGCGAAGGTTGCGGATATGCTGCGCCGAAGCCATAAAAGTGTTCTGCTGGTTGTCAACAAGGTGGACAATTTCGTCAAGGATGAGGCGGGTGTCTACGAGTTTTACAATCTTGGAATCGGAGATCCGCATCCGATTTCCGCGGCGAACCGGACGGGAATCGGCGATCTGCTTGACGAGGTGCTGAAGGATCTTCCGCAGGCCCAGCCAGGCGAGATGGAGGATGACCGGCCCAAGGTTGCCATCGTCGGAAAACCGAATGTCGGGAAGTCTTCTCTGATCAACGCGCTGCTTGGCGAGAACCGTCTGATCGTGTCTGATATTGCGGGAACCACCAGGGATGCGGTGGATGCTGTCGTGAAGCACAATGGCAGAGAATATGTATTTATTGACACAGCAGGGCTTCGCCGCAAGAACAAGATCAAGGAAGACCTTGAGCACTATATGATCGTACGGGCCGTGACAGCGGTTGAGCGTGCGGATATCGCAGTCCTTGTGATTGATGCGAAGGAGGGCGTGACGGAACAGGATGCCAAGATCGCAGGGATCGCCCATGAGCGGGGCAAGGGGATCATCGTGGCAGTCAACAAGTGGGATGCCATCGAGAAGGACAACAGCTCCGTGAAAAAGTTTACGGACCGGATCCGGAATACCCTGTCCTTCATGCCGTATGCGGACATCATGTTTATCTCCGCAAAGACAGGGCAGAGAATCCAGAAACTCTATGATGAGATTGATACGGTTCTGGACAGCAGCAAGAGACGCATTGCGACAGGCGTGCTCAACGAGATTCTGTCGGAGGCGACCGCAATGCAGCAGCCGCCGACAGACAAGGGGAAACGGCTTCGCTGCTACTATATGACCCAGGTCTCTGTAGCACCGCCGACCTTTGTCCTCTTTGTAAATGACAAAAAGCTCGCGCATTTCTCTTATATGAGATATATCGAGAACCAGATCCGCGAGACCTTCGGGTTCAAGGGTACGGCCATCCGGATTCTGGTGAGGGAGAAGAAGCAGAAAGATCAGTAAGCGTTTCGGAAGGAACAAGAGATGGAAGTGTGGTACAGGCTGATCAGCCTTTTGATCGGATATGGATTCGGACTGTTTCAGACAGCAATCGTGATTGGAAAGATCCAGGGGTTTGACATCCGGAAGGTGGGAAGCGGGAATGCCGGCACGACCAATATGCTTCGGACAAAGGGAGCGAAGGATGCCCTGCTGACGCTGATCGGCGACTTTATGAAGGCGGTCTGTGCAGTGCTGATCGTGCAGGCTGTTTTTGCAGACAGGGCACCCCAGATGCTTGTACTTCTGAAGATGTATGCCGGTGTCGGCGCCGTACTCGGGCATGACTTCCCGTTCTATCTTCACTTCAAAGGCGGCAAGGGGGTTGCGACGACGGCGGGCGTGATTGCAGCGATTTCTCCGCTTGCGGGAATTCTGTGCATTGTGGTCTTTTTCGTTCTGTTTTTTTCAATCCATCTGGTATCTGTCTGCTCCCTGTCCGCCTACAGCTTCTTCTTTTTCCAGGTTCTGGTTCTGGGAGTCTTCGGCCGTTTCCATATGGCCGTCCCCTATGTCACCGAGGTGGATATTCTGGCAGCCGTCCTGACGGGACTCTGTTTCTGGCAGCACCGCTCCAACATCAGGAGACTGATGCGGGGGGAGGAGAAGAAGGTTTATCTTCACCGAAGCCTGAATGAAGAAGTGCAGAAGGGACGGAGATAATTTGTTGACTTCATCGCTTTAAAGCGTTAAAATTCTCCTTGAATTTCATCTCCGTGACGTCCGGTTTTGCCGGGGAGCGGGACATCCATTCATGAAGGAGGATTTTAAGTATGAATCAGAAAATTGTACGGATCCTTGCGGCTGCTTCAGTTTCTGCCATGACACTTTCGGGCCTCGCTCTTCCTGTATATGCAGGAGAGACTTACCATGTAGGCATCTGCCAGCTGGTACAGCATCCGGCGCTCGATGCAGCGACCAAGGGTTTCAGAGAGGAACTCCAGAAGGAGCTTGAAGCCGACGGAGACTCGGTCGAGTTCGATGAGCAGAATGCGGCAGGAGATTCCGCAACCTGTGCGACGATTGTGAATTCCTTTGTGACGGATGGCGTGGATCTGATCATGGCGAATGCGACTCCGGCACTTCAGGCAGCACAGGCGGCGACTGGATCCATTCCGATCCTTGGTACGAGCGTGACCGATTATGGGACGGCGCTTGATATCTCCGACTGGAAGGGAACCACGGGGACAAACATTTCCGGGACATCCGACCTGGCGCCGCTTGACAAGCAGGCAGCTCTGTTCAAGGAGCTTCTCCCAGATGCGAAGAATGTCGGCATCCTGTACTGCTCGGCAGAACCAAACTCCAAGTACCAGGCGGACACGATTACTCCGGACCTTGAGAAAGAAGGATATAAGGTTACTGCTTATACCTTTGCAGATTCGAACGATCTTCAGACTGTCGCAACGACAGCTTTCACGGAGAACGATGCAGTCTACATCCCGACGGACAATACGGCAGCATCCAATACCGGTATTATCAAGGCTGTCTCGCTTGACAAGAAGGTTCCTGCAATTTGTGGTGAGGAGGGAATCGCCGCGGGCTGCGGCATCGCGACCCTGTCCATCAGCTACGAGGAGCTCGGACAGACAACCGGTTCGATGGCATACCAGATTCTGAAGAAGGGCGCGGACATCTCCTCGATGGAGGTCCAGTTTGCACCGAACGTGACGAAAGAGTACAACGCAGAGCTCTGCGATGCCCTTGGCATCAAGGTTCCGTCGGACTATGTGGCAATCGGTTCTCAGAGCGAGACAGAGGCGGAGACCGAGGCTGCAACCGAGGCGGAGTAAAGGGACGACATGCGGGCACACCAGCCGGAATCCGGAGGGTTGACTTTCGCACGGATTTGACAGTATATTCATTAAGACGTATAGGGAAAGGCCGCAGAGAGGCGCCCCGCGTGCGGGCAGCTGCTGCGGCTTTTTCAAAGCCGGCAGGGGCTTTCCGGGAAGAAAGACCAGGGCGGCATGGACTGAGCTTTTCAGCCCGACACGATTCAGGACGCAGGAGGATAGAAACCCATGAGTTTACTCGCATTGAGCCCGCTCCGGCTGTTTGCCGCTATGCCGGGCAACATCGCACAGGGAATTATCTGGGGAATCATGGCGGTGGGTGTCTACATGACATTCCGGCTGCTGAATTTCGCGGATCTGACTGTTGACGGTTCCTTTACAACAGGAGGCGCGACGGCAGTTATGCTGATCACAGGCGGCGTCCCTGCCTGGGCAGCGCTTCTTCTGGCGTTTCTGGTGGGCATGGTCACGGGGCTTGCAACAGGGCTGCTCCACACAAAGCTTGGTATCCCGGAGATCCTCGCCGGCATTCTGACGCAGATCGCTCTGTATTCGGTCAACCTGAGGATTATGGGCGGAAAGGCAAACCAGGTCGTGTCGGTTGACAAATATCATCTGGTTGTCACAATGCGGAAGATCCCGATGGCGATTCTGTCAGGCGGTATCATCTGTTTTGCCATCATCTGCATCATGTACTGGTTCTTCGGGACAGAGATCGGGTCGGGTATCCGCGCAACGGGCTGCAATCCGAACATGGCGAAGGCTCAGGGGATCAATGTCGGTTCCATGAAGGTGCTGACGCTGGCACTCTCGAATGGGCTCGTCGCGCTGGCCGGAGGTCTGCTGGCGCAGTACCAGGGCTTCGCGGACATCAACATGGGACGGGGCTCCATCGTCGTCGGGCTGGCAGCAGTGATCATCGGTGAGACGCTGGGAGAAGCCATTTTCGGAAGAAGGCTGAATTTCATGGGACACCTGCTCTTTGTGGCCATCGGCGGCGTGATCTACTACATCGTCATCGGCTTCGTACTCTGGCTGAAGATGCCGGCGAACGATCTGAAGCTGTTTACAGCCATCGTTGTTGCGATCTTCCTGGCTGTGCCGTATCTGCAGGCAAAATCAAGAAATTCATTCGCGAAAGCGGCAAAGAAGGGGGCTGAGTGAGATGGCGAACGCACCGCTGATGCTGGAACTGAACCATATCCGGAAAACATTCAACAAGGGAACCATCAACGAAAAGCCTGCCCTTCTGGGCGTGACGCTCAAGCTGAATCCCGGAGATTTCTGCACGGTTATCGGTGGAAACGGCGCCGGCAAGAGTACCTGCCTGAACGCAATTGCCGGTGTCTGGCCGGTGGATGGCGGGTCAATCATCGTGGACGGGGAGAATATCACCGGGCTGCCGGAATATAAAAGAGCAGAATTCCTCGGACGTGTCTTCCAGGACCCGATGAATGGAACAGCGGCTACGATGCAGATCGATGAGAACCTGGCGCTTGCCGCACGGCGCGGAAACAGAAGAGGACTTGGCTGGGGGATCACGAAACAGGAACATGAGATCTACCATGAACAGCTGAAGACACTCGAGCTGGGGCTCGAGGACCGTATGACGCAGAAGGTTGGCCTTCTCTCCGGCGGACAGAGACAGGCGCTGACACTGCTGATGGCGACCCTGAAGAAGCCGAAGCTGCTGCTGCTCGATGAGCATACGGCGGCACTTGACCCAAAGACAGCCGAGAAGGTTCTGCACCTGACAGCCGAGGTGGTGAAGCGGGACAGTCTGACAGCCCTGATGGTGACGCATAATATGCGCGACGCAATCCGGATGGGGAACCGTCTGATCATGATGAATGAGGGACGGATTGTCTATGAAGTCTCGGGTGAGGAGAAAAAGCATCTGCAGGTTTCAGACCTGCTCGAAAAATTCAGCGATGTCTCACACGGGCAGTTTGCGAATGATCGCATGATGCTGGCGTAAATAGCATTTTCGGTGAGATGAAGGAAACCTGCCTGGCAGAAAGAGTGGGCAGCCCATACAGCCGGAATGACAGACCTGTCTGTGATTCCGGCTGTTTTGATGAAAGGACAGAAAAATACGATGGCTTCCTTTATGAAATTCAGTGACCTGATGAAGAAGCGCCAGACGCTCTCCTTCGAAGTCTATCCGCCGAAGACGGAGAAGGGGATGAACAATCTCCCGGGGATGATCCGGCGGCTGGGGGAGCTTCAGCCGGATTACATTTCCTGCACCTACGGAGCCGGTGGAAGCAATGTCGGAAAGAACAGGGAGGTTCTCCGTGAGGTGGAGAAGGTGGCAGTACCGGTCACCCATCTGACCTGCATCGGGCAGACGAAGGAGAGTGTGAGAAGACAGCTCCAGGCCTATCTCGATCAGGGGGTCACGCATATCCTTGCACTCAGAGGAGATATTCCGTATGGTCAGAGCGGAACAGGCGGAGAGTTCAGTCATGCAACAGATCTGGTCGCCTTTATCCGGAAAGAGTTCGGGACGGCCTTTGAAATAGCGGTCGCAGGAACGCCCGGCGGTCATGTGGAGTGCTCAAGCCTTGAGGCTGATATCATGCATCTTCGTCAGAAGCAGGATCTGGGGGCGGATTACATCATCACGCAGCTTTGCTTTGACATGGATGTGTTTCGGCGCTGGCATGAGGCGATCCGGAAGGCAGGAATCGCCATTCCGGTTGATGCAGGGATCATGCCGGTCATTTCAAAGAAATCGGTGATCAATCAGTGCTTCAGCCATAATGCCTGTCCGGTCCCGCGTGATCTGGCGCTTGTTTTGACGCACAACTGGTTTGATACAGATCCGGAGGGAAATGAAATTCCGGATGTCAAAAAAGCGTTTCGTGAGGAGGGGATTGCCTATACAGTCCGGCTCCTGGAACAGTATATTGCGGAGGGGATCGATGGGATCCACCTCTACACGATGGACAAAAGTGAGGATGTGAGAGAAGTCCTTCAGCGGGCCGGTCTTCGGTAAACGGATGTCTGTCAGGGCAAAGCTGCGGAATCAGGGGGAGAAAAGATGGTGAGAGAGCGTGAGGAACAGATGCAGCAGATGACGCTTGCGGATTTTGCGCGGGAGCTTTCGGGAAATGCACCTGTCCCTGGCGGCGGAGGGGCGGCGGCGCTCTGCGGCGCGCTTGCAGCCGCGCTCAGCAGCATGGTTGCTTCGCTGACGGTTGGAAAGAAAAAGTATGAAGCGGTCCAGGCGGACATGAATGCGCTGATCCGGGATGCCGGCCGGCTGCGTGAAGAATTTCTGGGCCTCATCGATGAAGACGCAGAGGCATTTGCGCCGCTTGCTGCAGCGTACCGTCTTCCACGCGGGACAGAGGAGGAGAAGGCTGCCCGCAGGGAGGAGATGGAGCGGGCGCTCAGGCGCGCAGCAGAATCACCGCTCCGTATCATGGAGAAGACACGGGAAGCGCTGGCGCTTGTGAGGGAGGCTGCCAGGAAGGGCTCCGTGATCGCCGTATCGGATGCCGGCTGCGCGGCTGCCATTCTCGAGGCGGCTGCCCGCTGTGCTGCCCTGAATGTCACGGTCAACACCAGACTGATGGAGGATCAGAAGACAGCCGGACAGCTGGAACGACGGGCACAGGAAATCCTTGCTGAATGCCAGGATGAGACTGAGCGCATCTTTCTGTCTGTCAGCAGCTTCCTGCAGCGGAATCAGTGAACAGGGAAAGTCTGAATCAGGCAGGACGAATGGTATGCACAGAACGTACAGAACGGAGGACAACGGCGTATGGCGCAGCTGATGCTCGGAAAGGACGTGAACGAATCTCTTGCAGACAGGATCAGAGAGAAAGTTCAAGAGGCAGAGAAGAAAGGAATCATCCCCGGTCTTCTGATCATACGGGTTGGAGAGAAGGAGAGCGATCTGTCCTATGAGAAGGGGGCTGTCAAAAGGTGCCGTTCATTCGGAATCAATGTGAGGACGGCCGTTTTTCCTGAGCATGTGGGCGAGGAGGAGCTTCTGGCTGTGATTCAAGATGCCAATGAAGACCCGGCTGTCCACGGCGTTCTTCTTTTCCGCCCGCTTCCGGGTCACCTCAACGCATCTCGGATTGAAAATGCGCTCTCTCCGTCAAAGGATATCGACGGCATGACAGATTTATCGCTCAGCGGTGTCTTCCAGGGAAAAAAACTCGGGTATCCGCCCTGCACGGCGCAGGCGGTGATGGAGATTCTCGACCACTACCAAATTGATCCGAAGGGAAAAAGAGCGGTGGTTGTCGGAAGGTCCTCTGTAATCGGAAAGCCTGTCGCAATGATGCTGCTGCAGCGGCATGCAACCGTAACGATCGCACATACGCGGACAGCCGATCTGCCTTCTGTTGCAGGGGAGGCGGATATCCTGGTCGCTGCCGCCGGTCACGCGGGGGTTGTCAGAGGAACGTCTTTGCGCGAAGGGCAGGTTGTCATCGATGTAGGGATCAATGTCGGTCCGGACGGGAGACTGTGTGGCGATGTTGCCTTCGAGGAGGCAGAGCCGGTCGTAGCGATGATTACGCCGGTGCCGCGCGGAGTCGGAGCGGTCACGACATCGGTGCTGGCGCTTCACGTGGCAGAGGCGGCACTGAAGAAGTGATGCGGAAAACAGCAGCTGTGGCGTGGGAAAGATTCACATTGAAAATCATAAAGGAAAAGAAGGAGTTGGAAAAGTCATGAAGCTTGGACTGGTGCTGGAAGGCGGCGGCATGAAATGCGCGTATACAGCTGCAATTCTGGATCGTATGATGGATGACCAGGTGAAGCCGGACTATGTGATCGGCGTATCCGCGGGGTGCGCGTGCGGCGCTTCCTTTCTGGCGGGACAGCGGGACAGAAACAGAAGATTTTTCGTCGACCATGTACAGGATCCGGAATACCTTGGCCTTCAGGCATGGAAAAGCAGCGGGTCCGTTTTCAATTTAAGGCGCATTTATCAGGACTATACGGCAGAGGGAGGCATTGATCCGCTTGACTACGACGCGATGGTCAGAAATCCTGCCGAATGGTGGGCGGTTGCGACCGATGTTGAAACTGGAAAGCCGCATTATTTCACAAAGGAGGATGTCTCCTCGACCGACTATTCAGCCATCATGGCCAGCTGCTCCATTCCGGTCGTCTGCAGGCCGATTGAGGTGCACGGCAGAAAATACTGTGACGGCGGATGCAGCAACTCCCTGCCGGTTCAGCACGCGCTGGAAGCGGGCTGCGACAAGGTCATTGTCATCCTGTGCAGACCGAAGGATTCCGTCAGGGAACCCGAAAAAATGAGGTTTGCCTATCGGACATTGCTTCGGAACTACCCGAACCTGATCCATTCGATCGAGATGCGGCATATCCGCTACAACCGCCAGCTCAGAGCAACACGAAGGCTGGAGGAGGAGGGGCATGCATTCATCTTTGCGCCGCATGAGCCGATTCATGTCTCGACTTACACAAAGGATCCCGGCGTGCTGCAGGGAATTTACGACACCGGCCTCCGGGAGTATGAGGAGGACAGGGCAAGGTTTGAAACATTTCTGAAAAACTGCTGACCGCAGAAAATGTTTGAATCCGAAGAATTGTTCCAAAAATATAACAAATACCGCGGGCAAGACGGAATTATTTCCGGGGAATGCTTGAAAGCCACAGTTTCTTCGACTATAATAAGAGCGTTGAGATATTACGACAAATTATCAGGTTCAGGAGGACAGATTCAATGTCATATGTAGACGAAGTCTATGACCGTGTCGTAGCACAGAACCCGGCACAGCCGGAGTTTCATCAGGCCGTGAAGGAGGTTCTGAGTACTCTTCGCCCGGTGATCGAGGAGAACGAGCAGGAGTACAGAAAAGAAGCGCTCTTGGAGAGACTGACAACGCCGGAGCGTGTCATCATGTTCCGCGTTCCATGGGTAGACGACAAGGGACAGGTTCAGGTTAACAACGGGTACCGCGTCCAGTTCAACAGCGCCATCGGGCCGTACAAGGGAGGACTTCGTTTTCATCCGTCTGTCACGCTTGGAACGCTGAAGTTTCTCGGTTTTGAGCAGACCTTCAAGAATTCGCTGACAGGGCTTCCGATCGGAGGCGGCAAGGGCGGCGCCGATTTTGACCCGAAGGGAAAGTCCGACAGGGAGGTCATGGCATTCTGCCAGAGCTTTATGGATGAGCTGTATCGTCATATCGGCGCGGACACAGACGTCCCGGCAGGGGATATCGGTGTAGGCGGACGGGAGATCGGGTATCTGTACGGAGAGTACAAGAGGCTGACCGGCCGCTATGAGGGCGTCCTGACCGGAAAAGGACTTTCTTACGGCGGTTCCCTTGCAAGAACGCAGGCGACAGGCTATGGTCTGATCTACTTCCTGGAGGCGATGCTGAAGGAGAATGGAAGAGATATCAAGGGACAGACCATTGCGGTTTCCGGCGCAGGGAACGTCGCGATCTACGCGATCGAGAAGGCTCAGCAGCTTGGTGCGAAGGTTGTCACCTGCTCTGATTCAACCGGATGGATTTATGATCCGGACGGAATCGATGTCGCAACCCTCAAGGAGGTCAAGGAGGTGCATCGTGCACGTCTGACTGAGTACAAGGAGAAGAGACCGAATGCCGAGTATCATACAGGAAAGGGCGTCTGGAGCGTCAAGTGCGACATCGCCTGCCCGTGCGCAACCCAGAACGAACTGAACCTGGATGATGCGAAGATGCTGGTTGAAAACGGCTGCTACTGTGTCGCGGAGGGCGCAAACATGCCGACGACACTGGAGGCAACTCAGTACATCCAGTCCAAGGGACTCCTGTTCTCACCTGGAAAGGCGTCCAACGCCGGCGGGGTCGCAACCTCCGCGCTTGAGATGAGCCAGAATTCCGAGAGACTGTCCTGGACCTTTGAGGAGGTTGATGAGAAGCTTCATCGTATCATGAACAATATCTTTGCGAATGTCTCAGATACAGCAAAGAGATATGGCAGAGAGCGCGACTATGTGACCGGCGCAAACATTGCCGGCTTTGTCAAGGTTGCTGACGCAATGAATGCACAGGGTATTGTCTGAAAGAGGCTCTGATCCGGTCTCTGTACAGAACATGTATCTGTATGGAGACTGATCCTGGTGGAAAATAAGAGGAGGGGACGCCGGTCCGGCGGAAAGTGCCGGACTGGTGTCCCCTCCTTTTTAAATTCACTGGATCATCAGTCAGTCAAAGCGCGTGAGGTTGTAGCGCTCGATGAGACTGCAGAGCTTGGCAACATAGCCAGGGTCTGTGGCATAGCCGCCAGCCTTGATGATGGAAGCGGCTTTTTTATAATCTTTCTCACCTGCAAGACCTGCATACCGCAGGATCCCCTTCGACTTCTGTGCACCTGTCAGGTAGGCAGAGTGATCAGCGACGCTCTGTGCCCAGTTTTCATATTTCCGGAAGTCCGCATAGACAGAGATGTAGGAATTGTTCATATATTCCAGCGTCTGTTTCTTGTAGGTTGCGCCGTTCCATGCAGAAGGCCAGTTGTTTCCCGAGAGGGCTGCTTTCATCCCGAACAGGTTGCCTGCGTAGATCGCCAGGACCGACGTGCCGGAAGCACTCTCAAGGATGGCCTGTGCGGTTGTGACAGAAGCCAGGACCCCGCTCTGCTGCATGTCTGCATGTGCAAGGGTGCCGATGGTCTCGATGAA
Source organism: Porcincola sp. LCP21S3_C12 (assembly GCF_052118625.1). Lineage (NCBI taxonomy): Bacteria > Bacillati > Bacillota > Clostridia > Lachnospirales > Lachnospiraceae > Porcincola > Porcincola sp. LCP21S3_C12. The sequence goes on along the minus strand of NZ_JBQKGW010000009.1, from coordinate 36,810 downwards.
GACTTCGTTTGAGACAACACTGGCGACCGGTGCCGTACTGGAAGAAGCGGTATTCGTATTATTGGTAATAAGCGAGCCCTCTGCGTCGAAGCGGTAATATTTCTTCTTGATTTTAACCTTCTTGTTTTTGTAGGCGGCCCCGACTGTGCCGATCTTGCCCGTGGGACGGAAGTAGTATTTTTTGCCATCGACGGTTTTCCAGCCAGTCACGAGCCTTCCGCGGTATTTGACAGCTCCGGTCTCGGAGAAGTAGAAGAGCTTCCTGCCAATCGTTGTCAGACCAGAGGCCTTCGTCCCGTCCGGATGATAATAGTAGCGGTATCTGCCCACGGTGATCCAGCCCGTTTTCTGACGTCCGACCACGCCCTTCTTTCCGGTTGTGTTGAAATAATAATAGACACCATCCACCTTCCGGAAACCGGTTCGAAGTATGCCGTATGTTTTGCCGACTGTACCGGTTTTTTTGGCAAAGTAGCGGCGGGATTTGACAGTAAACCATCCCGTGCTGAGTGTTCCGCCTTTATCGAAGTGATACCAGTATCGGCCGATTTTCCTGAACCCGGCAGCCTTCTTTCCGGACGGCAGAATATAGGAGACAGCTTCTCCCTCACGGGTCCAGCCTGCGCCGCTTCTTTCTGCTGAGCGTGAAGTACGGAGCGTGTTTTTTGAGTTTGCCGCGTATGCCGGCTTCGGACTGGCAGTCAATAGACACATGAGACATGCGCATGCCATCAGAATCATCACGGCGGCGCGCATCGCATGGAACCGGCGGGTAATATTACGCTGTTTCATCATGAAAATCCCCTCTTGACAGCTTCCGGGAAGCCTTTCATCACTGATTCAGACGGCTGTCCGGCATCAGTATCATGGAAATAAACAAAATCGATCAATATATCTCCGTATATCTTACAGTAAGATGAATCAATTGTAAAGAAAGTATGAATGATTGTGAAAAGCTGTAACATTTTAACGGGAACTCTCTTGCAAACAAACCACGTACATCGTAGAATAAGGACACTTCAATTCTAAAGTTGAATCAATTCTATCTTCCGATCCGAATATCTGAAATCCAGAAAACAAGAAAACCCGAAAACCAGTTCCAGTTCACCATGGATTCATCTGCGTATGGATTCTTCTGTCTTTTTTCCCGGGAAAGCGCTTAATCTTCCATGATCCGACTCCGAGATTTCGATTCTGTATACAGCAGCCGGGCCTTGCGCCAGGCTGATGGTTTCACACGATCATGTTACAGCCAGGGAGGTACTCTAATGAAACAGCGTATCCATCGAAGAAATGTCCCGTATCAGCATGCTGCTGTGATACTGCCGGTGATCATCGGTATGGTCTTCCTCCTTCTGATTTTGGGGAGGCGGGCAGACGCCGGGGCGTTTGCCACTGAATCGGGGGAGACTGTGAATCTGGAAGCTGCCCGGGAAGTTGTGTTTGTCCTGGACGTCAGTGGTTCTATGTTCTCGACAGACCCGGGAAACCAGATGAAAAAGGCAGTCGAGGACAGCATCCGAAAACTCTCAGAGCTGGAAGGAAAGGCCGCTGTCATTCCGTTTTCGGATCAAATCGGCACGGAATACCCACTGTCCAAGGTGGAAGGCGGTCAGGCGGACGGTGCATGTTCCTTCATACAGGCGTTATCCTACACACGGGGGGATACCGATATCGGGAGTGCTTTGAGGAGGGCCGTATCCATTCTGCAGGAAGATGCCTCAGGCCAGGACAGACGGGTGATTCTCGTGACGGACGGAATGATTGATCTGCCGCATGAGCAGGACGAGGAGGCCGCGGAGAAGGCTTCCTTGACAATGGCTTTGACGGCGGCAGAGCAGGCCAGGGACATGAGGATCCGGTTCGATACCATCGGCCTTGGAACCAGTGGAGCAATCGATGAGAATCTGCTGGGGTATCTGGCGGAACGGACGGGCGGGAGCTTTATCCGGGCTGAGGATATATCATACCTGAGCGGAATTCTGCTGACATTGAGTACACAGGCAAGAGAAACCCTGCCTTCGCCGGAGCTGGAAACAGAGACCGAAACAGAGTTTGAAACGGAGTCTGCAGCTCTTCTGATGACAGAGATGGAGCTTCAGTATACTGAGAAGCCTGAGCAGACAGATGGGATGGAAACAGAGACGGAAGGAGCACCGGCGATGATCGGAAATATTTCAGGCCCCGTCAGACTTGGCGGACTGATTCCGCAGCTTTGCCGGGCATCCGTCGATCTTGGGGCATTGTTCAGCCTGAGAGCAGAGGACAGCCGGGACAAGGTACCGGCAACCGTCACGGCTCAGGTGATGGAAGGCCGGTCCGTCCGTGTGCAGGTGAATGGAACACAGTTGATCATCAGCGGGCTGGAAAATGGAACATCGATCATCCGCGTTGTGGCAGCGCGCAGAGGAAAGTCGTCAGAAGTCGAAATTGCCGCAGATGTGCAGGCGCTGATTGGAAGCATGCAGACCGTCTGGATGATCGCAGCGATGATCGGACTGCTGATCGCTGCAGCCGTGATTCTTCTGTTCCAGACACAGACACGCTGCCTGTCCGGATATCTTCGCTATTATGTTGTGATGGAACAGCAGAAGATATTTGGAGTACCGGCAATGAACCAGGTGTGTCTTCAGGAATACAGAAAAGGCGTAAAGCTCTCGGAGATCGTGAAGGACACATATCTGGAGGGAACCGAACTGGCGAAGGTGAAGATATATGCTAGAAAGGGCGGCGCTGTGCTTGCATCAAAGACGAAGTCCTGTATTATCCAGGATGAACATGGGCATCCGGTGGAAAAGCTGCCGCTTGAAACGACATGCAGGTTCCGCATCTTCTGTGCGGCGAATGGCGGGACCGCGATCATCACAGCTCTCTACACGTCTGGCCCGGAGCCCGCAGAAGACGAGCCCCGGCAGGAGGAACGGACAAGGCTTCTGGTGTAATCGCCTCAGCCTTCGATTGACAGGAGATCATTATAGGCACAGCGGATTGTGTGGTACAATGCGAGGCCGTTTTTCTGACCGCATTTGCGGACGATGAGGGTGTAAAACTGCTGTTTATTTCTGGCCTTCATCAGAACATCACGGATGATGGAGAGCTGTTTTTCATCAGGAGAGAAGCTGCACTTTTTGCTCAGAACGTCGGTGATTCTGGAGAAAGGATAGCGGGATGAACCTGTCTGCGATGGAACCTCCTCCTGAGGGGAACTCCCCGCCTGAACCGAATGCTCCTCATGCGCCGTTGACGGCACCTTCTCTGCGCGCCCAGTCTTCACAGACGCCTGTACCTGAACGGGACGCTCTGCGCGTGGAGCGGACTTTTTTTCTGGGTGTTCAGCATTGGCCGCAGTTTCAGCCTGCCTGAAAGGAACCGGAATCGTCTGCACATTCTCGGGCAGCGTTTCATGCTCCTGCTCCTGATGCGGCTGTGAATCAGGCTGAAAGCTGTCGTGCATCTGCGAGGACGGCTGCTCGGCTTTGGGGCTGCTCTGTGCAGAGGAGAGCCTTCGATCAGCGGAGCTGTCTGCGGAAGGCTCAGAATCGGCTGCTGTTTCTTCCGGCCGTTCTTCCTGTCCCTTCTGGGCGCGGGAAGCAGATGACTTTCTTGAACGCCTCTTTCTTCTCGAATGGCGGGAAGAAACCTCGATGGAGGAAGCTGGCTGGCCGGATCCGTCCGGGATGTTTTCAGAGGGAGCAGACTGACCACAGTCGGTGAAGGCAATCTCTTCCGGAAGGATGGCGAACGAGACGGTCTCGGCAGGCGAACATCCATCTGCCGGATCTTCCGGTGCTCCGGAATCTCCGGCGGATTCTGCTGCAGGTACGGCATCGGATGACGGCTGAGTTGTGGGAGCGGATCTGATCTCGGGGACATCCTGCAGGGAACTGCCCTGCGCGGGGGTCTGCCTGACGAGGGAGGACTCGATATCCTTGAAGCGGCGCACATTCGGGGCGCCGCACTCCTGCGCGGTGCGGATACAGCAGTCATATCCGCTGTCCTTGCTGATGATATAGTAGTGGTTTTCGTTCTGGTAGCCAAGGAAAAGCAGCGTAATTAACTGGAAATCCAGCGCGTTCGGCGTTCCCACATGTACAGGAAGAAAATGGATCTCCGCCCTGGACTTCATCAGCTCAGAGAGAACATCGATCTTGACATTGTCGGCCTTTTTGCTGTAGAGGATGTAGATCTTGCTGTCAGCTCCGAGAAGCTGTGCGCCCTTGAGTCCGAAGCTGTTTACGTTTTCATAATCAATGTAGTAAATATTCATATGTATGTAAAACCTGTTTCATAATATTGCCAGTCTCTGTTTGCAACATCCTTTACTATAATGTGTTTGCAGGGAAGTGTCCAGAAAAACCAAATATGTGTTACACTATCCAGCGGCTGAAACAGGAACTGAAATCTAAAGAAATGGACAAAAATATGCTGAATCAATATTCAAGAACACAGCTTCTGATTGGAAAAGATGCGATGGACAGACTGGAGAAGGCTACGGTTGCGGTCTTTGGAATCGGCGGCGTCGGAGGCTATGTCTGCGAGGCGCTTGTCCGCACAGGGGTAAAACACTTTGTACTGATTGATGACGACCGGGTATGCCTGACAAACTTGAACAGGCAGATTCATGCATTGAGAAGCACGGTTGGCAAATACAAGGCAGAAGTCATGCGGGACCGGATGCTGGATATCGAGCCGAAAGCGGACATCCGGATTGTCAAGAGCTTCTATCTGCCGGAAAACGCAGATCAGCTGGACTTTCACGAGTTCGACTATGCAGCGGACTGTGTAGATACGGTGACAGCGAAAATTGAAATCATCATGAGAGCGAAGAGAGAGGGGATCCCGGTCATCAGCTGTATGGGAGCCGGGAACCATCTGGATCCGACTTCGTTCCGGATTGCTGACATCTACAAGACAGAGATGTGCCCGCTTGCGAAGGTGATGCGCCATGAGCTGAAAAAGAGAGGTGTCAGGAAACTGAAGGTTGTCTACTCCACTGAAAAGCCGGTCAGACCGCTTGAGGATATGAGCATCAGCTGCCGTACTCACTGTATCTGTCCGCCGGGAACTGTGCACAAGTGCACGGACAGAAGGGACATCCCCGGATCAATTGCATTCGGACCATCCGTTGCCGGGCTGTTCATGGCTTCCGAGATCGTAAAGGATCTTTGCAGGGAAGAGCTGAAGGAGGCTGACAAAGAACGGGAGTTGTATAAAGAGCAGGATCGCCGGATCCGCGAGATCGCAAACGCGGAAAGGAAGCAGCTGCAATAACTTTGACTTTGAATATCGCATGATGCCGAAAAAGCTGCTGCACAGACCAGAATATGTCTCTGCAGCAGCTTTTTGTATAGGGCATCATGGAAAGCGATGCATCAGGCCATGGAAGTCACAGGAGCCTTGTATGTTTGATATCATCAATGGTTCTGGTCCCGGCGAGCTGCATCGTGATGGACAGTTCAGTTCCATGTTCAGATGTTCAAAACCGGATCTGACACCCTCGGCCCCGCCCAGATTCAGGCCGTATATAACCGGGCGGCCGATTGCGACCAGATCGGCGCCGCTCGCAAGCGCCTTAAAAACATGCTGTCCACGTCGGACGCCGCTGTCAAAGATGACCGGAACACGGTGATCAACAGCGGAAGCAATGGAGAGGAGAACTTCTATGGAAGCAGGTCCGCCATCAAGCTGTCTGCCGCCATGGTTGGAGACCCAGATGCGCGAAGAATTGACATTGCACAGGGTACGCTGTCAAAACAGCTTCGATATCTTAAAAAAGAAGGAATGATCAGCAGAACAGTGTATACAGAGAGCGTGCTCCGGGTAGAATATGAACTTACGCCCATCGGCAGGCGGTTCAAACGCGTACTGGATGCGATTGAAGAGTGGGGAAGCGAATACATTGATGATCTGAGGCAGACCCAGCAATAATCGCAGACTGGCTGTCAAGGCATGAAAAAAGCGGCCAACGGGAATCGGACCCGCCTCCTCAGCTTGGGAAGCTGATGTTCTACCAATGAACTATGGCCGCAAGTAAAAAGTATTTTCTGAATCAACTGACTTCCCAATCATACCACAGGAAGGAATGGCTGTAAACCACAATTTTACCAGATGGCGAATTTTCAACCGGCCTTTTTACCAATTTTTACCTCAAAGTGAGGACCATAAGGGAAGACTGCAGGAAGACAGTCTTTTTTTATACTGAAAACGCGCGTTTAAACGGTACGACACTTTCGATAATTTCGTAAGCAGGCGAAAAATAGCCGCAATTAATGCACAAAATTAATGAATGTTAATTAGTAAACATGATGAAAATGGTGATATTGTAAAATAATGACTGCAAATCACTTGATAACAGGGAACAATTGTGATATGTTTTACACGAAAACGATTAAGTAAACACAATCATTCGTGAACTTCTAACAGCTTACCTAGTTAACTTATTCAACAAGGAGGGAATCTGATGAAAAAAAGAGCGTTGAGTGTTGTTTTGTCGGCAGCTATGGTTGCGGCAATGGGAGTGCCGGCATATGCGGAATCGACGGAGGCGTCGACAGAGGGCGCAGGAAGCGGCGTCGTGGAAGTGGCGAAGAACGACCTGGCGTACAAGGGAAACCTAGACATCATGCATTTCTCAACCTCTGAAGAGTCACAGGCGAATGGCGGATCGGATGGATTCCGCACGACCCTGGCAGCGTGGGAGGATGCCCATCCGGATATCAGCGTTGAGGAGAATGTTCTGGCGAATGCAGAGTATAAGACACAGGTTGCAACGCTTGCCGCAGCCGGTGACCTTCCGGATGTCTTCCTTCTCCAGGGAATGAATACCAAGCAGTGGGCAGCTCAGGGGCAGGTCATGGATCTGACCGATATCATCAAGTCTTCTCCATATTATAAGGATTATAAACAGGATTATTTCACACCGTTCAAGGATGGCGACAAGATCTACGGCTTCCCGGTGCTGACCGGAGGAACGTGCACGGTTGTCATTTATGACAAGGCGATGTGGAAGGAAGCAGGCTTCGATTCATTCCCGGAGACATGGGATGACGTCGAGAAAGCTTCCGATTACTTCAATGGCAAGGGTGTGACGACAATTGCATTCGGCAATGGCGGACAATGGCAGGCAAACTCCGATTTCCTGAGCACGCTTGGCGATCGTTATACCGGAAAGGAATGGTTCCAGAGTCTGATTGATGGAAGCGGAGCGAAATTCACGGATGAAAAATTTGTTGCTGCGCTCACGGAGATGAAGCATCTGTTCACGGAGACCAAGATTTTTAACGAGGATTTCAATTCTGTGACGAATGAGGATGCGCGTGAATATTATATCAGCGGCGATGCTGCAGCCTTCATTGGCGGAAACTGGGATGAGTCTTACATCGCCACGACGCTTCTGGACTCGGACAAGGATAAGTATGACAATATCGGTTTTGCAGTCCTTCCGCAGCCGGCAGATGCGACAGAGGATCCGAAGTCCCAGAACATCGGTCTTGGATATGCAGTCGCGATCAACCCGAAGGTTGCGGATGACAAGGATAAGCTCGCGGCATGCATCGACCTTGCACAGGAGCTGACCGGACCGGCCTTTGCTTCTTATGTAGCATCCAAGTATGCACTTGGCGGATTGACCCAGGTTGCAGATGTTGACCTTTCTGCGTTCGACCAGGTTACCCAGGACTTCTACAATTACAGCTATGTCGACACGACACCGTGCGAGATCTATGATTCCTACATCAACAGTGCGGTCTGGGGCGTCTGCAATCAGGAGCTTCAGTCCATGCTGAATGGTGAGATGGAGCCGCAGCAGGTTGCCGAGGATGTCCAGAAGGCATATGAGGAGAATTATCTCTCTTCGTCACAGACTGAGACGGAAGCTTCCTGACCGGTTGATGCCGCTTGAACGTCCGCAGGAAACGAGTTGAGACTGAGGGCCGTTCCGCCCGCCAAAGCGGGTGGAACGGCTGTTTCCATATATGGGGGAAAGATCATGCTGACGACCATCAAACCAAGGCGCAGGACAGTTTTGCTGTACCTGATTGTCCCGGTAGCGCTCTTTGTCTTTACGGTATTTGTGCCGCTTGTCACAGCGCTTGTGTACAGCTTCTTTGAATGGAAGGGCGGTCCGTCCAAACACTTTACCGGACTGGCCAATTATCAGCAGCTGTTCCGGGACAGTGTATTCTGGCAGGCATTCGGCCACAATATCTATCTGGTTGTCGCCTGTATCATCGGGCAGATCGGAATCGCTTTCATTCTGGTCATGTTCGTCAATTCCAGGATGGCAAGACTGAAGGGAATCCACAGGACATTCGGCTTCTTTCCGAGCACGATCTCAGCAGTCTGCATCGGGCTGATCTGGAGCATGGTCTATCATTACAAATTCGGCCTGATCAACTGGTTCCTCAGAATCATCGGGCGCCCGGATCTGCAGCAGGTGTGGCTGAACGATTCCAAACATGTCATGCTGTACGTCACGATCCCGCTGATCTGGCAGTATATCGGATACTACATGGTCATCATCCTGTCAGCGATCGCTTCGATCAACACAGACGTCCTCGAGAGTGCAGAGATTGATGGGGCAAACGGATTCCAGAAGTCTGTTTACATCGTCCTGCCGCTCATCCGCAACACCATGCTGGTGTGCGTCACACTCTGTATCGCAGGAAATATGAAGGCTTTCGATAACATCTATGTGATGACAGCCGGTGGGCCAGGCACATCTTCCATGGTTATGGCGATGTGGGGGTATAAGGTGTCCTTTCAGCAGTCCAACATGGGATACGGAAGCTGTATATCTGTCGCAATCTTTGTTCTGTCCCTGCTTGTAATTGGCGGGTCACAGTGGGCGATCAAACGGGCAACGAGGAATATGGGGGATTGAGACTATGACAGAATCCGGAATAAAAGAAAAGTCAGCTGTCACGCCAGGAAAACGGATGCGGCATGGGATCTCTGCCGTTCTGATTAATCTGGTTCTGATCGTATTCTCGGCGTCCTGCATCTTCCCGATCATCTGGATGCTCTACTCCTCTCTGAAGGAAAAAAGGGTGTTTAACGCAGATATCATCGGTCTTCCGAAACACCCCACGCTGATCAATTACATCAGGATCCTGACAAACAAAGACTATCATCTTGCTGAATCAATGTGGAACAGCGTTCGGACGACAGGTATTTCGATTGTGGCGATTGTGCTGTTCAGCTTCATCGTCGGGTATATTCTGGCGCGTGTACGCTTTAAAATGAATCGGGCGCTCTATGTGATGTTCCTGATGGGCATGCTGATCCCGATTCACTCGCTGCTGGTGCCGATCTATGTCGTGTTCCGCCGCTGCGGGATGTCCAATCAGTGGTATACATTGCTGTTTCCGTACATCGCGTTCGGACTTCCGATGGGCATCTTTCTTGTAGAGGGCTTTGTCCGGACCATTCCGGTGGCACTGGAGGAAGCGGCAGCGATCGATGGAAGCTCATTCTCCTATACGCTGTGGCATATCATCTTTCCGATCTGCAAACCAATCCTGACAACGGTCGCGATCATCCAGATCTTCGGCTGCTGGAACGAATTCTCATTTGCACTGGTATTGATCAAGGATGTATCCCTGCAGACCGTGCCGCTGGCGCTGACACAGTTCAAGGGACAGTTCGCATCCGACTATCCGAAGCAGATGGCAGCAATGCTCATCACGATGGCACCGGTTGTCATCCTCTATTTTGCCTTCAGCAGGGAAATCATCAAGGGCATGGTTGCCGGGGCTGTCAAGGGATAACCGGACCGCCTGTGACAGTTGTCTGCCGCAGGCAGAACACCTGAAAACCTGAGGCAGAGGCCATTATCTCAGGTGCGGCATCGTGATGGTTGCAAGGCCGAGCAGGAAGAAGAAACCAAGGCAGTCGGTCACAGTTGTTACAAAGACAGATGATGCGATGGCAGGGTCGACATGAACTTTTTCGAGGATGATCGGAATGAGATATCCTGCCAGCGCAGCTGCGAGCATGTTCAGAATCATCGCCAGACCTGAAATCAGACCAAACCAGGGGTTGAAATCGTAGAACAGGGCGATGACGGAAACCAGAGCGCCGATCACGAGACCATTGATCAGACCGGTCACAATCTCCTTGGCGAGGATTCGAAGGCCATTTTCCTTATCGATCTCATTCAGCGACAGGGCACGGACGACAATGGTCAGCGACTGGGTCCCGGCGTTGCCGCCCATGCCGGATATGATCGTCATGACGGCGGAGAGAGCGACAATCTGGGAGATGGTTCCGTTGAATTTTGCGATGACGCTGGAGGCCAGGATCGCGGTGGCAAGATTGACGACAAGCCAGGGAAGTCTGGAGCGGACAGCGTCCTTCACGGAGCCGTCGATCTTTTCCTCCTTGTCGATTCCGCCCATCCGGTGGATATCCTCGGTCGCTTCTTCGTTGATGACATCGATGACGTCATCAACGGTGACGATACCGACCATCTTTCCATTCTCATCGACGACCGGCAGGGCAGCGTAGCCGTACTTGGTGAAGAGACGAGCCACAGCCTCCTGGTCAAGGTCGGTCCGGACGGAAATCACGTTGTCGTTCATGATGTCTGAGATCAGGGTGTCGAAGGGCGCCATCACGAGGTCGCGCAGAGAGACAACACCCATCAGCTTATAGGTGACCTTGTCCACAACGTACAGGTACCAGGATGTCTCGGCGTTGACCTCCGTCTTGAGGTAGTTCAGCGCGCGCATCACGGTATTCGACGCATAGATGGCGATGAACTGCGTGGTCATGATACCACCGGCAGTTTCCTCGTCGTATTTCAGAAGCTTCGTGACATCGGTCTTTGTCCGTCCGCGAAGGAGAGACTTGACGACAGCATCCTTGTTGTCATCCTCCAGTTCCCGGATCAGGTCGGCAATCTCATCGACGGACATCCGGTTCAGGACGGAGCCGATCCGGCCCGGATCAATGACCTTCAGGATTTCGTACTTGTCATCATCGTCCGCCTCGTCGATGACATCCGCCAGATAGTCATCCGGGAGTACGAGCAGATACCGGTAATCCTCGTTGCCGATATCCTGGACAGCCTGCAGGACATCGGCAGGGTGGGTTTCATCTACGAGCTTCTGAATATTATCCGGTTTGCCGCTTGTCAGCAGTCTGAAAATCTCATTGTAATCTGCAGCCACGTCGCCGTCCTCCCGCATCTGTCTGTAAGGTAGCATACAGCGATTCTACCACGGGCTTTTCTGGAATTGAACCTCCTTTGCCGTGTCAGGGGCATTTTTTTACATCGATTTTACGGAGCTTCAGAGGTCAGAAATGAATCCGGATATCCTGGTACGCCGGCTCGGTCAGCCATACGCTGACATACCCGCCATGCACATGGAAGACGCCTCCGCCCTGTTCATCAAGCCGGACCGGATCATTATGCCGTCCGAGGGCATCCCGCAGGGTTTTTCCTGCGAAGGCGGGGCCAAGCGCCATGTATTTCGTGCCCTCCGCCCCGGCGGTGGCAAGAACAGCGAGCCCGGAATCAGGGTGCTCCGAATCCCCGCTTCTTGTGAAGCCGACGACGGAGTGGTCGTCAAAGTAGTCGGTCTGAGGTCCGTATGCATAGCGGGACCGGATGCGGATCAGCTTTTTCAGATCGAGAATCGGCGATTCATTCGCATTCTCAACACCGTAGTAGTCTCCGTAAAAGATACAGGGAATGCCGTTTTCCCGAAGCAGGATCATTGAGTAGGCAATGGGCTTGAACCATTCCGGGATGTAGCTTTCCAGTGCCTGGCCGGGTTCCGTATCATGGTTGTCGATGAAGGTGACGGCGCATTCGGGCCGCGCCTCTACAAGGGTATCGGTGAACAGGCTCTGCATATCAAAATTCTGCCCGTTTTGGGCTGCGCGCAGAAATGAATAATGAAGTGGAACGTCGAACAGGGTCAGGGGCGTTCCCTCCGCAGCCGAAGTGCGTTCATCGGCCTCCTGTCTGAAGCTGCCGGATGGATTCTGCGTCCTTTCAGGAAGTGTCCGTTCCGGCATCCCATCGACGACAACATTGAGGTAGTGAAGAAGCTTTTTCAGATCCCCGCTCCAGTACTCACCGACGGCGAAGAAGTCCCGGCCTTCCCGCTCCCGCATGAAGCGCAGCCATCTTCTGTAGAAGTCAAAGCTCATGTGCTTCACCGCATCGAGTCTCAGACCGTCCGGATGGACGGTGTCAAAATACCAGCTGCCCCAGTCTGTCAGGGCTTTGTAGGTGTCCGCATCGTCGGTATCGAGGTCCACACCCATCAGGTAATCAAAGTTGACATTCTCTGAGTCGGTCTCCTGGTTCCAGCGCTTTCCGTCAAACAGAAAGATGCCCTTTGCGCCGGTTGCCTGATCGAAGTCGGTTCCGGAGAAATTTTTCTTGTCCCAGGTATGGTCAGAGTATTTGCCGCTCCGGCCCGGAAATGTGAATTTTGTCCATGCTTCGATCTCGTGGGGACCGGAGATCTGTTCCTCCCGGTCTGTCGGTTTTGTGTCGACTGCCGTTATCTTCTCGGTCTCGTCAGCGCCCATCATCTGATTGAAGACAATATCGGCATAGACTTCAAGACCCGCATCATGAAGCGCGCGGACGGCGGTCAGATACTGGTCCCGGGTTCCGTATTTTGTACGGACGCTGCCCTTCTGATCAAATTCTCCAAGATCGTACAGATCATAGACGTCGTAGCCAACGGAAGCGGCGCCGGCTGCGCCCTTGTAGGCCGGCGGAAGCCAGACAGAGGTAATACCGGTGTTTTTCAGATCGGCAGCGCACGCTGCTGCCTTCTCCCAGAGTGTTCCATCGGAGGGAAGATACCATTCAAAAAACTGAATAATCGTTTTATTTTCCATATTATTAAGCCTCCTTTCGAGGATTTCCGAAACCTTACAGCAACGGAAGGGCGTTTGTCAACATAGTCGGCCTGCGCTATACTAGGGCATATGTGCCGCGGCACCTGCGTAAACCGGCTGCAGCTGAGGGCTGTACGAGATCTGCTGCGGACGCAATGCCGGGGACTGAAAGAAGACACAGTGAGGGATCCTGATGGATTGTGTGAGGGCTCAGAAGCTGATCAGACCGTATCTGGACGGGAAACTGTCGGACCGGGAACTGGAAGAGTTTCTCGATCATGTCGAAACCTGTCCAGCCTGCCATGACGAGCTGGAAATCTATTTTTCCATCTATCAGACGCTGGGCGAGGAAACGGACGACGGCGATTACAATTTCACGCGGAAGCTGGACGAGAAGCTGCAGGGGTCTGAACAGTATCTGACACGAAGGCATATCTTCCGCTCTATGAAGATCGTGCTCATTGTATGTGCGGAGCTGTTTTTCATTGCCGCATTCTCGGGGCTTGTAACGAGGGAACTAGGGGAAGTTCAGAGCACCATCGAGATGGTGGAGACGGAACCGGACACGCAGGGGCTCCTTCGTGCTGCGCGCTGAGCGTGCCGGCATAGCTGTGTGGCAGTTTCGCATCTAGCAGGGGGATCCTTCGTGCTGCGCGCTGGGCCTGCCTGTGCTCCAGGAAAAGGAATCCTGCCATCAGGGCGAAGACAGGTTTATTCGCACAAACAGCATATGCCGTATGTGCGTGTCATGGACAGATCAGCCTGGAGAAGGCTTCCGGGCAAACAGGGGGACAGAAGCATTATGAATGACCAGAAAAGAGAGAAGATCATTCTGATCGACGGACACAGTATCCTGAACAGGGCTTTTTACGGCCTTCCGCTTCTGTCAGACAGTGAAGGGCTGCACACCAATGCAGTTCTGGGCTTTTTGAATATCATGTTTCGCGTTCTAGATGAAGAAAAGGCGCAGTATCTAGCTGTAGCCTTTGATCTCCATGCCCCGACGTTCCGTCATAAGATGTACGATGCCTACAAGGGGACGAGAAGCCCGATGCCTGAGGAGCTGCGGGAACAGGTCCCGGTGATGAAGGATGTTCTGCGCGCCATGAATGTTCCGCTGTTGTCGATGGAAGGCTTCGAGGCGGATGATCTCATCGGAACTGTTTCGCTGGCGATGGAACAGAAGGGACTCGATGTGCGGATTATTTCCGGGGACCGGGATCTTCTGCAGCTGGCTTCGGACACGACGATGGTCCGGATTCCGAAGACGAAGAAGGAAGGAAGAGAAGTCGAGAACTATTACGCGGAGGATGTGAAGGCAAAGTATCTCGTTACACCATCGGAATTTGTCGATGTGAAGGCACTGATGGGCGATGCTTCCGACAACATCCCGGGGATTCCGGGTGTGGGCGAGAAGACAGCGACGAAGATCATCGCAGAATTTCATTCCATTCAGAATGCCCACGACCATCTGGATGAGATCAGGCCCAACAAGGCCAGGCTGTCGCTGCAGGATCACTGGGAGATGGCGCAGCTTTCCTACAAGCTGGCGCTGATTGACCGGCATGTACCTTTCGAACTGCCGCTTGAGCAGGCCCGGCTGGGAGAAGATAACGGCAGCCTCTATACGAAGGAGGCGATGGATCTGCTCAAGAGACTGGAGCTGAGGCAGATGGTCAGGCGGTTTGCAGATCATATGCAGGCGGGGCCGTCGGCTCTGCCTGCCATGCAGGCAGAAAGCAGTGCCAATCCATTTGAAGAACAAAGGGCTGGCACGGACGATGGAGAGCTTTCCGGGCAGAAATGTATGCCGGAAGAGAGCCGGTACGATGGAATGGACGGTTTTCATGAACAGGTGTACCGATCCGGAGAAAACAATCTTTCCGGAGATGAGAAAGCAGAGGACGGCGCTGCGGACAAAGAATCAGAGAAATTCCAGCTGATCGAGCGTACCGAAGAGGCGGATGCGTTTCTTGAGAGGGCTGTCAGGGAAGAAAAAATCGGCTTGTATGTGCTCGCAGAGGATCACAGGCTGCTCGGAGCGGCGGTCGCCACAGGGACGGAGACCGTGCTTCTTCTTCCGGTGACAAGGAAGCAGCTTGCCATCCTGACGTCCGGGAACTGCCTGATCTGCGGCATCAATCTGAAGGAACAGCTTTCATTTCTCGATGGCGGAGATTCATTTCCAAAGGCGCAGCAGAGCCGCTACTTCGACTGCGCGATCGGAGCTTATCTGCTCAATCCGCTGGCGGGTACCTACGTATATGATGGGATCTCCTCTGTCTATACGGGGAAGCTTGTCGAGACACGGGAGGAGCTGCTTGGGAAGAAGAGTCTCCAGAGTCTGGCGGGGCTTGCCGAGGATGATCCTGCGCTTTTGATGAGTGGCAGGGCAGGGGAGAAAAGGAGCACAAAAAAGCAGGATGGCCCTGCGGACAGGGAGAGCGCCAGACAGGCGCTGATGCGTTTCTGCTGTCTGAATGCCAGAACAGCGCTGACTGCCATGCAGCCGATCAGGAACAGTCTGGAGGAGGAGGGGATGCTCAGACTGTTTACGGACGTTGAGATGCCGCTGATGTTTACCCTCTACCATATGCAGCAGGAGGGCATCCTGGTCCGCGGGGATGAGCTCAGGCGCTTCGGACAGTCCCTTTCCGGCAGAATTGACGAGCTGGAGAAGGCAATCTGGGAGCAGGCCGGTCAGCAGTTCAATATCAACTCCCCGAAACAGCTGGGAACGGTCCTGTTCGAGGATATGAAGCTTCCGGGAGGAAAGAAGACGAAGACAGGATATTCGACGTCCGCGGATGTCCTGGAGAACCTGGCGCAGGATGTGCCGATCGCCCGTCTGATCCTGGAGTACCGACAGCTCACGAAGCTGAAATCGACCTATGCGGACGGCCTGGTGCAGTACATCGGGGAGGATGGCCGGATTCATGGCAGGTTCAACCAGACAGTCACGGCAACAGGAAGGATTTCCTCGACCGATCCGAACCTTCAGAACATCCCGGTGCGGACAGAACTGGGCGCTCAGCTTCGGAAGGTGTTCGTTCCGAAGGATGGTTCGATTTTTGTCGATGCGGATTATTCACAGATTGAGCTGAGAGTGCTGGCTTCCGCCTCGGATGACCAGAACCTGATCGATGCGTATAACTCGGCGGAGGACATTCATGCGATCACCGCATCAAAGGTCTTTCATGTGCCGCTGGACGAGGTGACACCTCAGCTCCGCAGAAATGCAAAGGCCGTTAACTTCGGGATCGTCTATGGAATCAGCTCCTTCGGTCTGTCGCAGGGACTTTCCATCACAGCGGCCGAGGCGCAGTCCTACATCAATCAGTATTTTGAGACATATCCGGGGATCAAGGCTTTCCTTGATGGCTGTATCCAGTCTGCGAAGACGATGGGGTACTCTGTAACCATGTTCGGAAGGCGCCGTCCGGTTCCGGAGCTGAAGGAAAAGAACTTTATGCGGCGGAAGTTCGGCGAGCGGGTTGCCATGAATGCCCCGATTCAGGGAACCGCGGCGGACATCATTAAAATCGCGATGGTAGGAGTCGACCGGAGGCTGCGTGAGGAAGGACTGAAGTCGAGACTGGTGCTTCAGGTACACGATGAACTGCTGGTGGAGACAGAGATCAGTGAGAAAGAACGGGTTGAAACCATTCTCAGGGAAGAAATGGAAGGCGCGGCAAAGCTCCGGGTACGGCTGGAGATTGATATGAAGAGCGGTGAAAGCTGGTTCGAGGCACACTGATGGATAAGGGAGAATCGATGACAAGAATGCAGGCGGACGCCGCCCGGGAGCAGTCAGATGCACAGACGGTGCCGCCTGAAAGAATCTGGAGTCATATCATCGTGCTTGGTATCACGGGCGGCGTCGGCGCGGGAAAAAGCACGATTCTCTCAGCGCTTCATGAGCAGTATGGAGCACGGATCATCGAGTGTGACGAGGTCGGCAGAGCGCTTCAGCAAAAGGGTGCTGCCTGCTATGCACCGATGCGGCAGCTTTTCGGAGACGGCATCCTTTTTCCGGACGGGACAATTGACCGGAAGGCGGTTGCCCGCCTGATCTATACGGACGCACAGAAGCGGGAAGCGCTGAGCCGCATTGTTCATCCGGCTGTAAAGGCGGAAGTCAGAAGGCAGCTGGAGGTCTTCAACAGACAGACAGAAGCCGGCTTTTCCAGCCTTTGCCGCAGCCGGGGAGCAGCAGAAGACAGAGCGGCTTGCCGGGCGGAAGGTCAGAGCTGGTCAACGTCGGGGCTGATGACAGCGGGACAGTCAGACCGGATGCCGGATTCGCAGGGGAAAGGCGCAGGAAATGTTCATCCGGGAAAGCGACGTGCACTGGCAGTTGTCGAGGCAGCGCTTCTGATTGATGATCATTACGAGGAGCTGTGCGACGAGATCTGGTACATTCATACAGACGATGAAAAGCGCCGTGTCAGACTCAGGGAGAGCCGGCATTATTCGGACGAGCGTATCACGTGCATGTTTGAGGCGCAGAGAAGCGATGCCTCCTTCCGCTGCCATACTCAGCTGACAATTGACAACACGGATGATTTCGTTCAGAATACGTTCAGGCAGCTGAAAGAAGGGCTGCAGAGCCATTTTCCGGAGCTGTTTTTTTAAGAAGCAGAAAGGAAACAGGAAATCCATGGATTTCTGTAGTATTGCAAGTGGAAGCAGCGGGAACTGTATCTTTGCCGGTTCGGATGAAACGGCGCTTCTGATCGATGCGGGCATCAGCTGCAAGCGGATCGCGGAGGGACTTGCCGGGATCGGGAGAAGTCTGTCCGATCTGACAGGCATTCTGATCACGCATGAGCATTCTGACCATATCAGTGGACTGGGCGTTCTTTCAAGGAAGGTGCAGATTCCAATCTATGCGACTGCGGCAACTATTCGGCAGATCATGCGGTATGCACCGATTGGGAAAGTCGATCCGTCGCTCTTCAGGGTCATCACGGCGGATACACCCTTCACCATCGGGGATATGAGGGCAGAGGCCTTTCACATTTCGCATGATGCAGCGGATCCGGTGGCTTACCGGATCGAGCAGGGAGGGAAGGCAGCGGCAGTGGCGACGGATATGGGATGCTACGATGATTATACGATCCGCCACCTGAAGGATCTCGATGTGGCGCTGGTGGAATCCAACCACGATGTGAACATGCTGGAGGTCGGGCCCTATCCGTATCCGCTGAAACGGCGCATTATGTCAGAGAAGGGGCATCTGTCGAATGAGGCAGCCGGGCACCTTCTAACGCAGATTCTGAGTCCGAGGATGCAGGCAGTGTACCTGGGACATCTGAGTCAGAACAATAATTATGACGCGCTTGCGTATGCAACGGTGACGACGGAGATTGATGCGGATGAGGACTGCGAGGTCCGGTCACATGACCTTCCGATCATGGTGGCAGACCGCAGTCATCCGATGGAACTTGTGACAGTTTGAGGAGACAGCGCCGGGCGGGGCAGCGGCGCGGCGGACATGGCGGCCCCGGAGAGGAGTTTCATGATGAAAAAGGTAATTATCACGGTCGTCGGCAGGGACACAGTCGGTATCATTGCACGGGTCTGCACCTACCTCGCGGGGCGTGGAATCAATATTCTTGACATTTCCCAGACCATCGTAGGCGGATATTTCAACATGATGATGGTCACGGATCCGGAGGGAGCGACAATTCCGACGGCGCAGATTGCCGATGAGCTTTCACAGCTTGGCAGTGAGATGGGGCTCTCCATCCGGGTCATGAATGAAGATATTTTCAATGCCATGCACCGGATCTGACAGTCAGGCGGGGCCGGCAGCGGGGAAAGGATGAAGAGATGATCAATATACTGGAAGCCAAAGAGACGGTCGACATGATCGCCAGAGAGAATCTGGATGTCCGCACGATCACGATGGGCATCAGTCTGCTGGACTGCATTGATTCCGATCTGGACAGGCTCTGCGAGAATATCTACAATAAAATTACATCGAGGGCGGACAGGCTGGTGAAGACTGGTGAGGAGATCTCCAAGGAGTACGGAATTCCGATTGTCCATAAGCGGATTTCTGTGACGCCGATCGGTCTGATCGGCGCGAGCGCCTGCAGGACACCGGATGATTTTGTCCGGATTGCCAGGACGCTTGACAAGGCCGCAAAGAAGGTTGGCGTAAACTTTCTGGGCGGTTTCTCTGCGATCGTTTCGAAGGGAATGACGCCGGCGGAGGAAAATCTGATCCGTTCCCTCCCGAAGGCGCTTGCGGAGACCGATGTTGTCTGCTCCTCAGTGAACGTAGGATCCACAAAAACAGGAATCGATATGGATGCGATCCGGCTTCTGGGAGAGATGGTTCTTCAGACAGCCGAGTATACGAAGGAGCAGGATTCACTCGGCTGCGCAAAGCTTGTGATTTTCTGCAATGCGCCAGATGACAACCCGTTCATGGCAGGGGCATTTCACGGCGTGACAGAGGGAGATACCGTGATCAATGTCGGCGTATCCGGGCCAGGCGTCGTCAAGACAGCGCTCCAGGCGGTCCGCGGTGAAAGCTTCGAGGTACTGTGCGAGACGATCAAGAAGACCGCCTTCAAGGTGACAAGAGTCGGACAGCTTGTCGCGAAGGAGGCATCGGAGCGGCTGGGTGTTCCGTTCGGCATTGTGGACCTGTCCCTGGCGCCGACACCGGCAATCGGGGATTCAGTTGCGGATATCCTTCAGGAGATCGGAGTAGACTACGCCGGAGCGCCTGGCACGACGGCGGCTTTGGCGCTTCTCAATGATCAGGTCAAGAAGGGCGGTGTCATGGCGTCCAGCTATGTTGGCGGACTTTCCGGTGCTTTCATTCCAGTCTCCGAGGACCAGGGGATGATTGATGCCGTGAACGCAGGGGCTCTTCATCTGGAGAAGCTGGAGGCCATGACCTGTGTCTGCTCCGTCGGGCTGGATATGATTGCCATCCCGGGCGATACGAAGGCCAGCACGATCAGCGGCATCATAGCAGATGAGATGGCGATCGGTATGGTAAACCAGAAGACAACCGCCGTCCGCCTGATCCCGGTGATCGGGAAGGGGGTTGGGGACACCGTCGAGTTCGGCGGACTCCTCGGTCATGCACCCATCATGCCTGTCAGCCGCTTTGGATGCGAACGCTTTGTAAACCGCAAAGGCCGTATCCCCGCCCCCATCCACTCGTTTAAAAACTGAGTGCATAAGCCTAGTCGCCGTGAACAGTCACGGGACGCGCTTGCGCGTCAAAGTGACTGTTCACGAGCGACGGCAACAGACATGAGCGCGGAGCGGTGCGAAGCAGCGCGGGAGCGCGAATGGCTGAAGCGACGCGGAAGCTGCGAAGCAGCAAAGCGTCGTGTGGGCTTATGCACGGTCAGGCAAAAGGTTCACGAGCTGAAGAATAAATATGCATGATATTATGAATATCCACAGCATAATATGGGAAAAAACAACGGAATATGCATTTTACCCCTTGAACAATTCATCTGCGATGCATATAATATGAGGAAGTGTTATGACAGCCTTGCGGCGGGGGAGTGAATGAAGGAAGACCCGCTGCAGCGGTCATGAAGGAGGAGGATCCTGTTATGAAGAAAAAGATTGTCGCAGTTCTTTCAGCAGCACTGATGAGTATGTCTCTTGGGATGGCAGCATATGCGGGAGAGACAGAGGCTTCCACGGAAGCTGCAGTCGATTTTTCGGCTGTCAAGACGGTGGTTGACGGTCAGCTGACCGTTGGCACGGAAGCCGGCTTTGCACCGTATGAGTATCTGGTAGGTGATCAGGTGGAAGGGGTTGACATCGACATCAGCCAGGCGATTGCAGACAAGCTGGGTGTCAAGCTCGTCGTTCAGAATATGGATTTTGACGGCGCACTGGCAGCTGTCCAGCAGGGGAAGGTTGATATCGTGGCGGCTGGCGTTTCCGTTTCTCCTGATCGTGAGAAGGTGATGGACTTCTCCGATAAATATGTTGATTCCAGCGATGTGATTGTCGTGAATGCGGCAAGTCCGGCCGTGAAGGAATCTTCCGCGGAGGCGCTGAAGGATCTGACAGTCGGTGTCCAGCAGGGCAACATCGCAGATCTGTGGGTTTCCAACCCGGATAACGCTTCGCCGAAGAGCGTGCAGCGCTACACGAAGTTTGCGCAGGCATCGGCGGATCTTGCCAATTCCAAGATCGACTGCATCGTGATGGACAAGGTCCCGGCGGAGGAGCTGGTCAAGTCTTCCGATGGCAAGCTTGCGATCGTAGATGGCGACCCGGTCTTTGAGGATTCCTATGCAATTGCCCTTCAGAAGGGAAATGACCAGATGAAGAGTGCAGTGAACGCTGTCATCGAAGAGCTTAAGAAGAGCGGAGAGATGGATCAGATCTTCGCATCTCATGCAGACAGCACTGAGACAGAGGCGGAGACGGAAACTTCTACCGAGGCTTGAGAAGGCAGCCTCAGGTCGAAGGGGAAAAGCATAGTGGGCGGAACCTCCGTGCAGACGGGGGCTCCGCCCTTGTGGCGCATACAGGACAGGAGAAAATTGAAACATGAACTGGCTGAAGAGTATCGGTGAGGCTTTCTACAATGCGTGGGTACCCGAAAAGCGCTATCTGGCGTATCTGTCCGGGCTGCGCATGACCCTTCTGATTTCACTGTTCGCAGTGATCCTCGGGATTCTGATTGGAATCCTGATCGCGGTAACGAGGGTATCGTCAAGACATACGAAAAGTCCGGTAGTAAAGTTCCTGAACAAGCTGGCGGTCCTGTATGTGACAGTGATCCGCGGCACACCGATGATCGTCCAGATTCTGATCATCTATAATCTGATCTTTACCTCCCCAAACACAAATCCCGTGATCGTAGGTGCCGTATGCTGCGGGATCAACTCGGGGGCATATGTCGCGGAGATCATCCGGGCAGGCATCGAGTCAATTCCGATCGGTCAGATGGAAGCCGGCCGGTCACTTGGAATGCCGTACCGAATGACGATGACGACAATCATCCTTCCGCAGGCGATCCGAAATATCCTTCCGGCGCTCGGCAATGAGTTTATATCTCTGATCAAGGAAACCTCCGTTATTTCCATCATTGCGGTCAACGATCTGACGAAGATGGCCGGCTATGTGGGATCCCGCACCTGGGATGTCATCCCGCCCTATGTGATCGCGGCTCTGTTCTACCTGGCGATGACGCTCGGGCTGAGCAAGATTCTCAGTATGGTGGAACATCGAATGGAAAAAGGAACCAGAAAGTGAGGCGCGCTATGAGCAGCATGATCGAAACGGTGAATCTGAAGAAGACGTTCGGCGACCATGAGGTCCTGCGCGGCATCAGCCAGCACATTGAAAAGGGCGAGAAGGTTGTCATCATCGGCCCGTCAGGCTCCGGGAAGTCGACATTTTTGCGGTGCCTGAATCTGCTGGAAGAACCGACCTCCGGGGATGTCATTTTCGAGGGAAAGAAGATCAACGCGCCAAGGGTTGATATTGACCAGGTCCGGCAGCGGATGGGGATGGTCTTTCAGCAGTTCAATCTGTTTCCGATGAAGACAGTCCGGCAGAACATTACGCTGGCACCTGTCCGCCTGAAGAAAATGACGCAGGAGGAAGCCGACGCACGGGCGGAGGAGCTTTTAAAGCGGATCGGCCTGCCGGATAAGGCAGATGCCTATCCGGGGATGCTTTCCGGAGGACAGCAGCAGCGAATCGCGATTGCACGGGCGCTTGCCATGAACCCGGATCTGATGCTGTTCGATGAGCCGACGTCAGCCCTCGACCCGGAGATGGTCGGAGAGGTGCTGAGCATCATGAAGGAGCTTGCCGAGGACGGGATGACGATGGTTGTTGTCACGCATGAGATGGGCTTTGCCCGGGAGGTCGGCTCCAGAGTGCTGTTTATCGATGAGGGAATCGTTGCGGAGGAAAACACGCCATACGAGTTTTTCACAAGCCCGCAGAACCCGAGACTCCAGGATTTCCTGTCAAAGGTATTATAAGAATGTATGTATGAGCGGAGCAGCTGCGGCGGCTTCGCTCATTTTTATGAAGGCAGCGCGGAGGCGGATTGATGATGCGCAAGCTTGTCAGCGGACGGACTCATTGCTATAATTGACAGGATTATCAGGACAGGAGACGGCAGGATGCTGGTGACGGTGACAGGTGGAAGCGGGAGCGGGAAAAGTGCATACGCAGAGCAGACAGCCGTCCGGCTGGCAGAGGGAGGCCGGCTTCTGTACCTTGCCACGATGATGCGGGGCGGCGCCGGAGCACAGGATCGAATCCGCAGGCACAGGGTACTGAGGAGTGGAAAAGGGTTCCTGACGATCGAGAAAACCGACAGACTTTGTGAGATCGATCCTGGCGTTCTTCAGGGGGCGACGGTTCTGCTGGAGGACCTGTCAAACCTGGCTGCGAATGTTTTTTTCGGATCAGGAGAGAAAGCAGTGGGACGGGCGGACTGGGAAGGTGCTTATGTGTCCTGTCTGCGGGATCTCAGATATCTGCGGAAGCAGGCGGATCATCTTGTTGTCGTGATGAATGAGGTGTTTGGGGACGGGATCCGCTATGAGGAGGGAACGATGCAGTATCTGCATCTGCTCGGGGCATTGAACAGCGCCGCGGCAAAGCAGGCGGATGCTGCGTACGAGGTCGTGTACGGGATCCCCGTCCCTCTTCTGGGAGAAACATTGGCGGCTGCATCTGTTTGAGATCAGGCATATGACGATAAAGAATCTGTATGAAAGTCTGGTCATTGCATTTTCCACCTATTCCAGCATTCCGATGCCGAAGGTGGACTGGAATGACGAGAACATGAAGTATACCATCTGTTTCTTTCCGCTCATCGGTGCGGTGATCGGCGGCATTTCATGGCTCTTTGCCGCCCTCGCGGCGGCGCTTCGGATCGGCGTGATTCTGAGATCGGCGGTACTGGTTCTGATCCCGCTGGCTGTGACGGGAGGCATCCATCTTGACGGGCTGCTCGATGCGGCGGATGCCCTGAGCTCCTGGAAGCCGCGTCAGGAGCGGCTGGCAATTATGAAGGACAGCCACTGTGGCGCGTTCGCGGTCATCTGGTGCTGTGCCTATTTCCTCGCCTCATTCGGGGTCTTCTCTGAAATGAAGACGTCCAGTCCATCCTGCATGGCACAGCTGCTATTGACCTATATGACAGCGAGAGCCTACTCGGGACTGGCGCTTCTGACATTTCCGAAGGCGAAACATACAGGCCTTCTGCGGACATTTTCAGACAAGGCGATGAATGACAGGGGGGCGCGGATCCTAACAGGAATGCTGGTGGTGCAGACAGCTCTGATGATCCTGACAGCTCCGGCCAGAGGCGTGATCTGTTCGCTGGCAGGGGCTGCCGGATTCTGGCTGTACAGAAGGCTGTCCGAAAAGACATTTGGCGGGATCACCGGCGACCTGGCGGGCTGTTTCCTCTGCCTGGAGGAGTTGTGTATGGCGGCTGTGATTGCACTGGTGGGATGAAAGAGATGTATATCATTACAGGCGGCGCATTCCAGGGAAAATGGAGCTATGCGCAGGAGCAGACTGGACTTCCGGCGGAGGCATTTGCGGACGGAGGAACAGCTGAATACGAAGAAATATTCCACGCAGAGGGCATTGTGAACTTCCACCTTTATGTGCGCCGCTATCTCTCGGGGCAGGAAGAGAAGGAGCTGGAAGTCTTTGCACAGAGATTATATGAAGAAAACCCTGATCTTGTACTGGTGACGGATGAGGTTGGCTCGGGTATTGTACCCATGGATCCCGAGGAGAGGGTATACCGCGAGACGGTCGGGAGGACCTGTACATTCCTTGCGCGCCGCGCGCAGCGGGTTGACCGGGTTGTCTGCGGGATCGGGATGGTACTTCAGCTGAAACCGGATACGGACGGCGGGAAACAGGCCTGAGGAGAAAAAACAAACCAGGATCACGGAGAACAGACATGACTTTCAGGGCAGCGGCCCGGGGAACATGCCGGCAGGAGCCGGTGTGGCCTGAGGCTGCTGGATGCTGGAAGGACAGAAATGAGGAGCGAGATGGCGGAGGAGATTAAAATCTGCCTTGTGCGGCATGGAAAGACAGAGGGAAATGTCCGGAGGGGCTATATCGGCTGCCGGACAGATGAGGATCTGTGTGAGGAAGGACGAAAGGAGCTTGAGATCTATAAAAGCAAGGGCAGGTATCCGGCTGCGGAGCGGCTCTACAGGAGTCCGATGAAGCGCTGTCTCCAGACAGCAGAGATCATCTGGCCCGAACTTCTGAGACCGGAGACATGCAGGGTGGTGGAGGATTTCCGCGAGTGCGATTTTGGGGCGTTTGATGGAAAGAGCTATGCAGAGCTGAACGGCGTGCCGGATTTTCAGCACTGGGTCGACTCTGACGGGATGGGTGCATTTCCAGGCGGAGAGGATCCGAAGGATTTCAGAAGACGGACATCAGATGCATTTCTCGCGGTGGCAGAGGAGCTGTTTGCAGACGGCATCCGGAATGCTGCCTTTGCCGTCCATGGAGGAACCATCATGAGTGTGATGGCTGCCTTCGGGGACACGGAGAGAAGTTATTATGACTGGCATGTCTGGAACGGGGATGGTTTTCTGGTAACCATGTCGGAACAAGACTGGAGGAAGGCGCATCGCTTCAGGAAGATCGAACGGCTTCTTCCCGTGGAGGACACAGAGGGATGATATCATATCTGAAGGGAGAGCTGGCCGGTGCCGGAGAGGGCATAGCTGTTGTCGATGTAGGCGGGATGGGATTCAGGGTCTTCATCACAGACCGTGATCAGGCAGATCTTCCGGCTGTCGGCGATCCGGTTCAGCTCTATACCTATCTGTCCGTCCGGGAAGATGCGATCTGGCTGTATGGGTTTCTGTCGGAGGAGGACCGGCAGGTCTTCCGCCAGCTTCTGACAGTATCGGGGGTTGGCCCGAAGGCAGCGCTTGGTATTCTGTCCGCTCTTTCTGCCAATGATCTGCGGTTTGCTGTTTTCTCGGACGATGTCAAGGCCATTTCAAAGGCGCCGGGCGTCGGACTGAAAACGGCAAAGAAACTGATTCTGGAACTCAAGGACAGGCTGAAGCTGGAGGATGCGATTCCGGGAGGCGGAAACCCGGACGAAGAAGCCGGCTCCCACGCGCAGGATACGGATGTGACGGAGGCAGTGGAGGCGCTTGTGACGCTGGGGTATTCCAGCTCGGAGGCTCTCCGCGCAGTGAAGCGGGTTAAAATGGCCGGGGACATGAAGACAGAGGATATCCTCGGCGAGGCACTGAAAGTGATAGGATTGTAAGATGGCAAGAAGAATTACGACGACGGATGAGACGGAAGAGGATTCCAGGATCGAACCAAAGCTCAGGCCGCAGAGGCTGGACGAGTACATCGGGCAGGAGAAAGCGAAGCAGTCGCTGAAGATCTATATTGCGGCGGCGAAGGCGCGCCATGAAACGCTGGACCACGTCCTTTTCTATGGCCCGCCGGGGCTGGGGAAAACGACGCTGGCGGGCATCATTGCCAATGAAATGGGCACGAAGCTCCGTGTGACGTCCGGTCCGGCGATCGAGAAGCCGGGTGATATTGCCTCGATTCTGAAGTGCCTGAGCGAGGGCGACATCCTGTTCATCGATGAGATCCACCGGCTGAACCGGCAGGTGGAGGAGTATTTGTACTCCGCCATGGAAGACTTCACGATGGATATCATGATCGGGAAAGGCGCGGGCGCCAGGTCGATTCACCTTCCACTGCCTCATTTTACCCTGATCGGGGCGACAACAAGGGCAGGCCTGCTCAGCGCGCCGCTCAGAGACCGCTTCGGGGTTGTTCATCATCTTGAGTATTATACGCCTTCGGAGCTTCAGACGATTGTGCTGAGATCCGCGGAGGTGCTCGGTGTGAAGATCGATGAAAATGGGGCTGCGGAGATTGCAAGGCGTTCCCGCGGGACACCAAGGCTGGCAAACCGGCTGCTGAAGCGGACACGGGATATTGCGCAGATCCGCTATGACGGGGAGATCACGGAGCAGGTCGCAAGGGCTGCGCTGGACTTCCTCGAGGTAGACCGCAGCGGTCTCGACAACCTGGACAGGATGATCCTGACGACGATGATCGACAAGTTCGGGGGCGGGCCTGTGGGGCTCGACACGCTTGCGGCGGCGATCGGCGAGGACAGCGGAACCATCGAGGACGTGTACGAACCGTACCTGATAAAAAATGGTTTTCTCATCCGGACGCCGAAGGGCCGAGAGGTGACAGATCTGGCCTTCAGCCATCTGGGACTGAGAAGATAACCATACATCTACAGCAGGAGCAAAGTGATGGAAAAGAAAAACGTGACGGAGGTCGTCATAGACGGTGTCATCTACAGGCTGGGCGGATATGAGAGCAGCGAGTACCTGCAGCAGGTCGCCGGGTATCTGAACAATAAAACAACGGAGCTGAAGGCTCTGGACGGGTATCAGCATCTCCCGACCTCCCAGAAGGCCCTGATGATGGAGCTGAATATCGCGGATGATTACTTCAAGGCAAAGAAGTCGGCCGACCATCTGGAGAAGGAACTTGCCGACAAGGACAAAGAGCTCTACGGTGTCAAGCATGACCTGGTGGCTCTTCAGATGAAGCTGGAGGAGGCAAACCGTACAATCCAGACGCTGAAGGGAGAGTATGAGGACAGCCAGAAGGAGCTGCTGAAGCTTCAGGCAGTCTCAGCGCCGAGAGACGGAAGGGATCAGGCTGATCAGCTGACTGACAAGCCAGAGCAGGATACCGGTCGGCAGACCGGTCAGACAGAAGACAGTGCGGCCGGACAGCCAGAATCGAGGCCGTCTGCAGCGGAGGCGGCAGAAAAAGGCGGAGTCACCGCCGGAATCAGAGAGGATGAGGCTGCAGATGGACAGATTCCGGGGCAGCTGAGCTTTGATCTGCCAGACGGAAAGGAGCAGTCTGCAACGGAACCCGCCGAGGATCCAGGTGCGGTCTTCAGGCCCGGCAGTGCCGCGCATGCGGACACATCATCCCGGGAACCGGCTGCGGCGGAGGATGCTGAAAACGGACATGCAAAGACATTTGTTCCAGGGGCGGCAGACCGGGAAAACATGCTTCGTTCGGCACGGGAAAACTTTCTGAGCCAGGCCGGAAGCTACAGCAAGAAGAACCGCAGAAAGCACTGATAAATGGAAGGAGACAGGCGATTGGCTAAGGTAGAGCTTCTCTCCCCGGGCGGAAGCCTGACGGGGATAAAAGCCGCAGTGGCGGCCGGGGCAGACGCGGTCTATGCGGGCGGAAGTCTGTTCGGCGCACGGGCATATGCGGAGAATCCGGACGAGAGCGGGCTTCTGGAAGCCATCGACTTCTGCCATCTCCATCGTGTCAGAATGTATCTGACTGTCAATACGCTGCTCAAGGAAAGAGAGCTTCGGGAAGAGCTGTATGCCTACATCAGACCCCTCTATGAGCGGGGCATCGATGCGGTGCTGGTACAGGACCTGGGTGTTTTCAGGGCTTTGAAGGAATGGTTTCCGGATCTGCCGCTGCATGCTTCGACCCAGATGACCATCACCGGGGCGGACGGGGCAGCTCTTCTTCAGCAAATGGGCGCCGACAGGGTTGTTCTTTCCAGAGAACTGACGCTCGATGATATCCGCACCATCAGGAGCCGGACGGATGTGGAGCTTGAGACCTTTGTACACGGAGCTCTCTGCTACTGCTATTCCGGGCAGTGTCTGATGAGCAGTCTGATCGGGGGCAGATCCGGGAACAGAGGGCGGTGTGCACAGCCATGCCGGCTTCCATACAGCCTGCGGGAAGGGTTCCCCGGGATGGAGAATGATGCCGGGGCTGTCAGCCGGGAGAGGACAGCCGGGAAAAAACCGTCCGGAGAGAGCGGCAGCCGGAGAATGGCAGCCGGGACCCGTTCAGGCAGAGTGTGCGGAAACAGTCCGCGCCGGAAGGATGGATGCGGGAGATTCAATGGAGACCAGGGAAACAGCCGATACCTGCTGAGTCTGAAGGATATCTGCACGCTGCAGATTCTGCCTGATCTCATCGATGCCGGCATTTCCTCGCTGAAAATCGAAGGACGGATGAAGCGCCCGCAGTATGCGGCAGGAGTGACGGCGATCTACCGCAGGTATATCGATCTGTACCT
Organism: Porcincola sp. LCP21S3_C12; assembly: GCF_052118625.1. Classification (NCBI taxonomy): domain Bacteria; kingdom Bacillati; phylum Bacillota; class Clostridia; order Lachnospirales; family Lachnospiraceae; genus Porcincola; species Porcincola sp. LCP21S3_C12. The sequence continues at coordinate 7,802 of NZ_JBQKGW010000009.1, read as the reverse complement.
TGAAAGAGGACGGGAAGGATACAGGATTGATCCGGCGGATATGACGGCGCTCACGGACCTCTATTCGAGAGGCGGCTTTTCCGAAGGGTATTACAATCAGAAAAACGGACCTTCCATGATGACGATGGATCAGCCGGATCACAGCGGAAGCGCGGCGGCAAGGGTGCTGAAGGCAGATGCCCGCTGCAGGCTTCAGGCACTGGAAGATCTCTATCCGTCGGATGTCCTGAGAGTTGAAGGAAAGACGGTGCAGTGTGCGGAGCGTGTCCGTGCAGGACAGACATTTTCCCTGCCAGGGACATATCCGGGGCTGAGAGAGGGAAGCACTGTCATGCGCGTTCGTGCCCAGCATTTGCTGGATACACTTACAGAGACCTATGTGGACCGGAAACTGGCTGTGCCGGCTGAAGGACATCTCGAGATCAGGGCGGGCAAGCCCCTTAAGGCGGCGGCCTTCGCCCTGGGCAGGGAGGCTGTTTTCTGCGGATCTGTTGTCCAGGAGGCGGAGAAGCATCCGCTTTCGGTACAGGACGCCCGCAGGCAGTTCGGAAAGACCGGGGACACGCCGTTTATCTTCAGCAAGCTGGACGTGGAGCTGACTGGAAGCTGCTTCCTTCCGGTCAGCGATATGAATCGAGCCCGGAGGCAAGTGCTCGATCGCCTGAAAGAGGAGATTCTGTCCGGGAGCCGGAGAAGGCTCCCGGAGCAGGCGGATGACCGGAGCCTGCAGAACATTCAGGCTGAGCCAGGCAACCGGGCTGAAGCAGGAAAATGGGCAGGAGGCGCTCCGGAAGGCTCACCATCCGGGATGACGGATGGTGCCAAAGAGGGCATGCAGAGGGAAGGCGCGGCAGTGAGACATCCGGCGGTCACAGCCTCCGTTCTGACGGTGGATCAGCTTCAGGCGGTCCTGAAGGAGAGAAGCGTCGGAGGTGTCTATGTGGAGGCATCGGTCTTTGCCGGGCAGCCTGCCCCCGCACCCGAGTCGATCACAGGTGTGATTCATGATGCAGGCAAACGGGCGTATCTGGCAATGCCGTACATCTGGCGGGAGGACGTCCGCCGGACCTTTGAACAGGCGCTCCCGGCGGAGAGGATGACGCTCTTTGACGGGATTCTTGTCAGGAGCATCGATCAGTTCGGCAGGCTGGCGGACTGGCTTCCTATGAAGGAGGTGATTGCGGACGCCGGTGTCTATACCTGGAATACAGACGCACAGAAAGAGGTGCGCATGCTGGGAGCGACACTTGATACCTGCCCGTATGAGTGTACGGCAGCTGAACTTTCTGCCAGAGATATGGGCGGCTCCGAACTGGTTGTATACGGGCGGCAGCCTCTGATGGTTACCGCCCAGTGTCTGCGGAAAAACACTGGCCGCTGCATGCATGCGGCATCCTGGCTGACGCTCACGGACCGTATGAAAGCGCAGTTTCCGGTCAGATGTGAGTGCGCCTTCTGCGGGAACATCATTTACAACAGCGTTCCGCTGGATCTGATTACAGCGGAGAAGGATCGACGGTTTCTCTCCCCGGCGTCTGTCCGCTACAGCTTTACGACCGAGACAGCAGCGGAGGTCCGGAGGGTGCTGGGCGGAGAACTTCCGGTTTCAATCACAAGAGGGCATATCCGGAAAGGAGTGGAGTAAGTGAATCTGAGCACACTGTTCACCATCCTGATGAAGGCAGCCCACTACCTGATCCTGATTCTGATGGGAACCTATACGATCACCGCTTATGCGGCCTTCCGAAGCGGGAGCAGGGAGGCCAGGGAGCGGCTGTTCCTCAGGCAGGACTGGCTGCTTCTGGGCATCCATTTTCTGGCCTACCTGACGATGTATCTCAAGACACTCAATACGGAGCTTCTTTTGTTCTATGCAGCGCAGCTGATCTATTTTCTGTTTGTGCTGCTTCTGTTCCGGAACCTGTATCCGAGAATTTCAAAGGGGCTGCTGAATAATATGTGCCTGCTCATAATGACAGGCTTTGTGATGATCACCAGACTTTCATACGATGAGTCTGTCCGGCAGTTCCGGTTTGCCTGCATCGGGACGGTGATTGCACTCATCGTTCCGGTGATTATCCGGAAACTGCATCTCCTGACGAAGATGTCCTGGGCTTATGCGTTTGTCGGAATCGGGCTTCTGGGGCTGGTAATGGTGGCATCCCGCTCGGTAAATGGCGCAAAACTGACGCTTACAGTCGGCGGGTTTGCCTTCCAGCCCTCGGAGTTTGTCAAGATTATCTTTGTGTTTGCAGTGGCGGGGCTTCTGGCAGGCGAGCACAGCCTGAAACGGATCATAACAGCGACGGTGCTGGCAGCGGTTCATGTCGGTATCCTGGTGATTTCGACGGACCTGGGTTCCGCACTGATCTTCTTTGTCACCTATCTTGTGATGCTGTTTGTCGCGACGCGAAATCCGTTTCTCGTGTCGATCGGCGTGCTGGCAGGAGCGGCTGCTGCGGTGGCGGCATATTTTCTGTTTTCACATGTACGTGTTCGTGTTCAGATCTGGAAAGACCCGTTTGCCGACTATGCCGGAAGCGGGTATCAGATCTGCCAGTCCTTGTTCTCGATCGCGGCGGGAGGCTGGCTGGGAACAGGTCTTTACCAGGGAAGTCCGGGAGCGATCCCCTATGTCGAGGAGGATTTTATGTTCAGTGCCATCCTCGAGGAAATGGGCGGCATTTTTGGAATCTGCCTCATCCTGATCTGCCTTGCAGTGTTTATCATGTTTGTCAACATTGCCATGAAGCTTGAGAGCAGATTCTACCGGCTGGCGGCGGTCGGCTTTGGCGCAATCTATGCCACACAGGTATTTCTGACAATCGGAGGCGGGACGAAGCTGATCCCGATGACGGGCGTCACGCTTCCGCTTGTAAGCTATGGCGGGAGCAGCCTGCTCAGCACGCTGATCATGATTGCGATCGTGCAGGGACTGTACATGCTTCGAAGCGACGAGGTGAGAGAAGAATATGAGACAGAACGATCCCGGATATCAGAACCCGGACAACCATACAGAGACTGACACCGAAGACCGGAAGAGGCAGGAAACTGGAGACGGAATCCAGACAGACTGGAGCGGGAAGCGTGCGGAAGAAACCGGAGAGAACAGCGTTCAGAAGGACAGCAGGAGGCGCAGAAGTTTCCTGAGCCGCGTTCATATCCGGAAAATTGATCTGAATTCCCAGCCGTCCGGAGAAGAGGAGACAGAGGGCCGGCGGAACACAGAACTTGTGGCTGTCACTTATTTTTTCATTGCGCTTCTGCTGCTTCTGACGGTCTGGATCGGATACCTCGAGATTTTCAAACGCGACGATCTCAACAGCAACATCAACAACACAAAGAAGGCAGGGACGAGCGGTAATGTGATCCGGGGAAGCATCCTGACCGGGGACGGAACGGTTCTGGCCTCGACCAGTATCGACGGGGATGGAAATGAAACCCGCTCCTATCCGTACTCCAATATTTTTGCACATGTGATCGGCTATGCGTCGAATGGAAGTGCAGGCCTTGAAGCGGAAGAGAACTATGATCTGATGTCCTCTCATACAAGCCTTCTGTCCCAGATCCAGAGCAAGGATGATGGAAAGAAGGTGCAGGGAGACAATGTGATCGTTACCCTGAACCCCTCTCTGCAGCAGACGGCTTACTATGCCCTTGGCTCCTACAAGGGAGCGGTGGTCGTTATGGAACCGGATTCCGGCAAGATTCTTGCGATGGTCTCGAAGCCTGATTTTGATCCGAACACCATCTCCACGCAGTGGGAGAGCCTTGTGGCAGATTCCTCCTCAGGTGTTCTGCTGAATCGTGCGACGCAGGGACTGTATCCTCCGGGATCGACTTTCAAGATGCTGACGACACTGGCCTATCTGCGGGAGCATCCGTCCGATTACAACCAGTTTTCATGGGACTGCACCGGCTCTCTCTCCCGGGGCGATGTAACCATCACCTGTTACCATGGCGAGCAGCATGGGCAGGAAGATCTGACAGCCGCATTCCGGAATTCCTGCAACACCGCATTCGCGGATATCGGCCTGAATCTGAAGGACAATGCACTGCGCAATGTCGCGGAGGATTTTTTGTTCAACAGCAAGCTTCCGACCGACATCCAGTCCTCCCAGAGTGTTTTCAAGCTTACGAAGAATTCTTCAGACGGGGAGAAGATGACGACTGCGATCGGCCAGGGGGATACGCTGGCAACCCCGCTTCATATGGCGATGGTGACATCCACAATTGCGAATGGCGGGATCATGATGCGTCCTTATCTGGTGGATCAGATCAAATCCTCGGAAGGAGACACAGTTTCAAAGAATGATCCGTCGATCTACAAAAAGCTGATGACACCGGACGAGGCGCAGACCATCACACAGTTCATGGAAGCCACTGTCACTTCCGGAACCGCCCAGGCTCTTTCAGGAGCAGGCTACAGTGTTGCCGGGAAAACGGGATCTGCCGAGCATGATATCGATGGCGGGGGAACGGGCACACACTCATGGTTCTGCGGATTTTCCAATGTGGATGACCCGGATCTTGTCGTTGCCGTAATCGCGGAGGATGCGGGGACCGGATCAGCGGTCGCTGTTCCGATTGCCAAACAGATTTTTGATGCCTACTACGGTGGATAATTGCTTCAGGATGCGATATACTTTTTACATACTTTGTTCCGCAGACAGAAACAACAATTGAGAAAGCCGGAACGGACTTCTGACAGGCAGAAAGGAGTTGCAATGACTGAGGCAACAAGCTGCGGCGGAGTCGTAATCTTCAGAGGCAAGATTCTTGTGCTGTATAAGAGTTACAGGAACCGCTATGAAGGGTGGGTTCTCCCAAAGGGAACGGTTGAAGCCGGAGAGACATTTCCCGAGACGGCACTCCGTGAGGTACATGAAGAGACAGGGACACAGCCGAAAATTGTAAAGTATGTTGGACGAAGCCAGTATACATTTAATGTGACCAGAGATTCGATCCGCAAGACCGTGCACTGGTATCTGATGGAGGCGGACAGCTATTATTCGAAGCCGCAGAGGGAAGAATACCTGGTGGATTCCGGATACTATAAGTACCATGAGGCTTATCATCTTCTGAAGTTCTCCAACGAGAAGATGATTCTGGAGACTGCATACCGGATGTATCAGGAATTGAAACGGACAGATCAGTGGAGGCCGTTGGCAGAGGAAGAGCTCCGGGTGCTCGGTCCGGAGAATCCGGGGCTGATGTCCGGGCATGCAGACGTTGGAGAACCATATGGGGATCATCTGGTATAAAAGCCTCTATCTGGGGACTCTTGTCCGAAAAAAGGCAGGCAGAATCAAAAGAAAAATTGACAGAGGGATCTATCCGCCGGGGATTTATCTTGTAACGCTCTCAGGCGGAAGCGCGGTGCTGGAGCTGATTCCAGCCATAGAACTGAGAGTGGCCTGTGTCCGCGCCCAGCTTCCGATGGTCGTGGGAATTGCGGGCGGAAAGGCGGAGGCAGAGTACGTGGCATCCCGGATTGTGCAGGATACATGGGAGGCTCAGGGGGATGCAGACGTGAGACGGTTCTTTGAATCGGAGGACAGGAGGTAGGATATGGTACATATCGTCCTGGCCATCCTGAAGATCATCGGGATCATTCTGCTGATTGTGTTAGGGATCGCCGCCGCCCTGGTCCTGCTGGTACTTTTCTGGCCGGTTGAATATCAGATCAGTCTTCGGAAAGAGGATCAGCCGTTTGAAGCAGAAGGAAGGGCTGGCTGGCTGTTTCACCTTCTCAGCGCGGATGTTCAGATCAGAGAACGAACCGGGACAATCACGCTGAAGGTTTTCGGAAGGAGACTGAAGACCTTCCGGATACCGGAAGGCAGGAAGGCGGAAGCTTCACACAGTCAGGGAGCATCCACGGCAGAGGCAGAACCGCACAGTCAGGAAACATCCGGGGCGGAGGCGGAGCCACGCAGTCAGGAAACATCCGAGGCGGAGGCGGAGCCACGCAGTCAGGGAGCATCCGGAGCGGAGGCGGAGCCACGCAGTCAGGGAGCATCCGGAGCGGAGCCGCGCAGTCAGACAAGCTCAGGAACAGCGTCGGCGGCACGGGAGAATGAGGCTGAGAGACAGAGAGCCCGGGAGACGAATCCTGCCGGGCGGAAGATGAAACCGGGCAGGAAAGCGGCTTCAGCTGGAAACAGACCGCGAAAATGGGCCGGCTGGATGCGGAAGGCAGCGGGAATCGCCGCAGGTATGATTCGGAAGGCAGCAAAGGGATTGCTTACAGCGATGTCGTTTGTCCTTCGGATGCAGGAACTGCCTTCTGATATCGGAGACTTCTCTGACTCATTCCATGGAAGTAAGGCAGCAAAGGTCGGATCTCTCCGGAAAAAAGCAGGACCATTTGTTTCACAGGATGCGTTCAGTCTTTACGGAAGGATCATGAAGGATCTTGGAAGGCTGCTTCGCAGTTTTCGGATTCGCAGACTGGAAGGATACCTTCTGGTCGGTACCGGGAAACCAGACCAGACCGGAGAGCTGGTCGGGCTGCTCTACATGATTCAGCCGGATGCAGCCGGAACATACGAGCTTCGTGAGGACTTTTATCAGGCAGCACTGAAGACCCGGACAGACGCATCGGGGCATATCCGGATGAACCGTGTTCTGATGTTTCTCATCAGACTGCTGAGAGATAAAGAATTCAGAAAGCTTCTCGCCCATGTCAGACGGAAGGGAAAAGAAGGCCCGAAAGGGCGGCCGGGGAAAAAGAGAAAACGCAGATAGGCCGGTTTCGGAGGCCTTTTGGCGAGCCATGGAACAGGGAGGATAACCGGGATGGCAGAACACTTTGATACAACTGTAGGAGCTCTTTTCAAGGGGATGGAAGAGTTTGTCACGAGCAAGACTGTGATCGGCGAACCAGTCAAAGTCGGAGATACGACAATTCTCCCGCTCATCGATGTGAGTTTCGGAGTCATGGCTTCCGCACGGAATGAATCCCAGCGGTCGAATGGCGGAGGGGGAATGGGCGGCAAGATGTCGCCGACAGCCCTCCTTGTCATCAAAGACGGCTCGACAAGACTGGTGAATATCAAGAATGAGGACTCTATATCGAAGCTGATCGACATGGCGCCGGATCTGATCAACCGCTTTATGCCCGGCAAAAAGAAACAGGACAGCCCTCAGGAAAAGGCAGCCATGGATGAAGCAGCAAAGAATGACCAGACATTCTGAGCATAACAGCAGGAGGCATGAAGTGGCGCGCAGGCGGCACGGGAATGCCTCCTGGTATAAAAAATAAAACCGGCAGGGGGAAGCCCCTGCCGGTTTACACAAATATTCTTTTTCTCATCCTGGGAAGAGAGGCTTAACCTCTTTCAACCTTGCCGGACTTCAGGCACTGCGTGCAGACATAGATCTTCTTGTTTGCACCATTGATCTTTGCAGTGACGTGCTTGATGTTCGACTTCCACATATGATTGGATCTTCTGTGGGAGTGGGATACGTTGTTCCCGAAATGAGCACCTTTACCGCAGATTTCACACTTGGCCATCCTGAGCACCTCCTTATAAAATTGCACCCGCATGTATAAGTGGCAGAAAGACCAGTGCAGCGGGAATACGTTCTGTTGTCACCGCAGACTTAACAGACATGCCAAATCGCGACTTTCACATTCTACCAGAACGGGCAGAGGAATGCAAGGGGAAATGCAAGAAATTAGATGTTCTAAAAATGAAATTTTAAATTCCACCATTAATACCAGAGGTAGACGTTAGTCTTGCACAGGTTGCGTTTACTCTTTCATACAATAGTACTATGATTGCCCTGTCCTTCTG
>NZ_JBQKGW010000008.1:0-110465 GCF_052118625.1 Porcincola sp. LCP21S3_C12 | reverse complement strand
CAGAAGGACAGGGCAATCATAGTACTATTGTATGAAAGAGTAAACGCAACCTGTGCAAGACTAACGTCTACCTCTGGTATTAATGGTGGAATTTAAAATTTCATTTTTAGATTAACAAACACCTGTAAAGATACATTTACTTTCATTCTAAATTGTGTCATGATGAAAAGTGTTGCATATGGAACACTCATCAGAATAAAAACGCACGAAAAAAGGATTCGAAATTTATGGAATTAGCTGAAATTCAGGACCGGGAGCTGATGGAGCTGCCGCTTTTTGATCAGATCGATCGAGATGATATCCGCCCGATGCTCACCTGTCTGGGGGCTTTCGTGCGTGAATACAGAAGAAAAGAGTATGCGGTTCTGGATGATGAACTGATGGCGCATGTGTGCGTCGTCATATCAGGCTGCATCTTTATGCTCAAGGAGGACCGGGAAGGTCACCGCTCTTTTCTGACCTATATCCAGCCGGGGGAACTGTTCGGTGAATCCTTCGCTCTGCGTCATTCTCCGGTCACAAGCGTCTCATTTCTTGCCGCCCGTCCCTCGCAGGTGCTCTGCCTTCCGCTTGCAAAGATGCTCCATACCTGCAGCAACCGATGTGTCTTCCACGAAACGCTGGTATCCAACCTGTATGAGCTGCTCTCCAGAAAGAACCTGGCTTTGATGCAGAAAATCGACATTCTCTCAAGAGACACCCTGAGGGACAAGCTTCTGTCTTTTCTGAGACTTCAGCTGACAGGGGATTCAAAGGCAGGGGCATCCCGCGGGCTGCCCATCCAGGGCAGCACCGTCACACTCCCGATGAACAAGTCCGAGCTGGCACACTACCTGAATGTCAACCGGACATCCCTGTGCCGGGAACTGCGTGCCATGGAAAAGGACGGTGTCCTGCTCGTCCGTGGGGATACCTACACACTGACATGATGCGTTATGCAATCCCTTTTCTAGTTTGTAAAAAAGCTTCGATCGGATGTCGTTCTGCCTGGTCTGCGCAGAAACCACAGATAGATAAAGCACAGAGTGATCTGCACGGCGGTTGAGCAGGGTGTTGCCAGCCCGATATGAAAGAGAGAAACCGGCGTCTGTCTGCTCATAAGATATGAAACCGGTACACGCACCGCGAAGGCACCAAGGATGCCCTGCATCATGACGAAGGAAGTCTTTCCCATTCCATTGTAGAAACCGATGAAGCAGAAAAGAAAGCAGGTCAGCAGGCAGTCCACTGCGTACGCCTTCAGGTAGTCCGCCGATGCCAGAATCACCTGTCTGTCTTTTGAAAAGATTCCCGACAGAAGATCACCGTGGAAAAAGGCGAGATAGAACATCAGGACACCAAAGGCGAATGATATTCCGACTGCCGAACGGAACCCCTTCATCGCTCTGTCCATCTTTCCGGCGCCTCTGTTCTGCGCAACAAACGCTGACATCGACTGCATGAACGCAGACGGTACCAGCATGATGAACGCGCAGACCTTTTCAGCCACACCGACTCCTGCGGACTCTGTAAGCCCGATCGAGTTGACGATCGCCAGGATGACCAGGAAAGAAATGCCGACCAGAAAATCCTGTACTGCGATGGGGGTTCCTAAAACCAGAATCCGCCGGATGATCCGGCCGTCCCACCGGATCATCTTTCTCCGAAATTCGAATGGGAGTGTTTTCTTTGATATCAGGATATACGAAATCACCACACTGATGAGCTGGGCCGCCACCGTCGCGATGGCGGCTCCGGCGGTTCCCATGTGAAAACCTGCGACAAGCGTCAGGTCTCCTGCGATATTGAAGATGCATGCAATCAGAACCGTCACAAACGGCGTATTGGAGTCTCCCAGTCCTCTGAAGATACCGCCGATCAGGTTGTAGGCGATGATCACGACAGCCCCGCCTCCACAAATCCGGATATACTGCGCTGTCAGATCTTTGGCTGCCTCCGGGGCATGCATGATGCCGGCAAGCTGCGGTGCCAGGAGCGGCAGGGCGAAGCTTAGGACAATTCCAACCGTCAGAAACATCACAAGACCGCTTCCGACAATCCGGCCTCCCTCCTCCGCACGCTTTTCCCCGATCTTCTGCCCCAGCAGAATTGTCATCCCCATGCACAGGCTGCTGAGAATGTTGGTGATCGTCATCATGATCTGGGATCCGGTTGAAACTGCTGATACATCCGCGGAGCTGGCAAATTTTCCGACAATCAGAAGATCCACTGCCCCGTACATCGCCTGCAGAAACAAAGCCAGAAGAACGGGGCCTGCAAATTCCAGAAGCGGTCCTACGATTCTGCCGCTTGTAAAGTCGATTCTCTTTTCCATATCAGGTCTCCTTTCCGCCGTCATCCCGTGCTCCGCACTCGTTGATGTGCGGTCACCAGAAGCCATGATATGCAGGCAAGCTTGCATCATGACTTCTGACTCGTCGCCTTCATAAAAAAAAGCCGGATAAGAAATCCGGTATCTCAACCAGACATCTTATCCAGCTCGTTATTTCCAGACGAATAACTCACCCTCCGATGAACGGTGCTATCCTATCAGCTCTCCAGCCTGCTGTCAACATCCATGCCGGCTTTTTCAACTCCTTGCACGTCTCATCGGGTGTTATAATCTCCTCAGTGTTCAGTCGTCTGCCTGCTCAGCGCGCAAGGCGCCAAACCGGCCTTCAGCGGTTCTCAGGCCTGTCCGATGGCTCCGACCGGGCAGTTCTCCATGGCCTCCTTCGCTGTCTCCTCTGCAGACGCCGGCACATCCTCCTCAATCGCCTTTGCTGTTCCCTCGTCTGTCATGGAAAAAACCTCCGGGCATGTCGCATTGCAAAGCCCGCATCCGATACAATTCTCATCTACAGCGTATTTCATTGTTGAATCTCCTCTCTCTTTTATATGGACCATCACAGGTCTATCACGGTTCCGCCAACAGTCCGACTGTCCGTTTCCTGCGTAATCGTCCTCTGTTGTTCTCTTTTCCTGAACGATCCGGCGACTTACTCCAGCGTCAGCAGCAGTGCCATCTTGAATCTGCCGCCTGCCTTTACATAGTGGCGTCCGCCCTTTGCAAAGTGGAAGTTTTCCCCGGCGTGAATGACGTGTTCCTTTCCTTCGTAGCCGATGATGCCTTCCCCGTCCAGCGCAAAGATCAGCGCCTCTCCCGGTGCCGCATGCTCCGCCAGCCCTGTTCCTTCGTCAAATGACATCACGACAAATTTCATGCTGTCATTGTGGACGACATCCATGTTCACAATCTTTCCGTCCTGGTAAGGAACCAGATCCGCAAGCCTGAACACCTCTCCTGCCTTGATAACCGTATTCATTCTGTCCTCCTTCTGAACTGAAATCTCCGTGTAGACGGCATCCTCCGATGCCCTGATGCCAACTGCCCTGTCTGCCTCCGTCAGAACCCCGTCGCCGGTCTCAAGCCGTCTTTCTGCGCCTTCTCCATAGACCTCCACGCTCCCTGACATGACCAGGATCAGCTTGCGGTAGGGATGAATCTCTGCACTGATATCCGTCCCCTCCGCAAGGGAAAAGTAAGTAATGCTGTTTTTCCCCCCATAAACCTCGCTGGAGATTGTGCAGCCTCTGACCGGGGCATTGTCTTTTGCAATGGAGAATACCTCTCCGACTTTCTCTTTCATCCTGCACCGCCTTTCCGGGGAACCGTTCTTTGCTGTTCCCCTGACAGCTTTGATCATACACAGCTGATGCAGTTATATCCGTATCCCAGGATACAGTTTGTTATGATTTTTCGTGTATACTGGATTTTGGATTTGTGATCACTGGATTTTTGATCAGAAGACACCAGAGAAAATTTGCTTCAACGGATTACACGATTACGAAAAGATGAATCGCGATAAAGACAATAAGAAATATGAGCCGTGAATGTTCACAGCAGCAAGGAGAATATCTATGAGCGAACATCTGCTTGAAAACAGCACACTCTTCAAAGGACTGAGCGCGTCTGATGTCCGGGCAATCCTGGAGGAAACGCCGCACCATGTACAGTGTTACGACAAGGGTGAGACCATCTTTCATCTGATGGACGAGGCGGCGAGAATCGGTATCGTTCTGGAAGGCTGCGTCCAGGCGCAGAAATCTTTTGCAAACGGGAGCCAGGTCAACGTCACCTCCCGCCTGCCCGGTCAGATGCTTGGACCGGCTGCAGCGTTCTCCGAGGACCATGTTTATCCCTGCGATGTCATCGCGCTGCAGCCTTCGACCATCATGATGTTTCAGCGGGAAGACATGCTGAGGATGATGCAGAAGAATCTCCGCGTTCTTCAGAACTTTACAGCAGAGATTTCCTCATCCACCTACCTGCTGCAGCAGCGGCTCGAACTGTTTTCCTACAATGGGATTGCACAGCGTGCTGCCTTCTGGCTGCTCACACAGAGCCGGAAAACAGGGAATCTCACAGTCGCGATTCCAGAATCCGTGACCCGGTGGGCAATGCTCATGAACGTGTCCAGACCCTCGCTGCACCGGGAGCTCCGGCGGATGGAATCGGAAGGCCTCATCCATTACGCGCCGCACCGGATCGAGATTCTCAGTCCGGACGGCCTGGAAGCACTCCTTGGTATGTAAGTTCCCGATTTTTTACCTCCAGATCAGCCCTCTGCAGCGGCTGATGGCTGCCGCCAGCTCTTGTTTCCGCGGCTTCGCCATGCTCCCGGAAACAGGGCCATTTCCCCTGTACATCCCGAATCCTTCCCGATGGAACGTCTGCTCCCATTCGTCTGCAAGAGCGGCGACGCTTCTGCGCCCATTCATTCCGCCCTTCGCCATCCACAGAAATGTCCTTGCGAGGCATTCGCTCTGCTCTCTATCCGCCAGCTGCTCGACGAGCCGCAGATCCGTCTCCCCGTGTCCGATGAGGAAGCCGTCGGTGCCAAGATTCTTATGCTTCACACGCCCCCGCTCTTCCCGGAAATCACTGCCGGGTCGAGGATACCGTCTGTCCTCCTTCGGGCTGACAGAAACAGAAGGTGCGCTCTCCTGTTTTCTGAACGGTACGATCGCGCGGACCTTCCCCGTCACATCCTTTGGCTCATACTGGTTCATCTGGATGATGGTATCTGCCCGGCTGAAGAAAGCGCCCGAGCTGCCTGCTACAAGGATGGTGCTGATACCGGCTTTCTCATAGAGCAGGCGCATCCGGTCCGAAAACGGAGTGATGGGCTCGTCAGATCCGGAGACAATCCGCTGCATCAGCTCGTCCCGCACCATGAAGTTTGTCGCACAGGTGTCCTCGTCCATCAGCAGCGTTCTGGCGCCGCACTCCATCGCCTCCACCACAGAGGCTGCCTGGGAGGTGCTGCCGCTTGCATTGTCTGTAAAAAAAGCAGTCGTATCCTTGTGATTCGGAAGATGATTGATGAACAGTGATATGTCATCGCCGCTGACGCAGCGTCCGTCCTCCGCCCGGATCTTCACGGCTGTCTCATCTGTGACGACGTATTCACGTCCGTCCCCGGCGATGTGATTATAGACGCCAAGCTCCAGCGCCTTCAGGAGAGTGGACTTCCCGTGATAGCCGCCTCCGATGATCAGGGTGATGCCTCTTCTGACAGCCATCCCGCTGATCGCCCCGTGATGCGGAAGCTGAAGTGTGATTCTGTCTTCATCCGGCGAGCGGAAAGGCAGCGCATCCTTCAGCGGCCTCTGGGAGATTCCGCTCTCTCTTGGCAGAATAGCCCCATCTGCGACGAAGGCACACAGGGATCGCCGTTCCAGCTCGCTTCTGAGAAAGGCCTGATCTTCCGCCAGGTTCAGGACATCCCGGACAGTTTCCTTTTTCCAGGCATCTGAACAGGCTGATTTTCTGACAACTTCCGGAAGAAAGTCAAACAGCATCTTCTCCAGCTCTCCCGCAAGGACAGTCCGCCCGGCAGCCGGAAAGCCGGCGTAAAACCGAAGCGTTACCCCGCCTTCTTTGTCAAGCTGGCAGGCGCTTCTGTCCAGGATCTCCTGCCCCGGACGGCTGGCGCTCAGATTCCCGCTTTTTCCGGAGCCGCCTGCCTTTCCGGACACCTGACTCAGGCCGGCACTGAACCGCCTCAGAATCATGTCCTGCAGAGCGACACGGGTCTCGTACCGGCTGCAGGCTTCCGCCGGCCAGCGTGCATCCGACGCCCCTACGGAAACCTCCAGATCGGACGGCGCAGCGAAAGGATCTCCCTGCACATGGACAATATGAAGTGCATAAACTCCGAAGTCATAGCTTCCCGCAAGAGATTTATAAGCGGGATACCCCCGGTGGTCGATGCTCCGCAGCATGCGAAGCAGGTCATCTTTTGTCTTCATGAAACGCCTCCATTCCGCCGCTGCCTGGCGGCACTGTCTTTGTCTGCTACCCAGATAAATGCTCTTGCGGTTCGAATGTCTGCATCCACAAAATGATTTCCCCTGTTCCATTCCAGCACACAGTCTGTACCGCGCGTCTTGAGAAGGGCAGCTGTCTCCCGGATCCTGTCTCCTACCTTCGCCATGACTGGATTCCGGGTTCGCTCCTCCCGGTCTCCGAGGCTCAGATAGACGCTCCCGCACCGGACGGGCTGTTCTTTCAGGAAGGTATCAAATCCGGGAAACCAGACAGACGGTGAGGCAGCTGCGACACCTGCAAACCGGTCGGTCCGACAGGCTGCCCACAGGGCAAACAGTCCTGCCAGCGAATATCCGCCGATGTAGTATGTCTTTTCTTTGTCGGTACAGTAACTCAGTATTTCGTCGAGTGTTCCCTGTGCTCCATCCCCGAAGGCTTTATCTCCGAATACAGCAGGTGCCTTCCAGGGTGACAGATCCCGGTTCCAGTCTTCAACCTTGAATGCGAGCAGTCTGAAGTCCCGGTGAAGCTGAGCCCTGATTGCCTCAATCTCATGATCCATTCCCTCAAGATCATGGTCATCGACCGGCTGAATCAGCACGAGATCCGCTGCAGGGCTTCCATATTCCAATACGTTCATAGGAAATTTCCTCTCCTCTGATCTGTCTGCGATTCTGACAAGGTGGATTTTGACAGGATGCATCCGAATAAGTGGCAGGTCATACTAAAAAATCCCGGAAACATGTCGTTTCCGGGATGAAAAGCATCCTCATTATCTCTTGCTGAACTGAGGCGCTCTGCGGGCCTTCTTCAGACCGTACTTCTTACGTTCCTTCATACGAGGATCTCTGGTCAGGAAGCCAGCATCCTTCAGCGGCTTTCTGTACTCCGGATCTGCCTCCAGAAGGGCACGGGAAATGCCGTGGCGGATGGCACCGGCCTGCCCGGTTGTGCCGCCGCCGTTGACGTTGACCAGAACATCAAACTTGTCTGCATTCTCGGTCAGTACAAGCGGCTGACGAACGATGGTCTTCAGCGTCTCAAGGCCGAAGTACTCATCGATATCTCTCTTGTTGATCGTGATCTTACCGGTTCCCGCTACGAGATAAACGCGGGCAACAGAGCTCTTTCTTCTTCCGGTTCCGTAGAACTTATCGCTAGCCAAAGTACGTTCCCTCCCTCTTAGAATGTAAGCGTCTCAGGATTCTGCGCCTGATGCTTGTGATCCGGGCCTGCATAGACAAACAGCTTCTTCTGCATCTGTCTTCCAAGTGATCCATGAGGAAGCATTCCGAATACTGCGTGCTCGATGACCTTCTCCGGCTTTGTCGCAATCGCCTCGCGAAGACTTGTGAACTTTGCCCCGCCGACGAACTTGGAGTGCGTGAAATAGGTCTTCTGATCAAGCTTCTTACCGGTTGTCTTCACCTTCTCAGCGTTGACAACGATCACATAATCTCCGGTATCAAGGAACGGTGTGTAGGTCGGCTTATTCTTTCCTCTGAGGACAGAAGCGACTTCACTGGCCAGGCGTCCAAGCGTCTTACCGTTTGCATCGACTACATACCACTTTCTTTCGATCGTAGATGGTGTCGCCATATAGGTTTTCATCGATTTTCCTCCATTATCAGCATTACATCCGCAGCCGAGAGTGCTGCGTCTTACGGTGGACTGGCAGAAGTTATATCCGCCCTTCCTGGTATGGAAAAGCGTTCTTTCCGGTAAACGCTTATCACTCAGAGATGAGCGGCTCATAGCCGCACTGAATTATTATATTCATGAGGGCAATCCCTGTCAACCCCTCTGTTCCTGGTCCAGATACTCGATTTTCATCAGTGTCAGGCCCTCCGGCCGCGCCGTGTCCCCGGCAAGGCTTCTGTCCTTCGCCTCGAGAACGGTCTTCATCTCCTCCGGCTTCATCTGACCGCCGCCGACTCTCAGGAGCGTGCCCGCGATGATGCGCACCATATTATAGAGAAAGCCGTCTCCGGTGATCTGCAGCGTGATCATATCTCCATCCCGCCGGACAGAGATATCCTCGATCGTGCGCACATGGTTCGGCCTGTCCGGCTTTGCCGTGCAGAAGGAGGAAAAGTCATGCCGCCCCAGAAGAAAATGGGAAGCCTCGTTCATTTTCTCCGCATCGAGCGGATAATAATAAAATGTAGAGTAGCGGGACACCAGCGGGTTCTGGACCGGTCTGTTCCAGATCTGATAGCGGTAGGTCTTGCGCACGCTGCAGAAACGCGGATGGAAGCTTTCCGGCACCTGCTCGGATTTCTGAATCCGGATATCAGACGGCAGCCTCGTGTTCATCGCAATGGCGATCTTGTCCACCGGCATCCTGGCCTGTGTGTTGAACACCGCGACATTCCCCAGGGCATGAACCCCTGCGTCTGTCCGGCTTGCGCCTGTCACATGAATCTCCTCTTTCAACAGCTCGGACAGATGCTTGTCGAGCTCAGCCTCGATCGTATCCCCCTCCGGCTGAATCTGCCAGCCATGGTAATGGGTCCCGTCGTAGGCGACCGTCAGTTTGACTCTTTTCATAACGTTCCAAACACTCTCAGCAGAATCTGCGCGGCAACATAGCCTGCCATGACAAGAAATGCGATCCAGTCCTTTCTGTGATAGACCAGCGGCTTCATCTTTGTCCTTCCGGCCCCTCCGTGATACCCTCTCGCCTCCATTGCAAGCGCGAGGTCATTCGCCCGGCGGAAGGCAGAGACAAACAGCGGGACAAGGAGCGGCACCATCGCCTTCACCCTGTGGAAGACGCCGCCCGACTGGAAATCCGCTCCCCTGGCTTCCTGCGCCCTCATGATTTTATCCGTCTCATCCATCAGAATCGGGATGAACCGCAGCGCGATGCTCATCATCATCGCAATCTCATGAACCGGTACATGAAGCCTGTTCATCCAGCCGAGTCCGGACTCCAGACCGTCTGTCAGGCTGTTCGGTGTCGTGGTGAACGTCAGGATGCTGGAACCGATGATCAGATACGTCAGGCGGACCGCCATATGGATCGCAAACCGGATGCCCTCCTTTGTCATCTTCAGTTTCCAGATCTGAAGCACAACAGTGCCCGGTGTCATGAACAGATTGAACAGGATCGTGATCAGCATCAGAATGAAGATGGGCTTCAGCCCCTTCAGAATGTAGCGCAGCGGCACCCCCGATACAGCGACTACCGTCAGTACGGCCACGGTCGCGAGTGCATAGGCACGGATCGAGCCGAATGTAAACAGGGATATAATAAAGACGAGCGTTCCGAGCAGCTTGACGCGCGGATCCAGCCTGTGTATCAGGGAATTGCCAGGATAATACTGGCCGATTGTCATATCCTTCAGCATTCCATTCCTGCCTTCCTGAGCACCGCCAGGATTTCATCCGCCGCTTCCTCCTGCGTGGTCACATTCTGGCTGACGTCCCATCCTTTCCCCCGAAGAGCCCGCATGACATAGGTCACCTGCGGTGCCGCAAGTCCGATCGATTCCAGCTCCTCCACATGGGAGAACACTCTTGCAGGGATATCGTCATACAGCACCTTCCCCTTGTCGAGAACGATGATCCGGCTGGCATAGTCTGCCACATCCTCCATGCTGTGCGAAACCAGCACGACGGTGATGCCGTGCTCCCGGTGCAGCTGTTTCAGCACCCCAAGGATGTCATCGCGCCCCTTCGGGTCCAGGCCTGCTGTCGGCTCATCCAGCACCAGTACCTCCGGGTTCATCGCCAGGATCCCGGCAATCGCCACCCTGCGCTTCTGCCCTCCGGACAGCTCAAACGGGGACTTGTCCTCATAGTGCTCGTCAAGTCCGACCATGCGCATGGCCGCCCTTGCGCGCCCTTCTGCCTCTTCGGCCGAGAACCCCTGATTCTTCGGTCCAAAGCAGATATCCTTCAGCACCGTCGTCTCAAAGATCTGGTATTCCGGGTACTGAAACACCAGTCCGACCCGGAACCGGAGCTGCCGCATCGGGTATCCTTCCTCATAAATATTCTTCCCATCGACAAAAATCTGGCCGGACGATGCCCGGTTCAGTCCGTTCAGATGCTGAATCAGCGTCGATTTTCCTGAGCCTGTATGGCCGATGATCCCGATGAATTCCCCGCTCCGGATGGTCAGACTGACGTCATCGAGCGCCTTCTTCTCGTAAGAGGTTCCAAGGCCGTATATGTAATTAAGATGCTCGATTCTGATCTCCATGCCTGACCTTCTCCAGCTCCTCTGTCAGCTCCTCCACCGTCAGAATCCCATCCGGCAGCGGAACACCCCGCTCCTTCAGCCGGTCCGCAAGCTCCGTGACAAAAGGAACATCCAGACGGATTTCCTTCAGCGCACGGACATTTGAGAAGACTTCTCTCGGTGTACCTGACATCACAACAGCCCCCTCGTCCATGACAAGCACCCGGTCTGCGTGAATCACTTCTTCCATATAATGGGTGATCAGAATGACCGTAATCCCTTCTGTCCTGTTCAGCTCACGGACTGTCCGGATGACCTCCGCCCGTCCGCCCGGATCCAGCATCGCCGTCGGCTCATCCAGCACGATGCATTTCGGCTTCATCGCAATCACCCCTGCAATCGCGACACGCTGCTTCTGGCCTCCGGAGAGTCTGTTCGGAGAACTTTCCCTGTATTCCCACATGCCGACAGCCTTCAGGGCCTTCCGGACTCTCTCCCAGATTTCCTTCGTCGGAACACCCATGTTCTCCGGTCCGAAGCCAACGTCCTCCTCCACGACAGAGGCGATGATCTGGTTGTCCGGGTTCTGAAAGACCATACCGGCTGCCTGCCGGATCGACCCGACATTCTTCTCCTCCCGGGTATCCAGTCCGTCTACAAAAAGAGTACCCCCCGATGGGACGAGCAGCGCATTCAGCTGCCTGGCAAGCGTCGATTTTCCGGAACCGTTGTGTCCCAGAATCGCGATGAACTGCCCTTCCTTCACATCGAGGCTGACACCCTTCAGCGCCTTGTAGGAAGCGTCCACATTGCCGTCGTCGTCATAATGGAGGTACTCATATGTCAGATCATGGCCTTCTATGATCGATCTTCTGTCTGAACTCTTCATCCTGATATTCTTCTTACCGATTGTCCCTCTCGCAGTTTCGCCGGAAATATGCGATACCTCCGCCCCGTCTTCTCGTTGATCAGTTCAAAGAGAATCCGGCTTGCTTCCGTTGTCATCTCCCTGATCGGCTGTTCGATTGTGGTCAGGGAAGGCTGGTAATACAATGCCTGATCCAGGCCGTCGAACCCTGCGACAGAAATATCGTCCGGCACCTTCAGCCCGGCATCGAAGATCGCCTTGCAGGCCCCGATCGCGATCACATCCGCAATCGCATAAACTGCCGTAAAACGCACTCCCCGGTTCAGGAGCCTCCTCGTCTGCTGATAGCCGTTCTGCATCGTATAGGTCTGTTCATCCGGGTCCATTGTGACAACCAGAGATTCGTCATACTCAATTCCGTTGTCCCTCAGCGCTCTCTTGTAGCCCTCAAGGCGAAGCGTCCCGATACTGGAATCCCGCGCCAGAGAGGTCAGAATGGCAATCCGCCGATGTCCCATCCGGCAGAGATAATCGACCATCCGATAGCTCTCGGCTTCGTCATCGATGGAGACAACCCCGAAATTGTCCAGGCTCTCCCCGAGCACGGCGTTGACCGTACAGATGACGTACGGAACTGTCAGCTGATGAAGCAGGTCTTCCCTCGGGTGGCTTGCGCCCCCCAGAAATATGATTCCCTTCAGCCGCTTCTCCTTCTCAAGGCGGATTGCAGCCTCGATCTCATTCTCATCCTCATCAACCTGCTGCAGGACAAACAGATACTGCTTGCCAAGAATATCGCGTTCCAGCATCTGTACCATTGCGCCAAAGAGCGGGTTGCTGATTCCTTTTGCCAGGACAGCGATCGCGTTTGACTCCGAACGCTTCAGATTCCGGGCACTGTTGTTTGGAATATATTGATATTCCGCAATGGTATCAAGGATCTTTTTCTTTGTCTCCGGATTGATGTCCGGATGGTTGTTAATCGCACGGGAGACCGTGCTGACACCGACACCGCAGATCTTTGCTATTTCTTTTATTGTGATCTGTTCCATGTTGTATTGTTCCTTCCGTCTCAGTCACAAAGACCACAGACTCAAGCATTATAGCAAGTCCCGCAGACAGATGCAATGATCCGTATGCAGGCACAGATGCTGTCCCGCAGCCATCCCGCAGAAGAATCAGGCCTCACGCCCGAACGCCCTGATCTCCTGCTCCGCACTCGATGATGAGCGGTCGCCTTCATCTCCTGCTCCGCACTCGATGATGAGCGGTCGCCAGGAGCCATGATATACAAGCAAGCTTTCATCATGACTTCTGGCTCGTCGCCTTCACAAAAAGATGGCAGGGCTTTCTCAACCTGCCCTGCCATCCATCAGTCACTTCGTATCTCTCTGTGTCAGTCTGCCGGAAATCTTCGTCAGCCTCCTGATCTCCGCGGCCAGTTCATCTGAGAACTCTCCCTTTCTCAATCTCCAGCACCAGTTTCCACCGGTTGTGGAAGGATGATTCATCCTCGCCCAGCTGTCAAGGTTCAAATAGTCCTGCATCGGAATCACGCAGGTATCTGAGACGCTCTCCATTGCAAGCCGGATAAACTGCCAGGTTTTCTCCTTCCTCGGTACATCTGCAAGTCCAAGATAATCATCCGCGAGCTTTCTGTCGTCGTCTGACAGCTCATCGTACCACGCATAAAGCGTCTGGTTATCGTGCGTACCCGTGTAGACGATCGAATTGTGCGGATAATTATACGGCAGATAGTTTCCGGAGTCCCTCGAGTCAAATGCAAACTCGATGACCTTCATCCCCGGGAATCCGGAGTCCTTTACCAGCTGGATGACCGACGGCGTCAAAAACCCGAGATCCTCCGCAATGATCGACTTTGAAGTCACCTTCGGGTTCTCCGCAAGCGCACGGAACAGCTTCATGCCGGGGCCCGGCATCCACTTTCCCTTCACTGCGTTCACACTTCCATAGGGAATGGAATAATACTCATCGAACCCGCGGAAATGATCAACGCGAACGACATCATACAGTTTGAGGCAGTGATCGATTCTCCTCTTCCACCAGGAAAAATCTGTCTTTTCATGGTAAGCCCAGTCATAAAGCGGGTTGCCCCAGAGCTGTCCGTCCGCCGAAAATGCATCTGGCGGACAGCCTGCGACGGCCTTCGGTCTCCCATCCTCATCCACCTGGAACATTTCCGGATGCGCCCAGAAATCCGAGCTGTCCGGTGACACATAGATCGGAATGTCCCCGATGATCTCAATTCCGTGATTGTTGGCATACTTCTTGAGACTGTTCCACTGGGCTGCAAACATATACTGGAGGAAGCAGTAGAAACGGATCTCTCCGCTGTATGCCTCCTTTGCCTTCCGGAGTGTCTCCTGATCTCTCTTTCTCAGCTCAAGCGGCCATTCCTGAAAGCTTTTTCCATCGTTTGCATTCTTGATCGCCATAAACAGCGCATAATCCGGAAGCCAGTCCTCGTTCTCCGAGAAGAACTTCTGATAATCCGCTGTCTGATCAAAGCGGCTTCTCCCGCAGGCAATCTTCAGAACCGTAAAACGGTTTGTATAGAGCTTGTAATAGTCGACCTTCGTCTCGTCCCCCTGCCCGAAATCGACTGTCTCTACCTCGCTCTTCTTCAGAAGCCCTTCCTCAATCAGAGCGTCCAGGTCGATAAAGTACGGATTCCCCGCAAAAGCAGAGAAGGACTGGTATGGAGAGTCCCCGTATCCTGTCGGCCCCAGCGGAAGGATCTGCCAGTAATGCTGGCCCGAGGCCTCCAGCTGATCAACAACCTGACGGGCACTCTTTGAAAATGTTCCGATTCCGTACGGAGACGGAAGGCTTGAAATCGGAAGCAGGATTCCTGCATATCTCATGTACGTGCATTTCCTTTCATGCGTTTTTCATCAGCCCTTGACGGCTCCGGCCAGAACACCCTCAATGATGTACTTCTGTGCAAATGCATAGAAGATCACGATCGGGATGATGGCCATGACCAGTACCGCCATCATGGCGCCCCAGTCAATGTTTCCGTGGGACTGCTTCAGATACTGGACTGCGATCGGGATGGTCTTGTACTTGTTGATGTTCAAAACCAGCGCCGGGAGCAGGTAGTCGTTCCAGATCCACATGGACTCCAGGATCGTGACGGTCATGACAGTCGGCTTCATGATCGGAAGCACAACCTTGAAGAAGGTCTGCACCGGGGAGCATCCGTCGATCATCGCAGCTTCCTCTATCTCGAGGGAAATGCTCTTGACAAAGCCGGTGAACATGAACACGGCGAGCCCCGCGCCGAATCCCAGGTACACGACGATGATACCGACCGGATTGCCGAGATGAAGGATGTTCGCAAACTTGGACAGTGTGAACATGACCATCTGGAACGGGACGATCATCGAGAACAGGCACAGGACGTAGAACAGGGAAGTGAACTTCGACTTCACACGAACGATGTACCATGCTGCCATGGAGGTGCAGAGAATGATCGCGATGACGGAGAATACGGTGATGAACAATGAGAACGCGAACGCTCTCGGGAACCCGGTCTTGTTCCAGGCATTCACATAGTTTCTCATGCCGAAGAACACCTGCTTGATGCCCTTCTCCCACTTCTCAGCGCCATCACTGAACAGAGAGTACCTGCTGATTCCAAACGGGTTCTTGAAGATAAACGCCTTCTTCTTGAAGGAGTTCAGGGTGACGACGACGAGCGGATAGATCCAGATCAGGGATATGATCGTGAAGATCACCGTCAGCAGGCCGCCGTGTCTGGCACGGCGTACAGTTGAAACCTCCTGCGCTGCCTTGTTCAGCTTCTTTGCCTTTGCCATGGTCACGCCACCTCCTTGCTTCTGGACATCTTATTCTGTATCAGCGAGATCACACCGACCAGGATGAAGAAGATTACTGCCTTTGCCTGGCCGACGCCCTGCCAGCCGGTCGAACCGTACATTGTTGTGTAGATGTTCAGAGCCAGCAGCTCAGACAGATGATTTGGATTACCGCCTGTCAGTGCCAGGTTCTGGTCGAAGAGCTTGAACCCATTCGTCAGTGTCAGGAAGGTGCAGATGGTGATGGTCGGAGCCAGCATCGGAAGGGTGACATAGCGAAGCAGCTGTCTGCTGTTTGCTCCGTCAATCTCGGCTGCCTCGATCAGATCAGGCGAGATGTTCTGAATCCCGGCGATGTAGATGACCATCATGTATCCGATCTGCTGCCAGCACACAACGATGACCAGACTCCAGAACGCGCTCCACTGGGAAGTGGTGATCGTCATTCTGTAATTCTGAAGGACAGCGTTGAAAATCATCATCCAGATGTAGGACAGGACAATTCCGCCGATCAGGTTTGGAAGGAAGAATGCAGTCCGGAAGAAATTTGTTCCTCTGATCCCCTTCGTCAGAGCCAGTGCGATCGCAAATGCAACGACATTGATGATCACAACCGTCACGACCGTAAACAGTGACGTATACCAGATGGAATGAAGGAAGGTCGTATCAACCTTGCCATTCACAACAAAGATTCTGGAAAAGTTTTTGAATCCTACCCATTTCCAGTCTGTCACAGTCGTAAACTTGCAGAATGACAGGAAGATTCCATAGAAGAATGGAATAATAAAGCCGATCAGGAATGCAATCGCTGTCGGCAGCATGAATAATGGAAAATATTTCTTGATTGACTTTTGCATAAAAATTTCTCCCTCGCCATGGCTCAGATCCGGTCCCCTCATCAGGCACCAGCCGATTCGTGAGAAAAAGGGGATGAGTTCTGTATCTGCAACTCATCCCCGGTGATTCACATTCTCTTCATCAAGGAGATTGTCTGTCCTTTTCCGGACATCCGATCTTTACTCAGCCTCAGTAGCTGCCTCGGTAGCTGCCTCAGTTGATGCCTCTCCCTCATGAGCCAGTGTCCACTGATGTGCCCATCCATCGACGAATGCGGTCTTGACTGCATCCCAGCTTCCGCCGTTGGAGGTGTAATCGGTCAGAGCGTTGACAACATCCTTGCGCCAGTCATCGACATTCGGTGTTGCGTTGAAGGACCATGCAACAGAGGTCTTTCCTGCAGACTGAAGAGCTGTTGCCTCGACGCCGAATGCGTTCTTGGAAGCATAATCGCCTGTGAAGGTATCAAACGGGCAGGTAAGTCCCATGTCATCGACCATTGCCTTGCGGCCCTCGTCAGAGGTGATCACCCAGTTGAGGAATGCAAGAGAAGAATCGATATCTTCCTGCGGAGCCTTTGCATTGATTGCCCAGAAGTTCTCGGTTCCGGAGCAGAGTCCTTCATTCGCATCATCGACACCAAAGTAGATCGGCATCATTCCGAGATCCTCGGCCTTGACTTCATATCCGTTGTCCGGATTGGTCAGCGCTGAGAACTCCCAGTCACCGTTCTGATAGAACACAGCCTCACCCATGCCGAATTCCTGCTCTGCATTGTAGGAACCGGAGTTCAGCGTCTTCGGATCTGCTGCGGAATCAGATACGTACATATCCCAGACATTCTTGAAGTTGTCAAGGTAGGTTCCCTTGATGGTCGGCTCGCCGGCTGTCAGATCGACACCGTCGTCCTTGAACTCATAGTACAGCGGAAGGTTTGCAAGGTGTCCGGAGAATCTCCAGGAGGAAGAATCATCCAGGCCGGCAGAAGCGAATGCCTCAGTCAGGCTGGTTCCGAACTTGTCGTTGATCTCGTCGACTCTGGACTGGATATCATCTGCAACAGCCTTCAGGGTGTCGAAAGAATTGATGTCATCCATGGACTTCGCCTTTGCATTGTCCATCTGGAAGTAGTCATTCAGGATCGTCTTGTTGTAGATGATGCCATAGGACTCGAAGCAGTTTGCAATTGCTGCTACCTTGCCATCGTAGTTGACGGTCAGTGACTTGTCGGTCAGATGGCTGTAAAGAGGAGTATCCTTCAGATCGTAGGTGTAGTCATTCCAGGTCTGAGCTGCTGTTGCATTGCCGACTGTAAAGATGGTCGGAGCATCGCTCTTTGCCATCTCGGATGTCAGGGTCGTGTTGTACTGCCCGTCAGCTGCGGTCAGAACCGTGACATCGACGCCATACTGGCTGCTGTAATCGGATGCAAGCGTCTGCCATGCTTCGTCGGTCTCCGGCTTGAAGTTCAGCAGGTAAACCTTGCCTGTACCCGGATCAAAAGCTTCGGTGGAAGCTTCTGTCTCGCCTGCCATTGCAGTTGTGGCAAGCATGCTTGCTGCCATTGCAGCAGTCATAAGAATACTTACGGCTTTCTTTTTCATGTCTCGTCCTCTCCTTTGACATACATGATTTTGGGTTGCTTCTGTCTTATCGGAAGCCTTACCGGAATCGTTGTCGGCAACGTTGTCGGTATCGTTTCCGGTGATGACTGAATAATAGCACAGGGCCAGAATGGTTTCAACACCATTTTGGCCCTGTGTCGTTGATTTGTTTCTTTTTAACAATTTATATACTTGCTATTTGTGCATTATGCTTATCTGATTTTTCCTGACGCCGGCTTCTCGGAGATTGCACACCCCTGTTTTCCGTAACCCTGCCCAAATGCACGAATTCATGATGGTGCAGGACTTTGCAGTGTTCAGCACTTCACCGGCTCCGGATAATCTACACCGAAGGTATCAACTGTCATGGACTGAATCTTCTGCTCCTCCATCGGACGATCTGAATAATCGGTCTCAGACTGTGCGATCTGATCCACAACTTCCATTCCCTCCGTCACCTTTCCGAACGCGGCGTACTCCCCATCGAGATGCGGGGCATCTCCATGCATGATAAAGAACTGCGACCCTGCGGAATTCGGGCTCATCGATCTTGCCATCGACAGGACACCCGGCGTATGCCTCAGGGTATTCTGCGGAAAATGATTGCGTCGGAACTCTCCCTTGATCGAATAGCCGGGGCCGCCCATCCCGGTTCCCTCCGGATCTCCGCCCTGAATCATGAAGCCGGCGATGACACGGTGGAAGATAAGCCCGTCATAGAACCCCTTCTTTACGAGTGAGATAAAATTGTTGACGGTGTTCGGTGCCATATCCGGATAAAGCTCTGCCTTCATGACGCCGCCATGTTCCATTGTGATGGTTACGACTGGATTCTGTGCCATGTTTTGCTCCTTTCTTCTGTCATCATGTGATATGAGTGTCAAAAGTATCATCTGCCACTCACAAGCTTTCCTGAATTGCCTTCCTGCTGTGCTGATCAGCTTTGACAACAACTTTCTGTACAGACAATCGAGCGTCCGCATACGGGGCGTCGATCCCGCACACGGACGCAGGAATGACCATCCTCTCTCTGAAACCAAGCTTTTCCGCGAGTCTGAGAGAAGGCCTGTTCCGCTGTTCGATCAAAGCCCATATTTCCTCGATCCCGGCCTTCTGAGCCGCATAGCGGAGAATTTCCTGGCAGGCTTCCGTTCCAAGTCCCTGCCCGCGCCATTTTTCTGCGATTACATATCCCAGTTCAATCCTGCCATCCGGTGAAAGGCTGTCCGTTTTCGGGATCAGCCCGCACCAGCCCACAATCTCCCCGCTGCTTCTTGCCGCCACAGTCCAGAGTCCGAACCCCCAGAACCTGTAGGCTGTCTTGATATAGGCAAGATACTGGTCTTTTTCAATGTTCTGCCTCAGACTGATGCTTCCGGCATCTGTCTCCCTGACCTCGCCGAGAATCCTGCTCAGTGCCGGATAATCCTCCCTGGTACTTTCCCGTATGAAGAGACGCTTTGTCTTCCCGATACAGACAGGGATTCCCCTCCACCGTCTGTATGCATTCAATAGATCATCTGCATCCACATTCTCGAAAGACTGCAGAACATAAGAAGCGCCATTGAAAAAGCCGCCGTCTTCATCCGGCTGATATCCCGCAACGAAAAATCCGTTGCCAGCAAGCGTCCCCGACAGGTTTGGATCATCCGTAACAACAAGGTCCGCGTCAGAATACGTCTGCTTCCAGCTTTGACGCTGCACGATCTGCACACTGGCACCCCTGCTGCTGATATCCTTCAGGTATACGCGTCCCGCCTCCCGCACGCAGAGGGCATCCATGCTGTCCTCCCCGAGCAGAAAAAGGACCCGGATCCTTGTATCTGTCGGAATCATGTGAAGTTCTTCCATAGGCCTTCCGGCTCGCCGCCCTCACCAATACCTTCAAAAAAGAGGCCCGGCCTGCAGCTGCAGGCCAGGCCTCTTCATTCCAGTTGAATCTGTATGGCGCAATATCTGCCGCCAGAAAGCATTAGACAAGCTCCAGAACGACCTCCATCGCTCCATCACCGCGGCGCTCTCCGATCTTGATGATGCGGGTATAGCCACCGTTCCGGCCAGCATACTTAGGAGCGATCTCCTCAAAAAGCTTTTTCGGCAGATCGATGCTCTTTGTATTTCTCTTTCTTCCGGCAGCTTCCTTCGGTACTTCTGTGACCGGATAGAGCACCTTCAGCATCTGGCGTCTTGCATGGAGTCTTGCCGGATTGTCCTTCTTGATCTCCTTCTGGACCTCGTCGTAGACGGTTCTCTTCTTTCCGTCGACAACCTCCTTGACTCTCTTTCCTTCTGCATCCTTGCGCGGAACCTTTGCGGTCACGGTCACAGTCTGGAAGTCATCCTTCTCCTTGACTGCGAGCGCAATCAGACCGTCAGCAATCTTCATGACTTCCTTAGCCTTGGACTCGGTGGTGATGATTCTTCCATGATAGAGAAGCTGGGTAACCTGGCTGCGAAGCAGAGCCTTTCTCTGAGAAGATGTTCTGCCGAGTTTTCTGTATCCTGACATGTTTTTAAATCCTCCAAACTCCTGACATGCAGGCGCGCATCCTTCGGTCTTACCGCCTGCATGTAAATCTCAGGGTCCCTTTCGGTTCCCGGGGTTTCTTATGTGAATCTTTGAATCTCTTTTGTTATACTTCCTCACTGCTGCGCAGTGAAAGTCCCATATCCTTCAGCTTGGCAAGGACTTCCTCAAGAGACTTTCTGCCCAGATTGCGAACCTTCATCATATCATCCGGTGTCTTGTTGCAAAGCTCACCGACGGTATTGATTCCGGCTCTCTTCAGGCAGTTGTATGAACGAACAGAAAGCTCAAGCTCATCAATCGTCATATCCAGCTGTCCGCCGTCTGTCTCCTGCTTTGTGTCTGTAAGGACAGGCTGCACCGGCGCATCTGAGAGATCAATGAACATCTTCAGGTGGTCGCTCAGAACCTGTGCTGCCATGCTGACCGCCTTGTCCGGTGCAAGTGTTCCATTCGTCCAGACATCAAGTGTCAGCTTGTCGTAGTCCGTATTCTGCTTGACACGGGTATTCTCAACCGTCATATTGACGCGCTCAACCGGCGTATAGATTGAGTCGACGGCGATAACACCGATCGGCATATCGTCTTTTTTGCTCTTCTCCGCGCTGACATAGCCTCTTCCGTTTGTAATCGTGAGTTCCATGTTCAGTTTGCAGTCAGATCCGCCGTTCAGATGCGCGATCACCTGATCCGGATTGACGATCTCGATATCCTGATCAGCCTCGATATCCGCGCCAGTCACAACTCCTTCCTTTGAGCAGTCGATATAAGCTGTCTTTGGCTCATCGGATGTATTGTGATTTCTGATCGCAAGGCTCTTGAGGTTGAGGATGATCTCTGTCACATCCTCCTTGACGCCCGGAATGCAGCTGAACTCATGGAGCACTCCCTCGATCTTGACCTGGCTCACAGCACTTCCCGGAAGAGAGGAGAGCATGATCCTTCGAAGAGAATTGCCGAGCGTGATGCCGTAGCCGCGCTCCAGCGGCTCCACAACAAAGCGGCCATGCTTTTTGTCGTCGGAAATCTCTGCAACTGTAATTTTAGGAACGATGAAATCGAGCAACTCAGTCCCTCCTTATATGGGTGTGTGCCTTGTTGACTTTTGCGTATCCCCGTGTAATTACTTGGAATACAGCTCGACGATCTGGACTTCATCGACCGGAACATCGATCATCTCTCTGGTCGGAAGGCTCTTGACGGTCGCCTTGAAGTTCTCAGCATCCAGCTCAAGCCATTCCGGGATGAGTCTTCCGCCGGTCGCCTCTGCGATATCCTTATATCTCTGGGAGTCTCTGCACTTTTCCTTGATCTCGACGACATCGCCTGCAGACACAAGTGCGGACGGGATGTTGACGCACTTTCCGTTCACAAGAACCTGCTTGTGGTCGACAATCTGGCGAGCCTCTCTTCTTGTTCTTGCAAGGCCAAGACGGAAGATGACGTTGTCCAGTCTGGACTCCAGAAGAATCATCAGGTTCGGGCCGGTCATGCCCGGCATTCTCTCTGCCTTCTTATAGTAATTGCGGAACGGCTTCTCCGTTACGCCGTAAATGAACTTTGCCTTCTGCTTCTCGCGCAGCTGCAGGCCATACTCGCTGACCTTTCTGCGGGCGCGCTTCAGCTCTCTCTTCGACTTCTTGTCATATCCCAGAACGGTAGGTTCCATTCCGAGCGATCTGCATCTTTTCAGCACAGGTGTTCTATTGACTGCCATTTATGATCTACCTCCATATATGTTGATGGCATTTATTCAATCTGCATACCATCCCTGCAAGCCTTTCGTACCCAGACTCCGCATCCGGCTCAGAGCATAAAAGCAGGAGCCTCAGGCGGCTGCAGAGACCTCATACGGTCAGACTCTTCTTCTCTTCGGCGGACGGCATCCGTTGTGCGGAACAGGAGTCACATCGCTGATGGAGATGACCTGGAGACCATTCGCGGACAGAGCGCGGATTGCAGCCTCGCGTCCCGAACCCGGTCCCTTGACAAACACGTCGACCGACTTCAAGCCATGAACAATTGCAGCCTTGGTAGCTGTCTCAGCCGCCATCTGTGCTGCATAAGGAGTAGATTTTCTGGAGCCCTTGAAGCCCAGTCCGCCTGCACTTGCCCAGGAAAGAGCATTGCCCTCAGCATCCGTCAGCGTCACAATCGTATTGTTGAAGGATGACTGAATATGTGCCTGGCCTCTCTCTACATTCTTTCTGACACGCTTCTTAGTGACTTTCTTTACACCCTTTTTATCTGCCATTCTTTTATAAACCTGCTTTCTGATTGATCATCCGAGTCTGTTGATTACTTCTTCTTGTTGGCAACAGTGCGGCGCGGTCCCTTGCGGGTTCTCGCATTCGTCTTGGTCTTCTGGCCGCGAACCGGAAGTCCCTTTCTGTGGCGGACACCTCTGTAGCATCCGATCTCGGTCAGTCTCTTGATGTTCATCGCAGTGTCACGGCGAAGGTCGCCCTCCACCATCACTTCCATCTCATCCATCGCGCTGCGGATGTTCTCAACCTCTTCATCGGTGAGATCTCTGACACGGGTATCAGGATTGACACTCGCCTTGGCGAGAATCTTGTTGGAAGTTGTGCGGCCGATTCCGTAGATATAAGTCAGGCCGATCTCAACTCGCTTATCTCTCGGTAAGTCTACACCAGCTATACGAGCCATGTAATAAATCCTCCTAAAATGAATTGTCTTTAACTGGGACCGATGCTCTGCGTCGATCCAGCTGCTGCAATCGCAGACAGCCTTTCCGGTTCATTAAGCCGGGATTTTCATCCCTGCAAATGTGCGCGCCCTGCCTTGCGGTATTGAAATGGCGCGGGCGATATCCGCACGAATCCTGAGCCGGTATTAAGGGCAATATTCCAACGAAATAATCCTGTCCTCATGTCCGGATACACGTCAGCTCTCCGGCAGGTTTTTATCTCATCGTATATTGTCAACGCACAGTTCTGTGCGTACATACCGCTTTGGATCTGCTCAGCCCTGTCTCTGCTTGTGCTTCGGGTTCTCGCAGATAATCATGATTCTTCCTTTTCTCTTGATAACCTTGCACTTCTCGCACATCGGTTTCACAGAAGAACGAACCTTCATAATCCAGCCTCCTTTCTCGATGTCTGTTTGTTTCAGAACGATTCGGTGAAAGGGCATAAAAACCCCATGCCAGAATCAGCAGAAATTATATACCATCCCATTTACTTTTGCAAGATGTTTTTGTCTTGAGAAAAACGAATAACAAAAGAGAACCGCCCTGCTGATCAGGACGGTTCTCTGTGCTGCGGAAGATGAGACTTGAACTCACACGGTACGAATACCACAAGATCCTTAGTCTTGCTCGTCTGCCAATTCCGACACTTCCGCGAACGAATGTTATCTTACCAAAGCACAGGGTGCTTGTCAACATCTTTTTTTACATTTTCCAGGCACAATGTTCTGAATATATCTGATATTTTTTGTGTTTTCTGATATTTTCCAATGTTTCCCGAAACCATGTTTTTCTTAAAAATCTGCAGCGGGTTTCCGCATCAGCCGGCACCCTTGTAAACCAAAACGTGCCAGGCAGCATCAGCTGTCTGGCACCCTATCCAGCTTCAAGAAAGGATGACGCATCATCCCTCACCGCTGCCGGTATTTATGCAACCTTTTCCTTTGCGATGCTGACAAGTTCAGCGAAGCTCTTTGCATCGTTGACAGCCATGTCCGCCAGAACCTTGCGGTTCAGCTCAATGCCGCTCTGCTTGAGGCCGAACATAAACTTGCTGTAGGAAAGTCCGTTCAGACGTGCCGCTGCATTGATGCGGGCGATCCAGAGCTGACGGAACTGTCTCTTCTTCTGCTTGCGGCCGGCATATGCGGTGGAAAGTGCACGCATGACAGTCTGCTTTGCGACTCTGTACTGCTTGCTGCGTGCTCCTCTGTAGCCCTTTGCGAGCTTCAGGACTCTGTTATGCTTCTTTCTTGCGTTCAGTGCGCCTTTGATTCTTGCCATTCTTTTATCCTCCTGCTTTTACTCCGTTACCATACTCAATCAGTTCTCTTGAAGGAGGACAATTATAAGTACGGAAGAATCTTCTTCATGTTCGAAACATTCGTCTTGTCTGTGATGGCAGACTTGCGGAGGTTTCTCTTTCTCTTGGTCGTCTTCTTCGTCAGAATATGGCTCTTGTAAGCCTTGTTTCTCTTCAGCTTTCCGGTTCCTGTTTTCGTGAAACGCTTCGCAGCTGCTCTGCTGGTCTTCATCTTCGGCATAATTTGTTTCCTCCTTTTGATCAGTTCTTCTTTGCAGACAGAATCATCGTGAGGGTGCGTCCTTCCTGCTTGATCGTCTTGTCAACCGTGGCGATGTCTTCACAGTCCTTCGCGAAATCCTCAAGAATGTGTCTGCTGGCCTGCATGTGGGCCATCTCCCGTCCTCTGAACCTGAGTGTGACCTTCACCTTGTTCCCCTTGTCAAGGAACTTCCTGGCGGACGTCATCTTCGTGTTCATGTCGTTTACATCGATATTCGGTGAGAGACGAACCTCTTTGATCTCAACGATCTTCTGCTTCTTCCTGGCCTCTTTCTGTTTACGGACCTGCTCATAGCGGTACTTTCCGTAATCAATGATCTTGCACACAGGCGGCGTCGCCCGCGGCGCAATCTTCACGAGATCAAGTCCTGCTTCCCTGGCCTTCTCCTGCGCGTCACGCGCACTCATCAGGCCCAGCTGCTCACCGTTTTCGCCAACAAGACGAACTTCCCTGTCACGGATCTGTTCGTTAATCTGTAAATCGCTAATGGCTTTTCCCTCCTTATTCGCTGTAAACGACCATATAAACAAGAAAGCGGATAACCAGGTTATCCGCTCGCAGCTCACAGCCACCCCGCGCACTCAATCATAAGCCGGGATGAAAACATATGAACCACGGCGCGAACAAATCGGCCGGGTGAGAGTAATCCTCTGCTTTCCTGTCTCAAAACATGTTGATACTATCACTGCCCCGCATACTTGTCAAGACAGAATCAGTTTTCAGAAACTTCATGGGTTTCATGTGTTTCAGGCGCTGTTGTTTCAGGCGCTGTTGTTTCCGGCTCCGAAGCCGCATCATCCTGAAAGGCTGCTGCAGCCTTCTCAATCAGATATCTGGCGCGTTTCTTTGCGAGACCGACTCCATAGGCAGCCACGCCCGCAGCGGCTGCTGCCACAAGAAGCGCCGCTCTTCTCTCAAGTCTTGTCATGGCGAAATTCCTCCACAATCAGTGCCGCCGACTCCCGCACAACATAGTGCAGTTCCATCCACGCATCCCCCGGGGCGTCGATCCCGCTGACATCGCCATATCCGAGCTTGCGGGCAATGCGAAGCGCTCTGGCAACATGAAAATCATTGGTGACGATTCCACATCGGCCGGACGCGCATCCGGTCATCCTGTCCGAGAACAGGAGGTTCTCCCTGGTTGTCGTCGACCTGTCTTCCAGGATCAGACGGCTGTCCGGGATTCCCTTCTTCCTGAGATACCGGGCCATGCATAAAGCCTCTGTGATCTCCTCTCCGCTTCCCCTTCCGCCTGACAGGATCAGCTTTGCGGCGGGATTCTTTTCCGCTGCCCCGACGGCCTTGTCCAGCCTTCTTTTCAGGGCCCTGGACGGTTGGACACCCTTCACCTGCGCACCGAGCACGATGAGATAATCTATGCCTTCCGGATCAGGCAGATGCATGCCCGAAAGAACGGGAAGACAGAAGCCTGCCAGTGTGAGAAGCCCCGCGCACAAAAGGGACACATAGATTCTGTGAAGGACAATCGGGAACAGATCCGGGTGTGATACCGCGAGTCTGTCTCTTCCGGCTGCAAGCAGAAAGGCAGCGCCGAGTGCAATCCAGAACCATCCGAAATCCGCATCAGGTCCCGCATACACAGCGATCAGGACATAGTATCCAAGACACAGGAGCCCTGCTGCCAGCCAGCCGCCTGCTGCCCCGTTCATGTGCCTTACTCGCCTCTTGCCGCAAGCAGCTCTTCCAGCTCCTTCTGCAGCTCCGGCGTCCGGCCATGACAGAACTTGTACTTCTTTCCGCTGCCGCACGGGCACGGATCATTCCTTCCGATCTTTTTCGGCCTGACAATGGTATTCATCTTCTTAGCCTCAAGATACAGCTCCTTGCGAGTCTTCTCGTCAAAGATGGTCTTCCATTCTTCCAGGCCATACAGCCAGTCTGCCTTCGCATCGACCATGTTCTTGTAAAGAAGCACCTTGTCAAAGCCAAGGTTGACTTCCGTATCCTCTTCCATGGTCTCAATCGGATTTTTCTCCTTCAGCGAATCATTGATGCCGTCAAGGAACCCCGTCATCGTCTGAACTGTGACATCGTACTTCTGTGCCAGTTCCTTCACTGTTCCCTTCACGACATCGTCCGGTGCCTTCAGGAGCTGCTCATAGATTGCCTTTTCCTTCAGAAAATAATCGGACCAGAACTGCTGAAGCTTTTTCTTGTCAGCCTGCGTATTGTACGCCACTGCACGCCAGTCATCCAAAAGTGCCATATTGTTTCTCCTCAATCTCATCGACAAATTGTCATCTCCCGCTTTCAGGGCGGCTTTTCAGTCCCTTGTTTCCGGGGCCAGATGTACTGGGACAGTATATCGTATCAGCCATCCATTTTCAATGATATTCCAGATTGCTGTGTTTTTCGGACCGTATGTGGTACACTCTGCTCATGCAGATGCGAAGTGATTTTTCCAAGAAACACGGCTTGAGGCTGAAAGGAGCTTATACAGTATGATGAAGAAGGTAAGGCGAATTCTCGCCCTGATCGGGGCGATTCTCCTGGTCGGTATGTACCTCGCGACGATGCTGCTGGCGATATTCGGCAATGCAGACTCGAAAGGCTGGCTGATGGCATCCATCGTCATGACGGTGCTGATCCCGGTTCTTCTCTATGCCATGCAGCTGATCGCAAGGGTGTTTTCCGGCAAAAATCAGAAAGAAGCCTTCCGCAAGGCCCAGGCCGAGCAGAAGGCTTCTGAAAAAACGTCCGCGGGAAAGAAACGTGATCACGGATCCTCAGACAAGCATTGAAAGGGGAGGGGGAGGCAGCCGTCCAGAGGCAGCTGTCCGGCAGCAGCTGTCTGCCAGGGCTTACCCTTCTCTCGTGATCCCATAGGAATAGATACAGTATCCGGCGGTCTCGCTGACAAGGCGGCATCCTGCGATCTTCAGGAAGGAGGGATCTGCCTGGGCCGGATTGACAATCAGGTACTGTGTACGGGTTTTCTTCATGGCTGTCTGAAAATCCTCGGTTCCGACACCCTCTGTTTTCCCCCGGCAGACGTCAAGGATCAGTTTCCGCCTCCGGTACGCTGCAGATTTGCTTGTATATTGTATCCCCGTTGAGGTATTTCCCTCGTAGAACAGCCGCATGTTGCGGTTGAAGGTTAGGGTCACGCCGGGGTCATACTGCCGGACCTGAAATTCCAGTTCGGACGGAAAGACACATCTCGGGAGCGTGAGGACATATGTCCTTGCGCCTTTTTTCGTATTGAGGTCTATCCCTTCTGCCCGTTCTTTCCAGTAGCTGTACTGCTCAGACGCCTCGAAATCCTCATGGATGGCATCGCAGATCACCGGGATGGCGCCATGCACCTTATAGACGTTGTTCGGGAGTGCCAGATGATAGCGGACGCCCGGATTCAGTGGCATGAGCAGAATGACGCCGGCCGCCGCCAGGACGAAAACTGCTGAGCGGAACATCTTTTTCTCTGGCAGAAAAACCAGCTCCGTCAGATAAAAGGCAGCCGCCGGGATAAGCGGAAACGCCCAGAACATCCGGTAATATACGGTTGTCATCCCGAACCCCGGCACCAGCTTTCTGACCAGAAAGGGATTGTAAACCGTCAGTGCAAGCATGACCAGGAGCGTCCAGTTCATCCGTGTGACCGGGCCGGATTCATTACCCATACCGGATGAATCCGCCGCCATTTCTGCAGCATCGACTCCGTCCGCTTTCATCATCCTTCTGCTTCGAATGATTGTCAGCGCGCTGATAATCATTCCGGCTAGACAAAAAACAGCGATCTCCCAGCTCTGGCCCATGTATTTTCTGAAGCATGTCATGACAAAAGACAGGCCTTCTCCTGAGACTGTGATCCCTTCCATTCAATCGTCCTCCTCATCTATATGCTGCCAGAATGAATACCCGGCGTGAATTCAGAACGTAAATCCCGGCCCACACCAGAAATGGAAGCTCCGCCAGAAACAGACGCAGCAGCTGCTTCCACTTTTTCGAATAAACGAAAAGCGGGAGCAGTGCTGCGGCGGTCATCAAGGCCGGCACCGAGACACTCGCGGAGAAACAGACGCCCGCCAGAAGAAGAAAAAACAGATTCTCGAATACAAACCGCTGCTCCCCGGTGCCCTCAGGAACACCCCTGTAGACAGCCACGCAGGCAGCCGCTGCCAAAGGGATCACCAAATTGACGATCAGATGCTTTCCCTCAAAGGTCCTTGTGAACAGGAAGGTTCCGGGCATGTAGATGGTTGCGGAGAACAGGTTCAAAAGCAGCAGCAGGATCGTAAAGACATCCGTTTTCCGGGTCTGCAATACAGATCCCTGACCGCCCATCCGGCCAGTCTCTTCCGCCGTCAGATTTCTGTCTGTCTTCTGGGCAAACAGGACTTGTCCTAGCTTGTAATATGCAAGGCAGCTCACAAATGCATTGATCACACTCATCACGCTGCGCGCCGCGACAATCGCCGGGATATGGAACAGATCTGCGACGACCGCATTGTGAATCGGGTACAGGGCATAGGCATATCTGGGGTTGATCGCCTTCAGGAGCCGTCCATTTGTCGGATCAAAACGTCCGATGGTGTTGGTATAGAGAGCTGTCGAAGCCATTCCGACATAGAAGTCAGAATCCGCCGAATCATCCGTATAGATCAATGCGAAGAAACAGACTGCCAGCACCAGCGCGATGACGACAGCCAGCAGCCACCCATGCACTCTGATCCGGTGCTTCAGGCTGTGAAGCCTGGTAAGCCAGCTCCGGAAACAGTAGACCACCCCTCCGAGCATGAAGGCCGTTCCGATGGTCATCATGATCACTGACAGGCGGCTGAGTGAGGTCAGTGTCACCTCACAGGCCAGACAAATCACCTCAAAAAGTGAGAAATAAATCACGTATCCGAGAAGCAGCGCTCCGGACAGAGAGAAGTCCTTCTTCCCCCTCATCTTCTGAATGATTGAGCCCGTGCAGAGAAACAGAAAACAGAGCACGATGGCTGCGATTGCTGCATGCAAAGCAATTTTCATCCAAATCCTCCTGTCAATCGAGGAGAGCTGATTCACTCTGCCCTCCCTGATACGGCGACTCCGCCTTCATCTCGTGCTCCGCACTCGATGCTGTGCGGCCGCCAGGACCCATGATATCAAGCAAGCTTGCATCATGGCTTCTGGCTCGTCGCCTTCATCAAAAAAGCCCCACAGCAAAGCTGGACTGTGGGGCTTTTCTCAGGTGCTTCCCGGCTCAGACCCGGCAGCCGTATCTCACTTTTTCAGCGGACTGTCGCGGTAGATGATATCATCGCGTCCCGGGCCATTGGAAACCATCGTGATCGGATATCCGATCTGGCTTTCGATGAATTCTACATAGTTTCTGCACTTCTCCGGCAGATCCTCATACTTCTTGATGCCGCGGATGTTGCACTTCCAGCCCGGCATCTTCTTCCACACCGGCTTTGCCTTTCTCAGCGTCGGCGTCGTCGGGAAATCTGTCGTCTGTTTTCCGTCGATCTCATAGGCAACACAGACCGGAATCTCATCCAGATATCCCAGATCATCCAGGACGGTGAACGCGACATCGGTTGCGCCCTGAAGTCTGCAGCCATACCGGGAAGCCACACAGTCGTACCAGCCGACTCTTCTCGGTCTGCCGGTTGTCGCGCCGAACTCGCCGCCGTCCCCGCCTCTCCTGCGGAGCTCATCTGCCTCGTCTCCGAAGATCTCGGAGACAAACTCGCCTGCGCCGACTGCGCTTGAATATGCCTTCGAAACCGTAATGATTCTGGAAATCTCGTACGGCGCAATTCCTGCACCGATTGCCCCGTAGCCAGCCAGCGTCGGAGAAGAGGTCACCATCGGATAGATGCCCTGATCCGGATCCTTCATCGTCCCGAGCTGTCCCTCAAGAAGAATGGTCTTTCCGTCGCGGATCGCGTTCTCAAGGAAGGTCGCCGTGTCTGCCACATACGGTCTTACCATGTCTCTGTACGAATGAAGCTCTTGAAGCAGGCCCTCGTGTGTGAGCGGTTCCTTGTGGTACAGGTTCATAAGGAGCGCATTCTTGATCGGAAGGATATGGTCGATCCGGTCATTCAGGATGTCGTCATCGAACAGCTCGCAGACCTGGAACCCGATCTTTGCGTACTTATCCGAGAAAAATGGAGCAATCCCGGACTTGGTGGATCCGAAGGACCTTCCTCCAAGACGTTCCTCCTCGCACTGGTCAAACAGGATGTGGTAGCTCATCACGACCTGCGCCCTGTCGGAAATCAGCAGCTTCGGTGTCGGCACGCCCTTCGACGTGATGTCCTCAATCTCCTTCACCACGAGCGGAATATTGAGCGCAACGCCATTTCCAAGTACATTGGTGATTTCCGGATGGCAGACCCCGCTCGGCAGCGTATGGAGAGCAAACTTTCCATACTTGTTTACAATCGTGTGGCCGGCGTTCGCGCCGCCCTGATAGCGGACAACAATATCCGCCTTGTTCGCGAGGACATCTACAATCTTGCCCTTTCCCTCGTCGCCCCAGTTTGCGCCGACAACTGCCTGTACCATATTCTTTCCTCCTGTGATGATTCCCCGATTCTGAATGCGGGGAAACGCTGTGTTTGTTTATCCGCGGCAAAACCGCATGACCGGCTGAGGCTTATACCTCGATGTCCGCCTGCTCGACCACGCTGCCCGCATATTTCTGAAGCCTCGGCCGCACAATGTCTCTGAGATAGACCTCGACCTGGCGCGGTGCCCGGCCGACATACTTCTTCGGATCCATAGACTTCTCCAACTTCTCCGCATCAAGATGGAACATCGGATCCGCCGCAATCAGTTCAAGCAGGTTATTCGGCTTCCCTTCCTCCTTGACCCTGCGGCCAGCCTGCATGGACAGCTCCCGGATCCGCTCGTGCGCTTCCTGGCGGTCTCCGCCGGCCTTGACAGCGTCCATCATAATGTTTTCCGTCGCCATGAATGGCAGCTCTTCCCGCAGATGCTTCTCAATGACCTTCGGGTATACCTTCAGTCCGTCCGTGATGTTCAGGCACAGATCCAGAATTCCGTCGATGGCAAGGAAACCTTCCGCAATGGATATCCGCTTGTTCGCGGAGTCATCGAGCGTACGCTCAAACCACTGGATCGAGCTTGTAATCGCCGGGTTCAGAGCATCGCAGATGACATAGCGCGAGAGGGAACAGATGCGCTCGGAGCGCATCGGGTTTCTCTTGTACGCCATGGCGCTTGATCCGATCTGGCTCTTCTCAAAGGGCTCCTCGATCTCCTTGGCGTGCTGAAGCAGCCGGATGTCCGTTGCCATCTTGTGTGCGCTCTGGGCGATCCCTGCCAGCACGTTCAGAACCCTGGAGTCAACCTTTCTCGAATAGGTCTGCCCGGACACCGGATAGCATCCTGAGAATCCCATCTTTTCTGCAATCTTCGGATCGATCTGGTCAATCTTGTCATCATCTCCGCCAAACAGCTCCCGGAAGGATGCCTGCGTCCCCGTCGTACCCTTGCATCCGAGAAGCTTCAACGTGGAGGAAACGTACTCCAGGTCATCCAGATCCATCATGAATTCATTGATCCAGAGAGTTGCCCGCTTGCCCACTGTCGTCGGCTGCGCCGGCTGGTAGTGCGTATAGGCAAGTGTCGGAAGATCCTTGTACGCATCTGCGAATTTTGCCAGCAGATCGATGACACCCACCAGCTTATTGCGGACCAGCGCAAGGGCCTCCTTCATAATGATGATATCGGTATTGTCTCCGACATAGCAGGATGTCGCGCCAAGATGGATGATCCCCTTCGCCTTCGGGCACTGAAGGCCGTAGGCATACACATGGCTCATGACATCGTGCCGCACGACACGTTCCCGCGCCTCGGCATCCTTGTAATTGATGTCATCCTGATGCGCCCTGAGCTCTTCAATCTGCTCATCGGTAATATTCAGTCCAAGCTCTTTCTCAGTCTCCGCAAGCGCGATCCAGAGCTTTCTCCAGGTACGGAACTTTTTCTCCTGGGAAAACAGGTACTGCATCTCCCTGCTTGCATAGCGCTTGGAAAGCGGGCTTACGTAGCTGTCATATTCACTCATATCGGCCTCCTGATCCCATTACTTGTCGTAGCTTCCGCGAATATCCTCTGTCGGCGGCTGAACCGGGTAGCTTCCGGTGAAGCACCCGCTGCAGACCGGCAGCCCTCCTGTCAGCTCTGCCAGCCGGTCGATTGACAGATAAGCGAGGCTGTCCGCTCCGATGATGGAACGAATTTCCTCCACATTCCGTCCGAAGGCAATGAGCTGCTCCCTGTCCGGGATGTCGGTTCCGAAATAGCAGGGATAGAGGAACGGCGGGCTGGACACACGCATGTGAACTTCTGTCGCTCCGGCGTCCCTCAGCATCCGGACAATGCGGTCAGAAGTGGTTCCCCGGACGATGGAATCGTCCACCATGACAATTCGTTTTCCCTCAACCGCAGGCCTGAGCGGGTTCAGCTTGACCTGAACCGCCGACTCCCTGGCATGCTGCCTGGGCTTGATGAATGTACGGCCAATGTAGCTGTTCTTGTAGAATCCCTGTCCATACGGAATTCCCGACGCCATGCTGAATCCCAATGCGGCAATGTTTCCGGACTCCGGCACCCCGATGACCAGATCCGCATCCACCGGACTGTCCATCGCGAGATACTTGCCGGCAAGGATTCTTGAATTATAGACGCTGACGTGGTCAATCTCAGAATCAGGTCTTCCAAAATAAATATACTCAAACACGCATCTTGCGGTCTTGCTGGACCGGATGCAGTGGCTTCGATCTGAATGGATGCCGAACCTCGGTGAAATTGTCACAATCTCGCCAGGCTCCACATCACGCACGTACTCCGCACCGATCGCGTCGAGCGCGCAGGTTTCGGATGCCAGGATGTACGCCTTTCCCCTCTTTCCGATACAGAGCGGCCTGAAACCGAACGGATCCCGGGCCCCGATCAGCTTTCTGGGAGACATGATGACCAGGGAGTACGCTCCCTTCAGCTTGTCCATCGCCCTTGACACCGCCTCTTCAACGCTGGTGGTGTCTACCCTGGCTCTCGCGACATGGTAGGCAATGATCTCGGAATCGATTGTTGTCTGAAAGATGGCGCCGGTCCGCGCAAGCTCCCGCTTCAGCTCCGGTGCATTGACCAGGTTCCCGTTGTGTGC
Organism: Porcincola sp. LCP21S3_C12; assembly: GCF_052118625.1. Lineage (NCBI taxonomy): Bacteria > Bacillati > Bacillota > Clostridia > Lachnospirales > Lachnospiraceae > Porcincola > Porcincola sp. LCP21S3_C12. Next base: position 76,835 of record NZ_JBQKGW010000008.1, on the reverse strand, counting down.
AAGCGCCAGCGTTCCCTTGATATAGTTAAGAACCAGCGGCTGCGCATTCTCGATGGTGCTCTGCCCGGCTGTCGAATACCGGACATGTCCGACACCAATATTGCCTTTGAGGCCCTCGAGACTCTCGGTGTTGAAATTCTCGTTCACGAGTCCCATGCCCCGCCTGCTCCGGACCACTCCCTTCGGACCGTCTGTGTCACTGACCGCAATCCCGCAGCTCTCCTGTCCTCTGTGCTGCAGGGCAAGAAGGCCATAGTATATGGTCGGCGCCACCTGTTCCTCTCCGGAGAAATCATAGATACCGAAGACACCGCATTCCTCGCGAGGGCTGTCTGAAAGCTCCTGTGTGCTGAAAATTCCAGTCTCCTTCTTATTCGTCCGTTCTTCCAAAGACCTCTCTCCTCTCAAGAAGCAAGCCTATCTGTCAGCCCGCCGGAAAAGCCCCGGCATGCGCGGTTCATTATAGAACAAAGGAATAGGACACGCAAGCCTGTGCCCTTCTGTATGAGGTGAACAAAGCTTCTGCCGCTTCGTCCAGGTCTTCATCCTCCCTTGTTCTGGAGCGCACCCGCTCCATGGCATCCATCGCCAGCTTTGCGTTCATCTTCTGCACCTCTCCTGCCCAGACCGCATCGACATCCAGCTTCCGGAGCTGCTCCTGATAGGCTTCCTGTGTCATAAAAAACGGAAGCACGCTGATGTACTTTCTCATCAGCTCTCTGGAATGCCCGAGCTGCTCACCGCTCAGAAAACATTCCGCTGCTTCCCGGAACCGGAATGCCTGCGCATAGGCGCTTCCGAGATTGTTCCAGACGGCTTCCAGAAAACCTGCGCGGAGCTTTCCCGCCGTCCCGCCGTCCAGTATCCGTCTGTAGATCGTGCAGGCCGCCGCATTTTTCCCGCAGGAAAGAAGATAGTCAGCCTTCATCTTCGCATTCTCCTCCTCCGGGCGGACCTGTGCCTCCATGAGCTTCTTCCGGACGCGTCTGAGCTCGTCCTGCTGCAGATAGCCGGTCTGTGCAAAAATCGGCATAATGAAGTAGGTTACATCATGGTCAGGCCGCTGAAGGGCGTCCCTGAGCCTGTGACCGAGCTGCCTGAGGCCAAGCTCCTCGCTGACCCAGTCTGCCAGACGCTCATTGACGATCGACTCATCAATCAGGCATAGATTGCGGTGCAGAAAAAAACAAAGCTCCTCAATCGTCCAGATTCTGATCTGCACGCTCTCAATCAGATAGGGATGCTTTGCTGTTCTGATGGTACATAGATCGAAAGCCATCGTGATTCCTCCTCTGGCATGTCCGGCATGCTCCTTTTCCGCATGGCTGCCTGCCATGCGTCAGTGTACGCCGTGCGCTGCGCTGTCTTCTGAACATCCATCACGCGATGCGGATGGTCCTGCGCCAGATTCTTCCGGAGGACGGGTACAGGCTGCCAAACCCCAGGTCCGTCACCTCCGCCTCCAGCGTCTTTGGCGCCGAAAACCACACGCTCACGCGCAGCCTGCTCGCCCGGTCCGGCCGGGCAGGAAAATGATCCAGCCTCAGGATATGCCGGGCTGCCCCGATGCCGTCGTCGCCTTCAGACAGGATTGTTACATTCTTCTCAGATTCCGGCACCACTTCCACAGTACCGTATGCCTCATACCAGTTCACGCCCGCACGGATAAGAGGTACCGTCTCCAGCCTGCCCTTCACCCGGACCTTCATGCCGATATTCACCTTCACCATGTCCACTCCCTGGAAAATGATATCCGGCATACGGATCTTTCCGCAGCGTGCCATCACACCGTAGCAGGCCCCCTTCGAGAACAGGTTCTGTCCCTGGAAGGCATGGCGGTGAAAGGTCAGATACTGGAAGGAGCGTTTTGCCCACCGGGCATCAAAGTAGCCGCCATAGAGATAGCTGGCGGTCACATTTCTCCGCTCAAACAGCTTTCCCAGAAGCTCGTACAGAAGCCTGTCCCGCTCGGCGTCCCAGTCCTCATCCGACCTGCCTGCCCGCGCCTTTTCGGAGACATCGCAGGAGGCCTCCTGTCTGAAGGATGCTGTGTGGGGGGTGGTGGTTTTATCAATATGGAGAATATATCCGTTCATCTGTCCGTCCTGCACGGACAGAAAGGCTACATCACCGTTCCACAGCTCCTTCTTCTTATTCACCACATAATAAAAAAAGCTTGTCCGAAAATCCTGAAGAAAGATGCCGCGTTCATCCACTCCGGCCTGCCGGACAACGGTCTTCAGCCGTTTTGACAGCTTCTCATCCAGATCCGGAACCGTGACGCAGATGCGGACATTATGTTTCTCAACGCCCTGCAGCTGCGGCACCATATCCAGAAGCTCCCTGATATAATCTGATGCTTTTTCAGAAGCATCCTCCCTGCTCAGCGCATTCCAGACTCCGGCCGGGACCTCCATCAGGCCATTGTCCATCTCCCCCGGAAGAGACAGTGTCTGCGGCTCCTTCAGCGCATCCCCATACCAGGTAAGCTGCGCTCCGTGCGCAGACAGCTGGAGGCCGATCAGGATTTCATTCCGATTCATCAATGCTGGTTCCTCCCTCCGGCTTTCCGGTCAGATCAGTGTAAACAGTTCCCCCGTCAGTGTTTCCGTGCGGCGGAGATCCATCAGGATCTTCCTTGCCTCTTCCCTCTCTCCGCGAGCCAGTGCGTCTGACAGCGCTGACAGCCGCCCATACCGGGTCTCCTTCTCATCATCAGATATCGGAGCCGCCTTCAGGGTGCGGACCCCGGAGATAATCCGTGTTCCGTCAGTCCGTGCTTCCTCCGTGAAGCATTCCAGCTCCTGTGCGCCGAACAGAATAAATTCCCGCACACGTATTCCACAGAAAAGATCCTGCATGGTTTCGGTCTGGAAAGGTTCCCCGGATCCCTTTCTTCTGAAGCTGAGCGTCACAACGCTCTTCGGGGAAGCCGTATACTCGAAAAATACCTTCTCCCTGATTCCGGAAACAGCATGAAACGGCTCTGGAAATGCAGCAAAAAACGAAAATCTCATGTTCCGGTTTTCATATCGCTTCAGAAGCCTCCGGGAGGCCTCATCCTGTGCTTTATTTCTGCTGCCAGGTCCGGAAAGATGCTTCAGAAGTGCCAGCGCACAGACATCCGGGAGGTTCCCGCCCCGCTCAAAATCAGCAAGCAGATCCTCGAACAGCACATTGTCCGCCGGCTGATTTCGAACCAGGTACCTGTACGACATCAGGATCACATACCCCTGACAGAGCCGCCTGTTCCCCAGCGAAGCCCGGTAGGAAGCGTAGATTGGCTCGCTCTCCTCCATTTCCTCCTGCTCAAAGACAATCATGGAGAGGATGCGTTCCTCCAGCTTCATCGTATCGAGCCCGTACTCTTTCCCGGCCTTCCACAGCTTTTTCATCTCCGGGACGGATCCGTCCGGATACATCAGAAGGTAGGACAGGATATTTTTGTCATATTTTCCTGAGAAGAAACAGCTGCTGCAGTATCCGAGCAGCTTCTCATCCTCCTGATATTCTGATTCCAGCACCATCTGGGAACAGATTCGGACCAGAAGACTGAGGGGCGTATGGTCGTGCCCGTACTTCAGTACAAGCCTGTATGCTTCCTCGTAAAGTCCCCCGCCTGTCAGCAGTTCCTGAAGCTTCACCAGACCGGCATCCGCATAGTCATAGAGATCCAGCTCCTTCAGGAAGTCATCCAGTGACGGATCATCCTGATTTCTCGTGTAATAGTCAAGCAGCCAGCTGCGTACGGTTTTCCGATAATCCGCCGACAGTCTGCGCATCCCGGATGCCTTCCGGAAATACCGCAGGTTGGCTGCACTGACCGGCTGATCCCTGACCGTATTCAGTGTATAGAATAAGGCCAGCTCCGGGGCATCCGGTACAATCTCCGCGCACATCTCAAGAAGCTTCGGATCCTCGAGGAAATGGTCCGCCATATACAGAGATGTCGAGGCATACCGTTTTCCCTCACCGTCGCCCAGCAGAATTCTGGTCTGATCAGAGTAAATCCGGATAAGAGCTGCCGCATTTTTCAATGGCACTTCCCGCTCCTGCTGCATCCGGCTGTCCACCAGAATAATTTTCTTCATCCCCGGGCTGAGGCACTCCACCCTGTAGGTGAACAGAAGCCGGATCAGATTCGCGGCAAGCCGGTCTGTCAGCATCGGCCGTGTCAGAAACTCCGAATAAAGCGTTGCAAGATCGTTGTCAATGTGGCTCTGGGCCAGCTGTTCGGTCAGAAACGTTCCAATCGCAGGTCTCATGCTGTTGAAGATTCCCGGGATCTGCCTTCTTCCGTCCGCCATATTCCGGAAGATCCTTGCCTTTTTGTGCCAGTCCAGCGTATCGTTGTAGACAAAATAGCGTCTGATCACCTCCGGCATCGTCTCGATCCGGTACTCCTCGCAGGCATCCATATAATACTCATACAGGCCTGTCACAGACACTTCCTTCATAACAGCCATCTGAAAAAGCGGGAAAAACCGCCTGCTCTTCTGACCGCCCTCGATTGCCATCGCGCAAAGAGCGGTCAGTGCCTCTCTGGCACCGCTTTTCTGTGCGTAGTCCGCCAGCACTCTGTACAGAACAGGGTCGTAGTGAGGATTGCGCCGCTCGATCGAGGCAAGCTTCAGAGACAGCTGCTCTGTCAGAAGGCCCTGCCTGGCCGCAAAATTCAGGATCAGACGGATCGCCGGCGTGATCTCATGGAAAAGAGACGGCTTCTTTCTCAGCGCAAGCGCACCTTCGAGATACATGACAGGACTGCTGCATCCAAGCTCGATCTGTCTGGTCACGGCATCCAGTCTCAGCTCCTCCCCGGCCGCCGCATCCTCGAAAAGATACAGACATACCCAGCGAATCTGCCAGCTCGACGGATTCTCCGCCGTGAGTCTCCGAACCTCTTTTCGGACATCATCCAGATATGCACTGTCTCTTGTAAAAAAAGATGTCAGGAACAGAAAAAAGGCATATCGGTCCGGTGTGTCCAGCCGCTGAGGGGTCTTCTCCAGCTCAGACAGCAGCCGCTCAGCCTCTCGTCTTCTTCCATCTGCCTGAAGGATAAAAATCGAAAACAGATCCGCGTAGACATCCCTTCCCTGCGCACGTCTGTAGGCATTCAGAACAGAGTCTGTCCGACTTGCCCAGTTATGAAGGTCCACTCTGCCCGCCCGGTAATCAAGATACAGCGTCAGCGCCTTTTTACGCATGAGGCAGCGGACTCTGTGAAGCCTTCTGGCGTCCCCGTCGTCGATCCTGTCAGCCCGCACCTCGAGCTCCATCGTCTTGTAGGGGGTCCGGATTGTCACGCGCCCGTAGTTTTTACCGGCATGCAGAAAGTTTGAATCAATGATCAGACCGACCTCGCAGCTTCCGCCTGCAAACTCCTCCGTTGTGAGTCCTTTTTTCTCGGGGCGCAGGAACTGCGCATCCGATGAAATGCTGATCTCGAGATACCCCCAGGTACTGGCAGTCAGATGGATGGGTTCCCTCAGCGTCCCCTCCGGGTTAACCAGCTTTCGTCCCGTCCAGTCGCAGCTGATGTCGACGCTTTCCTTCGCCCCGGTCCCGACCAGAAACTCCTCGAGCCTTCTGAGCGGGTTTTTCTCCCCTTCCAGGCCGCTGTACAGTGCCCTTGCCGGCGCATCCGCCATCATCATCCGGGTTCTGTATGCCGGGGAAGAGAAAAGCCCGGAAGCAGCCGCGAAATCCTTCCGCGCGGCATCGACCAGTTCCTGCTCATTGTAAGGCTCCGGTACCTTCTGTTCCTTGATATGAACCGTGACCCGGACTTCATCCTGTCCGAGCCCGGAGCTGATGAAGATCGTCCCCTGCGACGTCTCCCCCGGCAGAAGTCCTTCTGTGTCAAATTCAAACCGGACGATGTTCTCATGCCCGTAAAACTCCGGGCTCTCCAGAAGAATCCGAGGATTATCTGAATGAAGAAAGCCCCGGACCTTCCCCTCACCCGGATGCGTGACAACAAAGGCTCCCTTCGCGTGCCCGCCTGCTTCCGTCTCGATCCGGACTGTGCGCCCGGAGAGCTGCATATGTGGAATATCATACTCAAACTGCCCGTTCAGCAGCTGCTCCAGACGATTTTTCATGACTGCTCACCTTTAACTTTCATCCTTCAGTTGATAATTTTCTTCAGCTCGTCCATGAACGTCCCGACATCCTTGAACTCCCTGTAGACAGACGCAAACCGGACGTACGCGACCGGATCGAGTTCCTTCAGACCGTCCATGATCTTCTCTCCGATCTCGGCACTCTTCACTTCCCCGCCTCCCTGGTTGTAAAGCTCTGTCTCGACACGGTCGATCATCTTCTTGATCTCATCCACCGGAATCGGCCGCTTATAGCAGGCCCGCATGACACCTGCCTCGATTTTCGCACGGTCATACTGCTGCCTTGTGTGGTCTTTCTTGATCACAACCAGCGGAATCGTCTCAATCTTCTCGTAAGTTGTAAACCGCCTGCCGCAGCTGTCGCACTGCCGTCTGCGCCGGATGGAATTGCTCTCCTCCACTGGTCTCGAATCGGTCACTCTGGTATCTTCACTCCCGCAGTATGGGCACTTCATATCGTCATTCCTCCTGCCTTATGCAAACTGTCCTCCTGATTCTCTTTCGGAAGGCTGAACAGGTAGCGCGCCGCCTGTTCCAGAATCCGGGCACTCTCCTCCGCACCGAACAGACTCGAATCCATCAGAATATGACGGCCATATGTCACATCCGAAGCGTGGCTGCAGAACTGGCGTCTGTAGTCTTCCCTGGCTTTGTCTTCCCTGTGAATCAGGGCTCTCGCCGCCTCCTCGTCCGTGTGCAGCATCCTGACGCAGTTCTGAAGGCGAACCTCGTCCGGTGCAAAAATATAGACATTCATGCACCGCGGATATGTTCTGAAGACCTCATCGCCGCCTCTGCCCAGAATAATGCAGGAGCTTTTCTCCACAAAGGACTTCAAAGCCTCCGACTGTGCCTGAAACATTACCTGTGCCCGAAGATCTTTCTCGCCGTCCGCTTCTTTCCGGAACAGCAGAAACTGTGCCTTTTTCCGGCCTTCCTCCAGCTGTGTGGCGGCCAGAAGGCGCGCTTCGGCCCCCGTGCTGAGAACCTGTGCCTCGACTGCGCTGCGGTCATACACCGGTACCCCGAGCAGTTCTCCGAGGCACCCTGCGATCTCGTGCCCGAGACAGCCAAACTTTCTCGATATAGTGATCACGTAATGTTCCATCTGACACCTCTCAGTCCTTCCCGTCTTTTACACCGAAAAACAGGCAAACACCAAGGCAGGCAGCCACCACAAGAAGCCACAGCGGAAACCAGTGTGTCTGTCCCGCTCCGACCAGGGCCTGCGTCAGTGGTGTGACAACAATGACAGCTCCGAGTGCAAAGGCAGGAAGCAGGGACAGAAGCGCTGTCTCTGCCTCCCGGTCGAGACGTACGTCATCCAGAAGCAGAAGCTTTGGAAACACCGGTCCCACCGTTATGCCCTCAAAGAGCTGGAAGAACAGCATCCCCCGATCTGTGAGTCCCCCGATGTGAATCAGATACTGTTCCAGAAGAAGCAGCGCTCCGGCTGTTCCCATCCAGATCAGTCTTGACACCCTTCCTTCCGGCCGGAACGCACCCGCAAGCACCCTGCCGGCCGCAATCCCAAGACTCACCATCAGAACGCCGTATCCGGTCATCTCCTGTGCCGCCCCCGTCTCGATCACCCTGTAGCTCTGCGGCCAGAGGACCATGCACAGCGTCAGAACCCCGGAAAGAAATGCGGCAGCGCAGCTGAAAGCTGACCGGGTGATGTATTCCTTCTCTGCCCGCCTGAGTCCGGCTTCATCCACATGAATACGCCGGCGTTCCTGTTCCCGAAAGATATCGATTTCTCTCGATCTGTCATCCAGTTTTCTCCGCATGTCCTGCCCTTTTATCAGCGATCTTCGGATGAAAAACGCCAGAAAGGCAGTCAGGATCTGGACAAGCCCCAGAAGCTCGCAGCCTGTCCGCCAGCTTCCGGAAAGCGACATGGCAGCTGACAGGATCCAGCTTCCGGCAAATGCCCCCACTCCTGTCCCGGAAAACTGGAGCATGACCGTCCTCTGATCATGTCGGATGACAACGATGCAAAGAAGCGTCAGGCTCATCCCAAGCCCAAGCCCGAGTACGAACGACCAGAGACAAAGATGCCAGAACATTCTTGACAGGGCGAGCCCGATCACCCCCAGGGTCTCAAGACTCACGCCCGCCAGACACAGATCGAAGATTCTCTCCCGCTTCTGACTGGTTCTGACAGACAGAATACAGGCCAGCACGCCGCCTGCTGCAATCATCGCTCTCAAGAGGCTGATACTGGTAACAGGAACCGTCAGTCCGCCGCTGATCTGTGTCCATATACTGCTGTAGACGCCAGCAGGAAATCCCGCAGCCACAAATGCCAGATACAAGGTTATATTGTACAAAGCCATATCAACCATTCATCCTTCCTCAGACCGGAGCTTTTCCGCAAGCCTGCCCAGCCGCATCAGCCGGTGATTGAAACCGGATTTTCCGACGGGCGGAACACTTGCCTCAGAAAGTTCCCTGAGCGTGGCATCCGGATATTTCAGCCTCAGCTCAGCGGCTGCCTTCAGACTCTCCGGGAGCTTTTCGAGCTCTCCTCTGTCTTTCAAGTACTGAATATCCCGGATCTGCCTGACAGACGCATCGACGGTCCGCATCAGATTCGCTGTCTCGCAGTTTACCCGCCTGTTTACCGTCCCGGCTATGTCCCTCACAATCCGTGCGTTCTCAAGCTTCATCAGACTGTTTGTCGCGCCAATCGCGCCAAGAAAGTCCGAGATCTGGCCGCCCTCCTTCAGATACACCACCTGATGATTCTGCCGCCCGATGACATGGGGATCAAAGCCCAGCGACTGCATGAGCCAGACGATCAGATCCGCCTCCTCCAGATCCGGACAGACGAGCTCCAGATGGTAGCTCTTCTCCGGATTGCTTACGGATCCGGTCAGAAGAAAGATTCCTCTCAGGTAGGCTTTCCGGCAGCACAGCTTCTGAAGCAGCAGCCTGTCCACCACAAAATCCCGGAAGCTTCCGTCCGGATATGCGCCTTCCATCCGGACAGCTTCCATCAGCTGAAGACTGTCCGGGCGGTTCTTCACTCTGATGCAGTATACCGGAAGCTTTCCTTCATCCGTTTCCGTCTCTCTCTGACAGCTTCCAGGCAGCGTCCGCTCCAGGCAGCTCTCGCAGGCATCCGCCGCATACCGGTTTTCTGTCCGGATCCGGACAAGACCGCCGGTGCATTCCCCGCAGCTGTGCAGGACAGCCCCAAGAAATGCAATCCTGCAATGTCTGGCAGTATCTGTGCAGCCTGCCAGTTCCTCCCTGACTTCCCCGGAGAATGACATTGTATTCCTCCGTTCTCAACGGGTAATGTCCCGGTGGAGCAGCACCACCGGATACTTCCCGCTTGTCTCAAAATATTCGTTCAGACGGTTTGCCATCGTCACCGAACGATGCTTGCCGCCTGTGCACCCGACAGCGATTGTCAGCTGTCTCTTTCCTTCCAGCTCATACTTCGGGATCAGAAACTCGAGAAGATCGGTCAGTTTCTGCAGAAATGTATCTGCTTCCCCATTCTGGCAGACATACGCCTGCACGTCCTTGTCATTTCCGGTTTTGTGCTTAAGCTCCTCGACATAAAACGGATTCGGAAGGAAACGGACATCAAAGACCAGATCAGCGTCGGAGGGGATCCCGAACTTAAACCCGAATGACAGGATGGATATCAGCAGACTGCCCTCTCCCGGATTTTCGAGGAAGATATGACCGATCTCCTGCTGCAGCTGCCTCGTCAGCATATCGCTGGTATCAATCACATAGTCCGCCCGAAGTCTGAGAGGTTCCAGAAGCTTCCGTTCCTTTGCAATGCCGGCTTCAATCCGTCCGGTTCCGGCAAGCGGATGAATCCGGCGGGTCGCCTTATACCGTCTTACCAGCTCCTGGTCGCTGCAGTCAAGATACAGGATTTCGTAACTGTAGGGCTTCATGGTCCGGAAAAAATCCTCCACCGAATGTCCCCTCAGCATGGATCGGGAGTCAAATCCGACCGCGACCTTGCTGTATTCCTGCGCCGGATTGCCTGCCAGCTCGGCAAACTTTCCGATCAGCTCCAGCGGGAGATTGTCTACGCAGAAATAGCCGTCGTCCTCCAGCATCTTGAGGGCGGCAGTTTTTCCGGAACCGGACATCCCTGTCACGATCACGAATCTCATTCCTCGCCCTCCGTATCTTCAAACCCCAGCATCCGGACCTCCGGTTCAAGCTTTACACCGCTTTTCTCCATCACAGCCTCCTGAACCCTGCGGATGACCCCGCGCACATCCTCCGCCGTCGCCCCGGAAACATTCACGACAAAGCCCGCATGCTTTTCCGAGACCATCGCGCCTCCGACCGTAAACCCTCTCATGCCGGCTTCATCAATCAATGCTCCGGCATAGTGGCCCTCCGGCCGTTTGAATGTGGAGCCTGCGCTTCCGTATTCAAGCGGCTGCTTCTCAGCCCGCCTGGTCCTCAGATCGTCCATCTTTTCACGGATTGCCGAGGGATCGCCCGGCTCAAGCTTCAGACTGACATCCAGAACCGTCATGCCTTCCGTCTGAATTCTGGACATCCTGTAACCGAACTGGCAGTCTTCATTGGAAAGCCGGATAATCTTTCCATCCCTTGTCAGCACATGGACAGATTCAACGATGTCCCTCATCTCGCTGCCATAAGCGCCCGCGTTCATGAAAACAGCCCCGCCGATCGTACCCGGTATGCCGGAGACACATTCCATCCCGGTCAGGGAAGCTTCCAGCGCCTTCGCCGCGACCGCTGAAAGCATCGCGCCTGCCTGCGCCTCGACAATATCCCCGCGTATCCGTATCTGGCTGAGATTCTTCGCCACACGGACGATCACACCTCTGTAGCCAGCATCACTGACCAGAAGATTGCTGCCATTTCCGACAACAAAGTACGGAAGTTCCATGCGCCTGAGATACAGAATGGTGTCTGCCAGCTGACGCTCCGTCTTCGGTTTCACCAGCAGGGCTGCCGGCCCGCCGATCCGGAAGGTTGTATATGCGCTCATCGGGACCCCGGCAGCGACTGCATCTTCCCCGCACAGTGCTGACAGATACGCTTTTGCATCGTCCATATCCCTGTCAAATCCTTTCTTTTCCCCTCTGTGCCTGCGGCTGTAAAGATACAGGGACAGCGCAAACAGAATACCGGAGACGATCGTCAGAAGGATCCCTTCCCGGAATCCTTCCGGAATATATACCATCCGGATGGCATGCTGGCCGGTTTCAAGATCGGCCCCCATCAGGCAGGATCCGATCTCCGAAAGCTTCTCTTCCTTCCCGTCCACATACAGCCGCCAGCCATTGTCATATGGCAGTGTCAGAAGGAGCACGCCTGCTTTCTTCACATCGATATCGCCTGTCAGCACATTGCCGGATGCGGAGACATTCTGAAGCTCACTCTCTCTCAGCTTGTCGACAACAGCCTGCTCGGCGCTGTCCGGGCAGGTATAGATGATCGCCTCCGCGCTGGAACCCAGCTTTGTCGATGCAGTCATCTGCGCCAAATTTTCCCCGTCCGCCGCATTGATCACATAGAGATGGTCTGTGAATGTCTCATAGGTTTTGCTGAATTCCGGTGTGGTCAGTTTCAGCTCCGCCACACGCTCCGGCAGATAAGCATAAACCTGCTTCCCGTCCGGGATCAGGATTTCATTTGCTTCCCCGTTCTGCATGGTGAGGTAACGGTCGAGTGTATAGATCGGATCAAGTCCGGCCGCCTTCACCACAAAGTCATTCTGGACATCGATCGGCGTCCCGGATGAAATGTCCCAGTCCCGGATCTCCGGATTCACCATAAACCCGAGTGCCAGTGCATTTTCATTCTTATAGATGGTCAGGTTTCCATCCGACGTCTGCTTCTGAAACTGATAGAGCGTGCTGCCGGTTCCCTGTGCGGAAAGGACATACTTGATGCCCAGCACATCGTTCATCAGTTTCGTGACCCCGTTGTAGCCGTTTTTGTTTGTCCTCGATTCCATACCGATCCGGTCGCAGAAGTTTGTGACCGACTCCTGCATCGTGGAATTGAACATGACGACCGCATTGCCACCGCAGAACAGGGTGACATCCCGCATGCGCTGGGAATCAACCTCCGACCGGAACCAGGTATTGTCATGCATCTGCGGAACGAGTGTCTTGTATGACTTCTGGTCGTTCAGATAGATGGAACGCGTCACGGAATCGTTGCAGACGACTCCCCAGACAGCCGACACGCCGGACTCACAGATCAGGATGCTTCCGGCCAGCACAGAAAAAACCAGCCGCCGGATATGATACAGGCGGATCACGAGGAGCAGCACCAGATACCCGCAGAGAAGCAGGAATGTGATCTCGTAGGCGGAGACCGGATAGGCATTGCCCTCATTGTCCTGCCCCAGCTCCAGATACCAGGCTGCCGCCGCGAAGGATATCGGGATGACGCCGGCGGCAAGGATCCGCCAGACAGCCAGCTTCGGCACATCTGCGATGGCATCGAACGACATGACCAGCACGATGGCGATATAGATGAACGCAAACCGGTTCGGCAGTCCGTTCTGCTGATGGAAGCCGTGCCAGATGTAATTCAGAACGTTCATCGAGAAGCTCAGAAACAGAAAGCCCGCCAGGACGCCTTTCGCAATCCTCCTTCTGAGCGCAATCCGATTGTCAAGCAGAAACAGGATGCCCAGCAGCATGACGGACACGCCGCAGTATGCATTGAGCCCGACCTGGGAGTTCGATATATTAACCGGTTTGATTCCTGCAAAATGGGCGAGGCAGAGGTTCACGAAGTCTGTGTAGAACTTGATGACCTTCGGAAAGGTATTCGACTGCATGGATTCCGAGGCCTTCAGCGCCCGGTAAGCAGGCAGAAGGACGATGCTGCCCATGCCGCCCGCAAGGATGGAATACCAGAAAAAACGCAGAAAACGGCGCAGAAGCAAACCCGGCTTCATTCTTCCGGTGTACACAAGGCAGACAAACACATACAGGACAGAAAACAGACAGAGCATGAACCCGATGTAATAGTTGCACCAGAGCGCCACAAACAGTGCTGCCCCGTAGAGGCGCCCATCGGAGCGTCCGCTCACACGGCCGCCATCACCGATGCCGAAAATCTGCTCGATCCCTTTCATGATCAGCGGAAGCATCGCAATGGAGTCCAGCCACATAATGTTGAAATAGTACCCGATCATGAAGAAAGAAACCGCATACATCGTCCCGAATGCCGGTGCAAGGAGCCCTGACTTCGGATTTCTGCGATGCAGATACCAGGTCATGGTTCCGCCGCAGAGTGCGACCTTCAGCAGGATCAGATAGTCCATGAAGTCACAGACATTCGCTGTCGGGACAAGGCCGATCAGGAAATTCAGCGGACTTGCCAGATAATAGGCATAGGTTGCCCAGAAGTTGTATCCCAGCCCCGCCGAAAAGGAGTACAGCAGAGAGGAGTGGTGCACAAGCTTCTCATGAAATTCCGTGTAGAATGGCAGATACTGGTGAAGAGAGTCAATGATCAGGACCGTCCCGTCCCCAAATGGCCAGACGCCGATCTGAACATACCCGACCAGCATGATCAGCGCCGGGATCGCAAAACCGATCAGAAACCAGCGTCCTGACCCGGCTGCCTTTGCTGTTCTGTCTGCCTTCCGTGTCCTGGCGGCTTGAAATACTGCACTTTTCTGCGTCATCGTCTGTGTCTGCATATGCCTCAGGCACTCCTTCCTGCCTGCATGTTCTCCTTCAGGGGGCGAGGCTGACCGGTATCGCCTCGCCAAGCGACAGCGAATACAGCCAGGCTTCCCCGACCGGTTTTCCGGTCAGCCGGGTGAGGGCAGACGCATAGAGCAGAAACTGTGTCCGGTACCTCCGCACCAGACTCTCCTTCTGCTCCGGTCTGCAATAATCTGTCTTGTAATCGATAAGAACCAGGTGTCCGGCCTCCTCAAACCAGGCGTCAATCGTCCCCTGGATCAGCACAGGCTCCGCTGCTGCTTCTTTCCCCGCACCTGAAAACAGGCTTCCCGCCGGAACGGACAGCACGAACGGATTCTCGCGGTGGAGCACCCCTTTCCCGGCTGCCTTCTTCATCCGCGCGCCAATTTCAGAGTTCAGAAAGCGGACGATCCGTCCGGCCTGAACCGCCTTTTTCTCGCCTTCGGTGATTTTATCACATTGAACCATAGTTTCCAACCAACGGAGGACTGAGTTCAGACCGGCATCCAGGGTGAAATCATAGTCAGCCAGAACGCGATGATAGACCGTCCCGGCCGCTGCCCCTCTGACAGGCTTCTGCTGCGTCTGTTCCTGCATGAACGCAGGGACAACCCTGTTCCGCTCTCCGCTGTCCTGCCCCTGCGTGCCTTGCCCATGGCCGGCATGAACGCATACGGCATCCTCCATGCTTCGGTCCGGCTGCTGCGTCCAGGATGCGGGGGCCGCCTCCTCCAGCTGCTTCATTTCCGCCTCGTAGCCCTGCCGCTTCAGCTCCGATACGGTCACCTTGGCCGGAATCTCGGACAGATCCGGCCATGGGTAACGGGATCCAAGCTGCCTCCTGAGCTGATCGTGAAGCGGCCGGTCAAAAACCTCCCCCGGCTGCACATCAAACAGTGCCGCCAGGTGTTCTCTGGATTCCTCCGCTGCATGCTGCTGCCTAGCTGCCACCTCCAGGCCGGTCCGCACGAGAAAGCTTCCTTCCAGCCCAGCTGCAGGATTTTCCGCAGGGCTTTGGGGCAAATCCGCCATCTCCCTGAAGCGTCCGCCCTCCGGCTGGTGCCGGACGAGCGCTTCTGACACCCATGTCAGACAGCCATCCGCTCCCAGAATCAGGCTTTCGGGCAGCTTTTCTGTCATGCAGCCTGTCGCGGTAAAAAGCGACTTGACAAACGTCTCCCGGTCCTTCACGGTCCCGGTCAGAATCAGTTTTTCCTCCGCCCGGGTAAGCGCCACATAGAGGACGCGAAGCTCTTCCCCGATTCCTTCACGGATCACCCGCTCCGCTGCCGCGCTTCTTATCAGCGTCGGCACCTGAACCCGGCGGTCCGGATCAATGTAATTCATGCCCACCCCGATTCCGGCTTCCCGCACAAACATGGCCGAAGCGTCCTGCCGGTTGAACCTCCGTCCCAGCCCGGCGACAAATACGATCGGGAATTCCAGTCCCTTGCTCGCGTGAATCGTCATGATCCGGACCAGATCCTCGCTTCCGTTCTCCGCGAGCGCTGCCCCGAAATCCACCTCGTAGCGGATCAGTTTGTCAATATACCGGACAAAGTGAAACAGTCCTCTGTAGCTGGTCTGCTCATAGGCGATGGCCTTCTCCACCAGCATATCAAGATTGGCCTTCTTCTGACTGCCGCCCTCGGATGCCTCAGACACAGCGAGAAATCCGGTTTCATCGTAAATCTGCCACAGAAGCTGGTGGATCGGTGTGTCACTGACATGACTTCTCAGCCTGTCCGTCATCTCCCAGAACTGCCTGAGCTTCTCATAAAGCACCGCCTCCTGCTGCGCTGAGAATCCTCCTTCCGGCCAGGGACCCGGCGTCTGATCCGAGTGTCCTTTGTCCGTCTGTTCTGTTTTCTTCTGCACAGCACCGGCGGGCCTGTCTGAATCCTTTTGTTTTTCTGCCCGGGCGTGGGCATACACAGACAGAAAGGTTTCCGCACAGTCATACAGGGAATCTTTTCTTTTGCCCGCCTTCAGCATGGAGAGCTCGTCGTCCGTCAGTCTTCCGATTTCGGAGCGAAGAACAGCCGCAAGCGGAATGTCCTGCCGCGGATTGTCCAGGACATCCAGGTAAGCCAGGATGGTCTGAACCTCCGGCGCCGAGAAATACCCGGTTTTCGAGCCGGAACGGTTCGGAATTCCATGGGCAGACAGCACCTCGGAATAGGTATTGGCCCAGTCGGAGGCTGTCCGGAGCAGAATGACAATATCACGGAACCCGGCGGGACGGTAGGCCCCCTTTTCCTTGTCCCAGACCGGATCATGACCGACGATCTGGAGGATCCGGGCTGCCGTCACCTCCGCCTCCGCATGCATCGCATCCGGGAGCGGTTTCTCCCCGCTTCCGGCTTCATCATCTGCGGCATCTCCCGGCTCAACAAGGATCAGCTCCGGCCTGCAGATCGTCTTCTCCTGTCCCTTCCAGGGCTCCGGATAGGCCTCGAACACGGCACCCGGATACAGAGATTCATCTGCCCCGTATTCAACGCCTCCGACCTCCCGCCGCATGATCTGCCGGAAGATCAGGTTCACGGCCTCAAGCACCTCTTTTCGGGAGCGGAAGTTCTTATGCAGATCGATTCGCAGCTGGCGGGGCTGCTGCGGCTGCACACCCGGTCCTGCCTGCACGCCTTCCTCCCCATTCGAGTTTTCTGCCATTTTCCGATAGCTTTCGTACTTCTTCATGAAAATACCGGGGTCGGACATACGGAACCGGTAGATGCTCTGCTTGACATCTCCCACCATGAACCGGTTGTATACGCCCCTGCTTTCCCTGGATACACTCGACAGAAGCAGCTCCTGGATCTCATTGGAATCCTGGTACTCGTCGATGGCGATCTCCTCAAAATAGTCCTGGTACTCCCGCGCAGCCTGTGTCGGCACGATGTCTCCATGCTCATCCTTTTCAATGAGCACCTTCAGCGCAAGATGGGCCGTATCCGTGAAATCCAGAATATTCTTTCTGGTCTTCTCCTCGGTGAAGACCTCCTCAAAGCGGTCTGCAAGCCGGACCAGGACGGCAAAATCCGCTCCTGTCCGCTTCATCAGCTCCGCCTCCTCCGGGAGCGGACGCAGGAAATATTTATCCCTGAGGCTTCCGAGCTTTTTCTTCCAGCTGTCCCGAAGGTCCGCAACCATCTGCACCTTGACAGCATCGTATGGTTCCTCCCCCTTTTTTTCCTTCTTCGAGATTCTGGCAAATTTCAGCTCGGAAAATAAAGCACTCAGCTGATCATAGGAACCCTCTCCCATCAGCTGCAGAACCAGTTCTCTGTCAGACAGCAGCGCCGGCTGCGCGGACTTCGGGCCTCCCGGCAGCGCACAGAGGGCAAGCGTCTGATCGATGTTCTCCAGAATGTCCTGAAGCTGCGTATGGACAACATCGAGAAGCTGCGGGAGCCATGTCCAGGAGGACGGTTCCTCCTGATACTGCCTCAGGCACGCATGCCGCCACGCCTTCGGCCAGGGATGCGACGACGAGCTTTCCCAGAAATCGAGCACCATCCCCTCAAGGGCTGCATCCGATATACCGGAGACATAACAGTCAGAAAAGCGCAGAAAATCCGGATCCCCCTCCTTGTATGCCTCCTCCAGCACTGCCGAGATGAGGTCTGCCCGCATCAGCTTGAGCTCGCCCTCATCACCGATCCGGAAAGACGGGTCGAGCCCGATCTGCTGGTAATGTTCCCGGATCACCATCAGGAAGAATTTGTCGATGGTCATGATATGGTCGCTGTACAGAAGCGTCATCTGATGCCGGAGCTGTTCATTTCCGGGCTCTTCCTCATAGCGCGCGGTCACAGCGTCCCGGATCCGCTCCCGGAGCTGGCTTGTCGCTGCCCGTGTAAATGTCACAATCAGAAGCCTGTCCAGGTCCACGGGGTGCACCGGATCCAGAATCTCACGGAGGATCCGTTCAACCAGCACCGCGGTCTTGCCAGAGCCGGCTGCTGCCGAGACAAGGAGGCTGCTGCCTCTTGTCCCGATGACTTTCTTCTGTTCATCCGTCCAGCTTCTTCCCATACGGTCCTCTTTCTCCTGTGCTTCTGATTCTCTCTTTTTCCCGGCATCTGCCCGGAGCCCTTCTGCTTTCAGTCCATCTCTGTTTCCTTCCGGCCTCCGGCTGATTCTGTCTCCTCCGCCATCCTCTTCCAGATCTCATCCGGCGGAATGTTCGGCATCTGCCGGTACCTCATCTGCGGGTCATGTCCTGTAAACCGGCAGACAGCCTTCATCGCGCAGTAGCTGCAGGCATCCATCCGGTCATTTTCCTTCAGAGGAGACGGCGCGATCTCCCCTCCGAGAATCCGCTCTCCCGTCTCAATCATCTTCCTTCTGGCATATGCGGACAGGAGGGACAGCTTCCGCGCGTCTGCCACGCTGGATCTTGCTGCAGAGATGCTTCCGTCTTTATTGAGCGTCACCGGCGCGACCTCAGACAGAAGGCCCGGGTCTGAGCTGAAGAGGGAGACGGCCTCCCTGTCATCCAGAATCAGCCCGCTTGGCCGGATTTTCCGGGTTCTTTCCGCCTCAAGGGAAGCATCATCCAGATCGGCGTATCTGCTGTCCAGGACCGGATCCCGCACAGGAAAGTAGAGAAGGCCCGCACAGACAATCTCCTTCTTCCTGTGGCGCTGGCGCTCCATCCGCAGCGCAGTGTCCATATAAACCGGTAGCTGGAGCTCCGTCCCCATCCAGACCTCGTTCAAGTCAAACCCTGTCGAACCGGTCTTGTAATCGACAACCTTGATAAAGAGACGACTGTCATCCCCTCCGGACGCCTCGTCAACCCGGTCAATCCGTCCGGACAGATTCATCCGGCTTCCATCTGAAAAGAAAAGAGGCTCCGCTGTCCTTCTGTCCCTTGAATCAAATCGCGTCTCAAACAGCGCCGGTTCAAAATCTCCCACTGCAAGCTGCAGCTTCAGGACAGCCGCGGCATGGCGGAAGATCCGGAGAAGCCGCTGGTACTGTCCGGCGCTCCGGAACGTATCCTCAAATTTCCCGCCGGACGTTTCCAGGCAGGCCTGTCTGAGACTTTCCTCTGCCCACCTGTCAAGCGCTTCCGGGGGCAGGGTTTTCCACGAAACATCCCGGCTTCCCTTCACCCGCGCCGATAAAAGCTCCAGCCCCCTGTGCATCAGCGTTCCGACATCGGAGGCCTGCACCTCGTATCGTCTGCGCTCCTGAAGTCCCAGCCCGTAGACCGCATATTGCCTGAACGGACAGAGTGCAAATGTCTCAAGCCTTGAGACGGATCCCTCCAGGTTGTCTCCGTACAGTTTTCTAGCGGTCTCACGGCTCAGCCGCGGCAAAGGCACAATGTCCAGTGCCTTCAGAAGCCTGCGGGTCTGCTCTGGTCTTTCTGCGGCAGACGCCAGATACAGCTCCCGGAGCATGGGCGTTTGCTCCTCCTTCTCCGCTTTCGTCCAGTCTCTGCCCGCCGCCAGGACTCCCGCCAGCGCATCCGGCGCTTCTTTGGGAAGAAAGACTGTCCCGGCCAGGCCGCCCGGCAAGCCATCCTGGATCTCAATCTTCGGGAAGAGCTGACGGATCTGCAGCAGCGCTGCAGCCGGACGGAGTATACTTCCGTCCATCGTCGTCCGGGAACAGGAAAGAATCAGAAAATCCGAAGGCTTTGTCAGGCTCAGATACAGGTAGAACTGCCGGACTGCAGCTTCCTCCCTTGCGGATGGAGCCAGATGGAACGCCTGACGTCTCAGATAATCCCGTTCCACATCGGTCAGGATCCCGCCTTCATGGCTTCTCCCCGGCACAAACTCATCATTCATGCCAAGAAACAGAATCGCCCTGACATTCGTAATCCTCGACCGCATCAGATCTCCGATCTGCACCTCGTCGATTCCCGGCGGGACAATGCCGATCTTTGACTCCGAGAGTCCGGCCTCCAGAATCTGCTCAAACTGCGACCGCCTGATCTTCTCGTCTCCAAGAAGAGAAACCGCCTCGTCAAGCACCTCTGCGATGGCGGGGGCTGCCTGGCTGTACACCTCGGAGTCAGCGCGCAGTCCGCTCTCCTCCCGTTCCCGGGCGAGAAGCGCCAGCTTCCCCTGGAGGTCAAAGGCATCTGTCAGCTCCCACAGAGCTCTCGCGTAGTCTTTCAGTTTCCCTGCCGAAAACCTGCATACGCCGGCAAATGGCTCAAAACGCTCCGCGAACGATTCCCGCAGTTCCTCAAGCTCGGCGATCTCCTCCTCCCGGCAGTCTCCTGCCGGGCGGCTCCACCTCTGTGTCCAGGCCTTATGCCCGCGAATGCCGGCCGCCAGCAGATAGTTTTCGAGAATGTCCACCGTCTCCCGGTCATCGAACACGAAACCGGTGCGGAAGAACGCCATCATTGACTCATAACTGTAGTTGGCATCCAGGATGGCAAATGCCGCCCTGACAAATTCAAAAGCCGGATTCAGCGTGACTGGCACCGACCGGTCGACAAAATACGGGATTTCCGCTCTGCCGAATGCCCGTCTCAGATGCTCCGCGTACGTCGGAAAGTCCCCTGCCACAACGGCAATGTCCCGGTATCGAAGCGTTTCTCCGTCATTCTCATTCGTCCGGGTCAGCCTGCGTATCCACGCGACCGCAGCCTGTGCCTCCTCTGCCGGATTGGCGCAGGACAGAATCCGGATCTGATGCCTGCCGCTCTGCCCCGGGAAAGGGTTCCGCCTTCCAGGCCGGAGCAGGTGCGCTTCCAGATACTGAAGCTCACTCCCCTCCTTGAACCTGCCTGTTCCGGACTGTTCCATGACGAGCGGGGGCTCCATGACCGTCCCCGTCTCTGCGGCAATGCGCCCGAGTGCCTGAACCGTCTTCTTTGTCAGCGCGAACAGCTCCTCCTCACGCGGCCTGCTGAATCCATCCACCTTCGCGTCGATCGTGAAGGCGGCCGTCACCCGCTCCGCTTTCCGCATCAGTCCGCTCAGCACATTCAGCTGCGCAGGTGTGAAGCCTGTGAACCCGTCCAGATAGATACGGCTCCCCTCCAGCATCCTGGATGCCGGAATTCTCCCGCAGAGCGCCTCCGGTACAGTCTCCGCCGTCTGCATCTGATGCGTCTCCTGAAACTGCCGGTACTTTTCCCGCAGAACGGACAGCTGCGCCAGCTTCTGTGCCAGGACAGGCCTTGCGCCGCATCCGGAAACCATCCGCTGAATCTCCTCATCCGTCACCTCATACTGGTCCATTTCCGAGAGAATGCTCTTCAGCTCCCCAAGCACCCCCGGGCGGTCGACCGCCCCTGAAAGAAGAGAAAGACCGGCTGCCTCCCTGTCCGCGATCAGGCGGAGCAGCAGAGTTTTCCCGGTCTCCTTCAAAAGCGTTTTTCTTCTGACGCCCGTCTCCTCAAACACGCGGACCGCCAGTCTTGAAAAACTCAGGATATCAATATTCAGAATGCCGCCGCTTTTACTCAGAGAGCAGAGGCTTTGCTGCGTCTGCATCGTAAACTGCTCCGGAACCAGGATGATGTGCTGCCTGCCCGGATTCTGCGCGGCGTCCTCAAGCGCCGTCTCGAAGAGCTTTCTGCTCTTCCCGCAGCCGGAAGGACCCAGGATCAGTTTCAGAGACATTCTCATTCCCCCTGTCAGTATAGCTGGTACCCGTTCGGGTTGATTGCATACTCATGCTGCTTCAGAAGCGCAATATTCGCAGTCTCGAATTCATTGAAGACAGATTCGGAAAATGAATCTGCCGGCAGGGTCGGCGAATACCAGGGCTTGCTTCCGAAATACTCTCTCAGTTCCGATGACTGGAAGATATAGCCTCTCCGCGCATAGATCTCATTGCGCGCGTAGCACAGCTGCTGAAGACCCATCCCTGAGACATCCGCATCCGTCAGATAGCGGAGCGCGCTGTCATAGAAGATATAATCGTTCTCGGAAACGGTTGCGGCTGCCTGAGCCGGGAAAGAGCGCACCGCCGAGTAGCTGTAGCCCGGCTGGTCCGTCGCATAGCCGCCCTGCGCCTGCTCCTGTGCCTGAAGAGAATCGATGTTCTGGATCTCCACATAGTTCAGAAGACTCGGAGAGAATGCAGAGGCATCCACCGTCCCCCAGTACCAGTTCTTGGCGTTGAAATAGTCGGACAGCTCCGTCGAAGAGAAGATGTAGCCGTGTCTCGCATAGATCTCATACCGTGCGTAGCACAGCTCCTGGAGTGAAAGCTGGCTGATCTCCTGCGCCGTCAGGACCCGCGCGCTGCTGTCCGAGAAAATATAGCTGTTCGGATCAACCGTGAAAGAATCCGCCAGGGACTCCGTTGCCTGCTCCCCCTCCTCCGCATAAGGGGTCAGCGAATCAAACGAGTACCCCGGCTGATCAAGAACATACTCTCCCTGGTTCTTCTCGATGTCCAGAAGGGTCTGAACATTCGCCGTCTCGTAGGCGTTCAGCATCGAATCGCTGAACTGATCAGGTGTATATATCCCATGATACCAGTACTGTGAGTTGAAATATGCCTGCAGCTCCTCCGACTCAAACATCTTGCCGTTTCTCGCATAAATCTCGTTCCTGGCATAGCAGAGAGCCTGAGACGGCCAGCCCGAGACCTCCTCCTGCGTGATATAGGCATAGGAACTCTGCGGAAGCAGGTAGCCCGAGGGCGCTGCCTTCGGGCGAATTGAAAAGATCAGCAAAAACAGCAGAAGCAGGAAGAATCCCTCCGCCACCTTTGCACGATATCTGAATCTGGTCATAAATACCCTCCGTGGTGTTTTGACCATTGTAGCATGAAACAGGCTGACCTTACCTGGTACATTTTATTAAATAAAAATGAAGGCGCCCGGACGCGATTGTATCCGGGCACCTTCCCTTTCTCTGGCCGGCAGAAGCCTCATATCCCGGCGGTCTGTCTTCGGCCTTACCGCTTCAGCTGCTGCAGTCTCTCCGTCACCTGCTTCATCAGCTGTGCATACTTTTCTCTCTTTGCCTTCTCTTCCGCAACCTTCGCCTCCGGTGCCTTGCTCAGGAACCGCTCGTTGCCCAGCATACTGTCGGACCGCTTCAACTCACCTTCCAGCCGCTTCTGCTCTTTCTCAAGGCGCTCGATCTCCTTGCCGACATCGACCAGCTCCTCCATCGGCATGAAAATGGTCGCATTGTGAATCACGCAGGAAGCCGAAGACTCCGCAACCCCTTCCTTGTCCTTCTGGACCTTCACCTCGCTCGCCATACCGAGAGCCGCAAAGAACACGCTGTTCCGCTCGAAGATCCCGCGCACCTCCTCGTCATCCGACACGACGATCACCTTTGCCTTCTTTGACGGCGGAACGTTCATGCCCGTACGCACATTCCGGATTGCACGGACCGCATCCTTGACGGCGTCGATTTCCTTCTCCTCCTGCGGATCGTTCCAGTCCTCCCGGAAGACAGGCCATGCAGAGCGCATGATAGTCTCCTCTTTATCCTGCAGCGATGTGAAGAGTTCCTCCGTGATAAACGGCATGAACGGATGGAGCAGCTTCAGTCCCTGGATCAGGACTGTTTTCAAAGTCCAGAGTGCCGCACCCTTCGTCTGGTCGTCATCGCTGTAGAGCCGCGGCTTCACCATCTCGATGTACCAGTCACAGAACTCGTCCCAGAGGAAGTCATAGACCTTCTGTACGGCAATTCCGAGTTCAAACTTATTCATATTCTCGGTGACATCCTTTGCCAGCGTATTCGCCTTCGAAAGGATCCACCTGTCTGCCGGGGTCAGCTCCTCTGGTGATATATGCTCCGGCGCCTGCTGTCTCTCGAGACTCATCAGAATAAACCGGGTCGCATTCCAGATCTTGTTGCAGAAATTTCTGGAATTCTCCACGCGCTCCCAGTAGAACCTCATATCATTCCCCGGTGCATTCCCGGTCATCAGCGTGAGTCTCAGCGCATCCGCGCCGTACTTGTCGATCACCTCAAGCGGGTCAATTCCATTTCCGAGAGACTTGGACATCTTACGGCCCTTGTCGTCCCGGACAAGGCCATGGATCAGCACATACTTGAACGGGCTTTTTCCAGTCTGCTCCAGCGCCGAGAACACCATTCGGATGACCCAGAAGAAGATGATGTCGTAACCTGTCACAAGGACATCGGTCGGATAGAAATACTTCAGCTCCGGGGTATCATCCGGCCAGCCCAGTGTCGAGAACGGCCAGAGGGCGGAGGAGAACCAGGTGTCAAGGGAATCCGGATCCTGCGTGAAATGCCTGCCGCCGCACTTCGGACACACGTCCGGCGCCCCGCCGGCTCTGACAACGACTTCTCCGCAGTCGTCGCAGTAGTATGCCGGGATCCGGTGTCCCCACCACAGCTGTCTGGAGATGCACCAGTCCTGGATATTCTCCAGCCAGTGTGTATATGTTTTTTCAAAGTGCTCCGGCACGAAATTCAGATCGTCGGTCTTCACGACCTCAAGCGCTGCCTTTGCCATTTCGTCCATCTTCACAAACCACTGCGGCTTGAGCATCGGCTCAACCGTCGTGTGGCAGCGGTCGTGTGTTCCAACCGAGTGTGTGATCGGAACAACCTTGACAAGCAGCCCCTGCTCCTTCAGATCCTCGACCATCGCCTTCCTGGCTTCGTAGCGGTCCATTCCAGCGTACTTGCCGCAGAGGCTGTTCATGGTCGCATCATCGTTCAGGATATTGATCTCCTCCAGATGATGCCGCTTGCCGACCTGGAAGTCGTTCGGGTCATGAGCCGGCGTAATCTTGACACAGCCCGTTCCGAACTCCTTGTCCACATACGCATCCGCAATCACCGGAATCTCACGGTCTGTCAGAGGAAGCTTCAGCATCTTTCCGACCAGCGTCTTATACCGGTCGTCGTCCGGATTCACCGCGACAGCCGTATCTCCGAGAAGCGTCTCCGGCCTGGTCGTTGCGATCTCGACAAACTTTCCTTCCTCGCCGACAATCGGGTACTTGATATGCCAGAAAAAGCCATCCTGGTCTACATGCTCGACCTCCGCGTCAGACAGAGATGTCTGGCACTTCGGGCACCAGTTGATGATGCGGTTTCCCTTGTAGATCCAGCCCTTTTCATAGAGCCTCACAAACACGGTCTCGACAGCGCGGGAGCAGCCCTCATCCATCGTGAAGCGCTCTCTGTCCCAGTCGGCGCTGCAGCCGATCTTCTGGAGCTGCTTCAGGATTCTGGAACCGTACTCATCCTTCCACTGCCAGCAGTACTTCAGGAACTCTTCGCGGCCGATCTGATGCTTGTCGATGCCCTTATCCTTGAGCATGTTCGTGACCTTGACCTCGGTCGCGATGGCTGCATGATCGGTTCCCGGCTGCCACAGCGCCTCGTACCCTTCCATCCGCTTCCAGCGGATCAGGATGTCCTGCATGGTATTGTCAAGCGCATGCCCCATGTGCAGCTGCCCTGTGATATTCGGCGGCGGCATGATAATGGTAAATGGTTTTTTGTCCGGATTCACCTGTGCGTGAAAGTATCCCTTCTCCAGCCACCTGTGATAGATCCTGTCTTCCATTCCGGACGGGTTATACGTCTTCTCAAGCTGTTTCGTGCCCATCTGTTCCTTCTGCTCCTCAAAAATTCCAATTTGGTATTCGCTTTTCCTGAATAAGTCCCCTCGCGGCACTTCGCTGCTCCGCAGCTTTCGTGCTAATACCTTTGTCGCCGCACGTACACAGGTCTGCTGGCACGCAAGCGTGCCGCAGTTCTGCGCATGGCAGCTGGGACTTATTCAGTATATCATATCACCTGCTGGATCACACGGTAGATTTCGCCCAGGCCTTGTCCGGAAGGGGCGGAGAATGGCAGGATTTCTGCAGTCTCCGGTGCTTTTAAGGTCTTCCGGATGACCTCAATCTGGCGGAGCTGCTGGCTTTTCCCAAGCTTGTCGGCTTTTGTCGCGATGATGACCGGCGTAAACCCGCTCGCCCGCACCCAGTCGTACATCTGAATGTCATTCGCATTCGGCTCGTGCCGGATATCGACAAGCAGAAAGACCTTTTTCAGCCCCGGGGAGGAGTTGAGGTAGCGCTCAATCATCTCTCCCCACTTTCCCTTCTCCGACACTGACACATTCGCATATCCGTAACCTGGCAGATCCACCAGGAAAAAGGGCTTCCGCTCGGTCGGAACGCGGCCTGCAGTCTGAGATGCGTCTTCCTTCTGGCTGCTCCTCACGTGTGCCTGTCCGGTCTTCGCGCTTAGCGCCTTCTGTCTGGACGGATCCTTTTTCCAGCGAAGCTTCTTTTTCCGGACGGCTTCAGCCTGCAGACTGTCTGCAGCCCCTGCGGCATTCTCCACGTTCTGCTGCAGGGAAGACGTATTCTCGCTGCCATTCTCCGGCGCCTTCGGCACCTCCGCCACCACATGATAGAAATTGATTGTCCGGGTCTTGCCGGGGGTCTCCCCAACCCTCGCAAGACGCCTGCGTTTCATGACTGCGTTGATCAGGGAGGACTTTCCCACATTCGACTTCCCCGCAAACGCAATCTCCGGTTCATCGAAAACAGGAAGGGTACTCGTATATCCGCAGACCGTGTCCAGCTTCACATCTATTATCTTCATCCCTGACGCTCTCCTTCCTGCACGGGAATTCTAAAAATGAGGCTCATGCGGTATTGGCGCACGAGCCTCGTTCATCTTCTGTTCCCTGTCTTTCATTCTGAAAAACAGACACTCCCGGAGTCAGTCAGGCTGTCGCTCCAAGCTTTTTTCTTTTTTTGCGGCTTTGGGGCTCCTCAACGACATCCAGCGGTTCATCCGTGAATGTGATCTCCGGCTTCTCTTTTCCGTCAATGACATCTTTTGTGACATGGCAGACTGCTGCCCGGTCTTCACTCGGCAGGTCAAACATGACATCATTCATCGACTTTTCAATCACACTCCGAAGCCCGCGGGCGCCGATCTTCCGTTTAATGGTCAGATCCGCGATTTCCTCAACTGCATCCTCATCAAAGGTCAGCTTCACCTTGTCCAGGGCAAACAGCTTCTTATACTGTTTGATAATCGCGTTCTTCGGTTCTGTCAGGATCCGGATCATCGCGCTGCGGTCCAGCTCATCAAGCGAAACGACAACCGGCACACGGCCGATAAACTCCGGGATCAGGCCAAACTTGATGAGATCCTCCGGCTGTACCTGCTTCAGAACATCGCCGATGTTCCGTTCCTCCTTTGTCCGGATATCTGCCTTGAATCCCATGCTCCTGGTATCCATCCGGCTCTCGATGATCTTGTCGAGCCCCTCGAACGCGCCTCCGCAGATAAACAGGATGTTGGTCGTGTCAATCTGGATCAGCTCCTGCTGCGGGTGCTTTCTCCCGCCCTGCGGCGGAACCGATGCCACCGTTCCCTCCAGAATTTTCAGCAGCGCCTGCTGGACACCCTCGCCGGACACATCCCTGGTGATCGAGACATTCTCGCTCTTGCGGGATATCTTGTCAATCTCGTCCACGTATATGATGCCCTTCTGCGCACGCTCTATGTCATAGTCCGCAGCCTGAATCAGCTTGAGCAGGATGTTCTCAACATCCTCGCCGACATAACCGGCTTCCGTCAGGGAGGTCGCGTCCGCGATCGCAAACGGGACATTCAGCATCTTTGCGAGCGTCTGGGCCAGGTACGTCTTACCTGATCCGGTCGGTCCCAGCATCAGGATATTGCTCTTCTGAAGCTCCACCTCATCATCGCTCGCCCGCTCATTTGACAGAATCCGCTTGTAATGATTGTATACAGCGACCGAAAGCGTCTTCTTTGCCTCGTCCTGTCCGATGACATACTGGTCAAGAAACGCCTTGATCTCCCGGGGCTTCATCAGATGGATGTCGCTTTCCATCTGAAGCTCCTCCTCTTCCCCCAGCTCTTCCTCGACAATCTCCGAGCACACACTGATGCATTCGTCGCAGATATACACATCCCCTGGCCCTGCAATCAGCTTTCGGACCTGATCCTCCGACTTTCCGCAGAAGGAGCACCGAATCTTCTCATATCCTTTATTCGCCATTCTTACCTCGATGTTACAACCTCGTCAATCAGTCCGTATGTCTTCGCTTCCTCAGCCGTCATCCAGTGATCGCGCTCTGTATCGCGTTCAATCACCTCAAGCGGCTGTCCGGAATTCTGGGAAAGAAGCCGGTTCAGTCTCTCCCGTGTCTTGATGATCTCATCGGCGGCAATCTTCATGTCAGATGCCTGTCCCTGCGTCCCGCCGGACGGCTGGTGGATCAGAATTTCTGAATTCGGAAGCGCGTATCTCTTGCCCTTCGCGCCGCCTGCAAGCAGAAATGAACCCATGCTTGCCGCCAGTCCGACGCAGATCGTTGATACGTCACACTTCACATACTGCATGGTATCATAGATCGCCATGCCTGCCGTGACAGAGCCTCCCGGACTGTTGATATACAGATGGATGTCCTTGTTCGGATCCTCCGACTCCAGAAACAGCAGTTCTGCAACAATCACGTCCGCTATGGAATCTGTGACTTCTTCCCCAAGGAAAATGATCCGGTCCTCCAGCAGCCTGGAGAAGATATCATACGATCTCTCCCCTCTGGACGTCTGTTCTATGACATAAGGTATCAGGCTCATGCGAATCCTCCTTAAACGAAAAGTCCCCGGTGGAAACGGTACGGACGAATTCGTCCGTCCGAATCCGCATATGGGGACTCTCACAATCAGTATCCTGCCGGTTCCGCTGAGAACGGCTTATACATCCGCAGGCTGCTCCTGCGGAATATCCTTCTTCTCTTCCTCTGCCGGCTTTTCAACCTCCACCGCATTGTCTGCGATGAACTCTGCCGCCATCTGGGTTGCGATCTCATCCTTCATTGTCTTGACGGACTCCTCACCCATCAGAGAAGTCAGCTTATCCTTCTCCATATTGTATGCCTTCGCAAGCTTTTCGATCTCCTCGTCGAACCGCTCATCGCTGCATTCAATCTTCTCCGCCTTCTGAACGGCTTCCAGCACCAGGCTGTTCTGGATTCTCTTCAGTGCTTCCGGCTTCATCTGGTCCATCATCTTCTTGCGGTCCATGCCGGTAAACTGCATGTACTGATCGATACTCAGACCCTGCTGGCCGATCCGCTGGCTGAACTCATCGAGCATACGGGCAGCCTGCTCCTCAACCATCGCTTCCGGAATATCCATCTCCGCATTCTTGACAGCCTCGGCAAGCGCCTCACTTTGCTTCTTCGCCTTGGCCTCATTCTCCTTGCGCTCGCGGATCTTCTGAGCGACATCCTTCTTGTACTCCTCAAGCGTATCGAACTCAGAGACGTCCTGGGCAAAGTCATCATCAAGTGCCGGAAGCTCCTTGACCTGGATGCTGTTTACCTTGCACTTGAAGACAGCCGCCTTCCCCTTCAGGTTCTCCGCCTGATAATCCTCCGGGAATGTGACATTCACATCGAACTCCTCGCCGATGTTCTTTCCGATAATCTGATCCTCAAATCCCGGGATGAAGGAACCGGATCCAACCACCAGCTCATAGTTTTCCGCCTTGCCGCCGTCAAACGGAACGCCGTCAATGCTTCCGTCAAAATCAAGCTTGATGTGGTCATCCTTCTGAACCGGGCGGTCATCCACATCGACCATGCGGGCGTTCCGCTCTCTTTCCTTGTCAAGTTCCTTCTGAATCTCCTCGTCAGAGACAGAGATCTCCGTCTTTGCAACCTCCACGCCCTTGTACTGACCGAGCGTCACAGCAGGCTTCAGAGCGACCTCTGCAGTATAGATGAACGGCTTCCCTTCCTCGATCTGAGTGATGTCGATCTTCGGGCGGGAAACAACCGTCTCCCCGCTCTCCTCGACAGCCTTGTCATAGGTTCTCTGAAGGACCAGATTCGCAGCATCCTCAAAGAAGACGCCCTTTCCGTACATCTGCTCAATCATCTTTCTCGGTGCCTTTCCTCTGCGGAAGCCCGGGATATTGATTCTCTTCCTGTCCTTTTTCCACGCATCGTTGAGAGCCTGCGTCAGCTCCTCTGCGGTGGCTGTGACAGTCAGAACCGCCATATTATGCTCTTTCTTCTCTACCGTAACGCTCATTGCAGCTTTACTCCTTCTGATTCGAATCGTTATTTATAAACAGCCGTTGTGGTATTATATCACACGGACTTTAAGTATACTACCGATTTTTTCAGCTGTCCACTCTCTCGCAAAATACAATACTCTGAGCGACGCGAGCCGCATTCTCACGGTCTGTCAGGCGCTCAATGATCTTCAATGAGAATGGAATGGCTGTCCCTGCGCCGCGGCTGGTGATAAAGCTGCCGGACTCCACAACCTCGTCTGTCGAAAGCTCTGCCCCGGTCAGGCCGCTCTCACAACCCGGATAACAGGTCGCCTTCTGTCCCTTCAGCAGCCCGAGCCCGCCGAGGACGGTCGGGCCGGCGCAGATTGCGCAGATCAGCTTTCCTTTTCCAGCTGCGTCCTTCAGCGCTTCTGCGAGTCCCTGATGCTCTTTGAGGTACGTGACGCCCGGCATCCCGCCCGGAAGAACCAGTGCGTCCGCTTCATCAATTCCGCAGGTCTCGAAGAGGCAGTCCGCTTCCACCGGAATCCGGCTTCTGCCGGTCACCGTCCTGCGTCCCATAATGGAAACCGTAGTCACATCCAGTCCGCCTCTGCGCAGAAGATCGACTGGTGTGAGCCCCTCAACCTCCTCAAAACCATCCGCCAGAAAGATCAGTACCTTTTTCATAGCGCTCCTCCTGTCATAATTATATGATTTTTTGATTCATAATAAAAATTTGGCTAAATTAGGTTAAATAAGTAGTGAAATCTCTGTCATTCCGTTTATAATAATATCATCTTCGCTGATCTCAATCGAAGGAGGGAGTAACATGAAGAATGAACGGCTCAGTCAGTTCAAGCAGCTTGGACTGACAATTGCTTACTACAGGAAATTAAAAGGATATACCCAGCAGGAGCTCGCAGAAGCCTCCGGCCTCAGCCGAACGCATATCAGCAACCTGGAAGCCCCGAACATGCCCACATCCATATCTCTTGAGAAGCTTTTCGACATCGCCGACGCGCTTGAAGTCCCTGTGAAGGTATTCTTTGACTTCAGAGCCTGAAACCGGAACGCTGCATCCATTCTTCCATAAAGCCAGCCTCTCAGACATCTCTGTCAGAATAGCCGGCTTGTCATTTGCAGGGCCATGTTTCTCCGCCAGGCGGACAGCCGCCTGACGGTTTCTTCTGCTCAGGCGGCGCCCAGCAGAAGGCTCAGAACCTGACGGGCATTCATGCCTGCAAGGCCGTCCGGATCAGACAGAACGCTTTGATTCCCGCTCAACGTCCAGCGCATCCTGGAATAATCGGTCAGATAGCTCGTTCCTCTGCTGCTGTCCGGATACTTCCTGTACCAGCGCGGGAAATACTTTTTCATATACCTGGCCGCCAGCTTCACCGCGCGGCTGTTCTTTTTCCCCCGCCTTGTCGCCGTCCCTGTGATCATGACACCCTTCGGACTCGAATGCACAAGGACAACACTTCCGTCGCTGCACTGTCCCAGAACAATATAGACATGCCCTCCCCGAAGGCTCATGATGTCTCCAGGCCTGAAATCCCTGAAGCTTCCCGCAGGCGAATAGTCTCCCCAGCCCCAGCCGGCGTATGTCCTTGCCATGTTCTGCGCCGGCATGACATAGTCTCCATGCCCGCTGACAGAATTGAATGTATTGTAGAGCACCCACCCTACATAGCCTGAACAGTCAAGCCCAAGGTGGGACAAATACCGGAAGTTTTTAAAGTTATAGGACCTGGAAGCCTTCTTGAAAAACTGCTCCCATCTCGGAGATACCCCGATTGTAGTTGCCTCGATGCTGCCTTTGTGCGTTTTCTTTTCGGCACCGGACGCCCAGCCTCCTCCCCAGATATACATCGTCTTTCCGACCGGAAGCAGCGCTGTAGTCAGAAAACTGCGGAGAGTCGCCTTTTGAATCTGGTAGCCTTTGTTGTCATAAAATGCTCCGCTTTCATCAAACTGCAGATTCAGGGCTGTATTCCGTACGGTGACCTGATCTTCCGGCGGTTCAGTCATCGGTGCCGTATTCGGCACCCCACGCACAACAATGACCGCAGAGCTCCTCGCACCGTGGTCTGCCGGATCGAAAAAGTAAGTTACTTTTCCGATTTTAATATAACCGAACTGCTGAACACCATTCTTCCGGAAATAATAATTGTTTTTCCCAAGTCTGACCTGCCCCGTTACGCGGAATCCGCCTTGATCCAGGTAATAGGTCCGGGTCCCGGTTTTCAGCCATCCCCGCAGCAGCCTGCCATCCGAAGAGACAAAACGGTATCTTTTTCTGACTTTCTTCCATCTGCCGCGTACCGGAAGCGGTTCCCTTTTCAGCGTCCGCTGAATTGTCCCCTGAAGTTCCTTTTCTTTGGCGAATGCGGCAGACGGCAGCATGCACATACAAAAAAGTGCGAGGAGCAGAGCCGTCATGGCACGGTGCCATCTCTTCCGCCGAGGGCTGCCTGTGTCCATCTCTTTCCAACTCTTCATTCTTTTCATCCTTCCCCTTTCTCCAGAATCCGGGCCGCCTCCGGCTGTATTTTACGCCATCCGGAGCCAGCGGCAGATTCACTTCCCGGTCATCCGGCGAACTTCTGGACGTACCCGCCGATCAGGATGGCCAGAATGCCGAGCGGAAGAATATAGGTCATGTAAAACCGGAACTTTCTGCTGAACTTCGGCCCCTCCCCGGCATTGGCTTCCTTCAGAAATGCATCAAAGCCCCAGCCGCTCTTCCTTGTACAAAACAGCACATAGATCAGCGACCCGATCGGAAGAATATTGTTGGAAACCAGAAAATCCTCAAAGTCCAGGATCGTCGATCCAGCTCCAAGCGGCTGGACCGACGAGAGAAGATTATAGCCCAGCGCGCATGGAAGTGATAAAAGGATCAGAAGGATCCCGTTCACCAGAACCGATTTCTTCCGCCTCCAGCCAAACGCATCCATATTCATCGCAATGATGTTTTCAAACACCGCGATCACCGTCGACAGGGATGCGAATACCATGAACAGGAAGAACAGCGTTCCCCAGAAACGTCCGCCTCTCATCCGGGCAAACACCTTCGGCAGGGCAATAAAAATCAGTCCGGGGCCCTGATCCATTTTCACATCGTAGGCAGAACACCCCGGAAAGATGATCAGTCCGGCCATGATCGCAACGAAGGTATCGAGTACGATCACCATTGCCGACTCGCCCGGAAGTGATTTTTCCTTGCCGATATAGCTGCCAAAGATCGTGAGCGCGGCGATTCCCAGCGAAAGCGTGAAAAATGCCTGTCCCATTGCCGCAAAGATGACGTTAAAAATCTCCGTCCCCTTCCACTGGCTGAAATCCGGAACCAGATAAAATTTCAGCCCCTCACCGGCTCCCGGCAGCGTAATGCTCCGGATCGCCAGAACCAGCATCAGGATAAACAGAATCAGCATCATCGGCTTCGTGACCTTCTCCACGCCATTCTGTACGCCCTGCGCAACAATCAGTAGTCCGATCACCGTCACGGCAAGCATCCAGAGCGCCATCTGCCTGGGGTCTGCAAGCATGGAATTGAAGATCTGACCGGCCTCATCCTCTGCGAGCCCGGACAGCTGCCCGGAGGCCATCTTGAACATATAGTTCAGCATCCATCCGGCGACCGTCGTATAGTACATCATCAGCAGATAGTTGCCGATAATCGCAAAAACAGTATAAAACCGCCACCCGGACCTCTCACCTCCTGGCGCCAGAGCCTGAAAGCACTTTCCTGCACTCTTCTTTGCGGCCCTCCCTACGGCAAACTCCATCGTCATGACCGGCCAGCCCATCACGACGAGGAAAACCAGATACAGCAGCACGAAAGCCGCTCCGCCATACTGTCCCGTGATAAACGGAAATCGCCAGACATTGCCGATGCCGATCGCGCATCCCGCGCTGACCAGAAGGAACCCAAGCCTTGAACCAAAACTTTCCCTTTTCTCCATCCCTGTACTCCACCTGACTTTCAGTATCCGAATTCCCCAGTCAGAGACTCATCGTTGTCAATCCATTCCTGCACTGGAATAACCCTGTAGTGCTCATCATCGTCCCGCACGATCACCTTCTCAATTCCGGCATTGATGATCAGGCGCTTGCACATACTGCAGGAGCAGGAATTGCGCACGTATTCCCCGTTTCCTGCTTCTCGTCCCGACAGATAGATGGTCGAACCGATCATCTTATCCCGCTCTGAGGAAATGATTGCGTTCGCCTCCGCATGGACAGAGCGGCAGAGCTCGTACCGCTGTCCCCTCTGTACGCCCAGCTTTTCCCGGATGCAGTACCCCAGATCCGTACAGTTTTTCCTTCCTCTTGGGGCACCATTGTACCCTGTTGAAATCACCTCATCGTTCTTGACAATCACTGCTCCGTAATGCCTTCTCAGACAGGTAGACCGCTTCGACACAACATCCGCCAGGTCGAGGTAATAGTTTACTTTATCGCGGCGTGCCATCCAGACCTCCTCCTTTGCAAACCACATGTTCAGATAACATTTGGCTGATATTATAGCATGGCCGGCCCCATTCGAAAAGCCGGCCTCATCTCGTGCTCCGCGCTCGATGATGAGCGGCCGCCTTTACAAAAAAGACGGCCTGCATGCACATATGCATACAGGCCGCCTTTTCATTCAGATGTCCGAGAGGACTCTCCCTGCATCAGCAGATTGTCCATCCATCCGGATCCGGCACACAGCCTTGATTACCTTCCGAACTGCGCGTCATTGTTTCCGGAGCTTGTCTGCCACATCTCGAGCATGTTGATCGGATCATTGTAGTCAGCAAGCCATCCCTCACGAGCGAAGTCGAAGTTGCCGTTCTTTCTGTCGTTCAGGAAGACGTTCCACTCCTCGGAGTTGATCGTCATGTTGATGCCGATTGCTGCCAGATCCTGCTGCATCGACTGAGCGACTGCGACATGCGCGGTACCATCGTTGGTCAGATACTCGATATTGATCGGGGTGGAGTCGGACAGCTTGTTGTCGTCCGTGAACTCATAGCCGGCATCCTCAAGGAGCTTGCGCGCCTCTGCGATGTTGTCATCGGTCGGGCCGGTTGTGCTCGGATCAAAGTATCCGACTGCATCCTTGTCTCCGAACTTCCAGGTCACCGGATAGGTGTAATCATCATCATTTGTGTCAAAGACACCACCCATTCCATCAGCCATACCATCCGGAATAAAGGTGCCTGCCGGCTCCTGTCCGGTCTGACCGACAGAATCAACGATCCACTGGCGGTCGATCAGCAGAGAGAAAGCCTTTCTCATCTCGGCAGCCTGCTCCGGTGTCTTGCCGTCGAACAGAGAGCTGTTGACGTTGAAGCACGCATAGTAGGTTCCAAGGTTCGGGATGATGTAGAAATCATCATTGTTGATGACGTTCGGGATCTCATCGTTCGGAACCGTATCGATGAACTGAAGAGATCCATCCTTGTATGCATTGTAGATCGCAGTGTCATCTGCGCTCAGCATGAAGTTGATCTTGTTCAGAGAAACCGCATCTGCATTCCAGTAGTTCGGGTTCTTCTCATAGGTCATGGACTGGTTGTGTGTCCAGGACGTCAGCGTAAACGGACCGGAACCGACAAAGCCAGCCTCAAGTGCCCATGCACCTGGGTTCTTTCCATCCGGATCAGCCTTCTCAATCGCCTGCTGCGGAACCGGGAAGAATGCCGGGAATGCGCACAGATCAAGGAAGTATGCGCAGGGCTTCGCGAGATGGACGGTGAAGGTTGAACCATCATCGGATGCCTCGATGTCGAGGGTACCATCATCCTTCTTTGCAAGGTTCATGGAATCGATCAGATAGCTGTAGTCCGCTGCAGTATCCGGGTTTGCCAGACGGTTCCAGCTGTAGACAACGTCGTTGGCATCCAGTGTATCGCCATCCGACCACTTCAGACCCGGCTTCATCTTGAAGGTATAGGTCAGTCCGTCTTCAGACTCCTGCGGCTCACCGTCAGCAAGCTCCGGGACAAGCTTGTTGTCCTTGTCATATGCATACAGCCCTGCGAAGTTCAGAATTGCGAGGCAGGCGCCATCAACCGTGGAGTTCAGTGCCGGGTCCAGATGGTCCGGTTCAGAAGCCAGGTTCGCGTTCAGCTCATTGTTCGGCGCTGACATATATGCAAAATACTTGAATCCGAACAGGTTCGCGTAGAGGCCTGTGCAGTCCTTGTTCAGCATGTAGATGTCGTTGTAGAAGTAGAGCGGAACGATTGCTCCGGTATCCATGAGCAGGTCTTCTGCCTTGTGCATCAGTGCCTTGCGGGCTTTCATGTCTGTCTCAGAGTAGATCTGGTTGATGAGGGAATTGTACTCATCCCAGTCCGGAGCAGCTGCGCTTGACTTTGTCGATGCAGCACCCTCCGTCGCACTCTCCGTTTCATCTGTCGCAGCAGCTGCTTCTGTAGCAGCTTCCGTCTCGCCTGCAAAAACAGGTGCAGCTGAAGAAAGTACCATTGCACCCACAAGGAGCGCGGTGATCACACGATTCTTCATTCAAACTTCCTCCTGGTTCGTGTAATGCCGGCGTTTGGCCGGCGCCAATAGGGTTATTTCTATGATTATACCGCAGTCTGCTGTAAAAATAAAGCCGATTACGATTAACCATGCAAATTATTACGGTATGCCTTCCGTCCCTTATTTGTTCCAGCAGGCGACCATATGTCCGCCTCCTCTGTCTGTGAGCGGAGGCATCTTTGCCTTGCACTCGTCGGTTGCGTATCTGCAACGGGTCCTGAAAGGACAACCCGACGGCATGTTCAGCGGACTTGGGACATCTCCTTCCAAGATGATCCGTTTTCGCTCCTTCGCCTGCTTCGGGTCCGGGTACGGGACTGCCGAAAGCAGGGACTGGGTATACGGATGAATCGGGTTGCTGTTGAGCTCGTTGGAGTCTGCAGTCTCCACCATCCGTCCCAGATACATGACAGCGATCCGCTTTGAGATATGATGCACGACCAGAAGATCATGGGCAATAAACAGATACGCGACCCCCAGCTGCTTCTGCAGATCCTCGAACATATTGATAACCTGCGCCTGAATCGAGACATCCAGTGCGGAGACGGCCTCATCGCAGACGATGAAGCGCGGATTCGTCGCAAGGGCACGGGCAATCCCGATTCTCTGGCGCTGACCGCCGGAAAACTCATGTGCATAGCGCGTCGCGTGCTCCGCATTCAGCCCGACCAGCTCCATCAGATGGAGAATCTTGTCTCTCCTGTCCTGTCTGGACGTATACAGCTTGTGGACATCCAGTGGCTCGCCGATGATATCCTCGACCGTCATACGTGGATTCAGAGAAGAATACGGATCCTGGAAAACCATCTGCATATCTTTCCTCAGTCCACCAATCGATTTTGCGTCGACCTTCTTCCCGTCAAAATAAACTTCTCCGCCTGTCGGGTTGTAAAGGCGCAGGAGCGTGCGTCCGACCGTCGTCTTGCCGCAGCCGGACTCTCCGACCAGCCCGAGTGTCTCGCCCGGTCTGATATCGAACGATACGCCGTCAACCGCTTTCAGCGGCTTGGAGTGAAACCATCCCGTCTTGATCGGGAAATACATCTTCATATCATGTGCCTGGACCAGATACTGACTGTCCGGCGTGAACTTTTCTTCCATCCTCTGCGCCTCCTCAGTCTTTTCCGGAACCTGCACCAGCAGTGTCATCAGCCTTCAGCGATCTGCCGCTGTCACCCGTAAAATTGATCATCCCAGCTTCCGCTTCCTTCTTCACCGCCATCCAGCAGGAAGCCAGATGACCGTCGACCGTTCTTGTCTCCGGCGGAACCTGCTCCAGGCAGATCTTCATCGCCGCATCGCATCTCGGGCAGAATGCACAGCCCTTCGGGAGATTCAACAGATTGATCGGTGTTCCGGAAATCGGTACCAGTCTCTGGCCGATCTTGTCAACACTCGGGATTGATCGCAGAAGTCCCTTCGTGTATTCATGTGCCGGACGATAGAAGATGTCCTCCGCCGTCCCTCTCTCGCAGACCCGGCCGCCGTACATAACGATGATTTCATCCGCCATCTGCGCAATGACACCAAGATCATGGGTGACAATGATGATAGCCATCCCCATCTTCTTCTGAAGATCCTTCATCAGTTCCAGGATCTGCGCCTGGATGGTGACATCCAGCGCTGTCGTCGGCTCATCCGCGATCAGGATGTCCGGCTCACAGGCAAGTGCCATGGCGATCATAACTCTCTGGCGCATACCGCCCGAGAACTCGAACGGATATTGGTGAATTCGCTTCTCTGGCTCATTGACTCCGACAAGCTTCAGCATCTCGATCGCGCGTTCCTCGGCAGCCTTCCCCTTCCGGTCAGTATGAAGCTTGATCGCCTCCTCCAGCTGCCAGCCGATCGTGAAGACCGGGTTCAGGGAAGTCATCGGGTCCTGGAAGATAATCGAACACTTCTTTCCGCGGAAGTCCCTCATCTTCGACTCCGGCCACTTCGTAATGTCTTCGCCCCGGAATAGAACCTTTCCGGATTTGATCGAGCCATTCTTCTCAAGAATCTGCATGATGGAATAGGCTGTGACGGACTTACCGGAGCCGGACTCACCGACGATTCCAAGCGTCTTGCCTTCTTCCAGATTGAATGTTACACCGTTGACTGCCATCACTTCGCCATGATCGGTCGTAAAGGAAGTGTGCAGATCCTGTACGGACAGAATATTTTCAGCCATCTTCCTTACCTCCGCAGCTTCGGATCAAACGCGTCGCGCAGACCATCTCCAAGCAGATTAAAGGCAAGCGTGATGAGCGCGATCATGATTGACGGGAATATCAGTTTATAGGTATATGTCGTGATGCCGGACCTTGCCGCAGAAGCAAGGGATCCCAGAGACGGCATCGGCGCCTTCACGCCCAGTCCGATGAAGCTCAGGAAGGACTCGGTGAAGATTGCGGACGGAATCTGCAGGGCAGCGGAGATAATGATGACGCTGATGCAGTTCGGCAGGATATGTTTGCGGATGATATGGCTGCTCTTCGCGCCGGAAACCCTTGCTGCAAGCACATAGTCGTTCTGCTTGATCGTCAGGATCTGTCCTCTGACCAGTCTTGCCATCCCGACCCAGTACAGAAGTCCAAACACAATGAACAGAGATATCATATTGGTTCCCAGGCGGGCAAGCAGGCCGTTCCCGGTCGGCTTGATGATCTCATTCAAAACGACAGACAGCAGGATGATCATCAGAAGATCCGGAAGCGAATAGATCACATCGACAATCCGCATCATGATCAGGTCGACCTTCCCGCCAAAATATCCGGAAATGGAGCCGTACAGGATTCCAATGATCAGGACGATCAGAGCAGCGAACACACCGACGGTCAGGGAGATTCTGGTGCCATAGATGACACGAATGAAGTAATCTCGCCCAAGCTCATCCGTTCCCATGATGTGCGGGAATACCTTTCCGCCCTGTGCCATGTACTGCTGTTCCATCTTTGAATAGGTAAATGGAGCAAGATTGGTTGCGCTCTTGTCTCTTCTGCCGTTGACCGTGATGATCTCAGAATAGCTGTAGGGCACGACACGCGGTGCGATCAGGATCGTTGCAATGATGGCGATCAGAACAATGATGCTGAAAACGGCGAGCGGGTTCTTCATCAGCCGCCTCATGCCGTCACGGAAGAATGAGGTCGACTCACTCATGACATCGGCCTGCTTCTTCTCCTCATCCGTTGCTTTTTCGAACTTTGACACATCGAGCTGGAGCGAAAGAGGATGCTTCTTCGGTGTCTTGCCCGGGCTGTATGGTTCGGTACTGATACCCATGATTTTCCTCCTTTACTCAAGTGTAATGCGTGGATCGATCAGCTTGTAGACGATATCCGTGATCAGATTCATCGTGACCATGAAGACCGCCAGGAAGATCGTCACGCCCATGATCATCGGATAGTCGCGGTTCGTGATGCTCTGGACAAATTCATTGCCCAGACCGCCGACCGTGAAGATCTGCTCTACAACCAGTGACCCTGTCAGAACAGACGCGATCATCGGTCCGACATAGGTTACGACCGGAATCAGAGCATTGCGGAGAGTGTGTACAAACAAAACCTTTCCCTCGCGCACACCTTTTGCTCTTGCTGTCCGGACATAGTCCTGTCCGAGGACATCCAGCATCGAGGTCTTTGTCAGTCTTGTGATATAGGCAGCCGGATATGCCGCCAGCGACAGCACCGGCAGAATCAGGCTCTGATGCTGTGGACTCCATGCCTGCACCCAGCCAAGCTTCACGGAGAAGATAACCAGCAGGAAAGAGCCGAGCACAAAGCTGGGAAGTGACGTAAACAGGGTTGATACAAATATAATCACCCGGTCCGGCCACTTGTTCCGCTGCAGGGCCGCAATGCTTCCGAAGAAGACACCCTCCACGACAGCCAGAAGGACCGCCAGGATTCCCATCTTTGCAGAAACCTTGAACTTGGAATTGATGGTTGCAGAGATTTCACGACCGGTCTTCGCCGATACGCCGAAATCACCGTGCGCGATATTCTTCATGTAAAGAAGAAACTGCTCTCCGACCGGCTTATCCAGATTAAAACGCTTCTCGAGCGCCGCCTGAACCTCCGGAGACTTGGCTTTCTCGCCGCTGAACGGTCCTCCCGGGATCGCATTCATCGTGAAGAATGTAATCAGACATACGATGAAGATCGTTGCAATGGCAAGAAGAATTCGCTTGACAATGTACTTGAACATGTTCAGACCTTTCTCCTTTGTAAAAAGTTGTCAATACGCTTCATTATAAAGTTCTTCAAAATCACAGTCAACGTAAATGTTTCACAGAATTGACATATATACCGCATTGTTTTGTCTTTGTGTGTTAGAATAAGGACATCGCTGGAAGGTTTCCGGCTGTACAATTCACCAACCCTGGCAGCGAAAGCGCTGCCAGGCAGCATTCAGGAGGTATTCTTCATGTCCTGTACAACCATACTTGTAGGAAAAGATGCATCATATGACGGAAGTACCATGATTGCGCGCAATGACGACTCCGGTGCGGGCCATTTCACCCCGAAGAAGATGGTCGTTCTGCCCGCCAGAGAGGGCGATACGGAATACACCTCCGTTCTCTCACACGTAAAGGTCTCTCTTCCGTACAAGGCGTACCGGTGTACGATCATGCCGAACGCCGTCAAGGGCAAGGGGCTCTGGGGAGCCTGCGGCGTCAACGAAAAGGAAGTCGGCATGACGGCCACCGAAACCATCACATCCAATCCGCGCGTGCTCGGTGCAGACCCGCTTGTGGAATATCAGCCGGCGGACGATACGC
Organism: Porcincola sp. LCP21S3_C12; assembly: GCF_052118625.1. NCBI lineage: Bacteria > Bacillati > Bacillota > Clostridia > Lachnospirales > Lachnospiraceae > Porcincola > Porcincola sp. LCP21S3_C12. The sequence continues at coordinate 35,703 of NZ_JBQKGW010000008.1, read as the reverse complement.
ATCCGGAAGTCCCAGGCGGAATCGGCGAGGAGGACCTCGTCATTCTGACACTCCCTTATATCAACTCTGCCCGCGAAGGCGTCCAGCGTCTCGGTGCTCTGCTTGAAAAGTACGGCACCTATGAGATGAACGGAATTGCATTTTCAGATAAAGATGAGATCTGGTGGCTCGAGACCATCGGCGGCCACCACTGGATGGCAAGGCGTGTACCGGACGACAGCTACGTCGTCATGCCGAACCAGCAGGGGATTGACGAGTTTGATTTCGAGGATGCACTCGGAGAGCAGGCGGACTTTATGTGCTCCAGTGATCTTCTGGAATTCGTGGAGCGGTACCACCTCGACCTCACCCAGTATTTCAATGACGAGCTGGAGCTTGAGGAGGACGACGAGGATCCGGACAATACTGCCGGCGATGTGATTGACTTCCGCCGTGGATTTGATGACGATTCAGACACGGACAGTGAGGACGATGAATCAGACCAGGCTCTCTCCGAATTCGACCCGCGCGCGGCCTTTGGCAGCCACGATGATGCCGACCATGTCTACAACACGCCCCGTGCCTGGTTCATGCTGCGCTACTTCAATCCGACCGACTTCGTCTGGGACGGTCCGGATGCTGATTACAAACCCGAGTCAGATGATCTCCCGTGGTGCCTGGTCCCGGAGAAAAAGATCACCCCGGAGGATGTGAAGTATGTACTGAGCTCCCATTTTCAGGGAACTTCCTACGATCCGTACAAGAGCTATGGGGATAAGTCGCTTGCCGGCGCCTACCGTTCGATCGGCATCAACCGGAATGATTTTCTCGGTTTTATCCAGATCCGCCCCTATATGCCGGAGGGCAGCCGGGCCATCGAGTGGGTGGCATTTGCATCCAATGCCTTCAACGCGATGATCCCGCTGTATCCGCAGGTGGACCGCTTCCCGGATTATCTGTCAAACACGACCGGCAAGGTCTCCACCGACAATTTCTACTGGACCTCCCGCCTGATCGCTGCACTCTCAGATGCCGGTTTCAGGAAAAATCAGAATCATATCGAGCGATACCAGCTCCTTGTTCAGTCAAAGGCAAACCGGATCATCAATACAAGCGACGACGAGCTACGTGTTCTCGGCGATCCGGAAATGATCCGGAGCGTCCAGGAGAAAGCGAATGCGGCTGTCGCAGAGCTCGCCAGCAAAGCTGCTTCGGACACGCTCTTGCAGGTACTCGATGAGACGAGCAATCTGATGAAGAATCAGTTTGCCCGCTCAGACGCCTGATTTTGTCCGATGCCAGCGCAACGTCTCTTTCAATGTTCTGCCCAGGTGTCATGATATACAACCAGGCTTGCATCATGGTTCCCGGCTCATCGCTTCCCAAAAAAGCGGCATCCCGCCCGACGCGGGATGCCGCTTTCTGCCGCCCGGATGACACATCCGTCAGCCTTTCCTGTTTTCTTTACTTTGCATATTTTGTCAGGCCATTCTGACTGATGATCTGCAGCAGTGCAGATGTATATCCGCCTGCCTGCGCATATCCGCCGTTCCCGATCCGGCTGGCATATGTGTAATAGTTCCGGCATCCGATCAGACTCGGGAAATACCTCCGGATGTAGGCATTGTATCCTTCCAGGCTCTCCGCTTCACTGCTGTAACGTCCTCCGTAGATGCCAAAGAGATTGTTGTGTGGCTTCACGGAACCATAGCCTGTCTCCAGGATCGCCTGGGCAACAGTGACCGTTGCCAGAATATTATTCTTTCTCTGGTTGTGCCTGGCCATCTCCCCGATGCGGCTCACAAAGCTGCCGGTCCCGCCGGCATACCTGCACCCGGTGAAAACACCCTCCTGGTTGAAGACACAGGATATGCCATTGACCTTCTTCGTGCATCCGGCATACGCCCGTCCAATTGCTCCTGCTCCGCCCGTCTCAGAGAAGTAGTACTCTTTCCCGCCAATCGTCTGCCAGCCGGTCAGAAGACTGCCCTTCCGGCTCCCTGACGTTCTTCCATAATACTTCCGTCCGCCGACATGAATCCAGCCGGTCATCATTCTGTGATCTTCGCCGTAGTAGTACCATCCGGATCCGATCTTCACAAATCCCTGCCGGGCAGCGGCTGTCTTCTTTGCTGCTGCCTTCTTCGTTGATGCAGCCTTCTTTTTCGAGACAGATTTCTTCTTGGAACTCTTTTTTGAGCTTTTTGCTTTCGTACTTTTTCTGGTATTTTTCTTTTTGTTGCTTTTTGAGATCTTTGTTTTCTTTTTTGCCGACTTCTTTTTCGTCGTCTTTTTCCGTGAAGTCTTCTTCGAGGTTTTTTGATTCTCAGCCGCTGCCGCAAAGGTGACCTGCGTCTGATTGAGAGCGGGCCATTCCGGCAGACCGGCCAGCGTCATTGTCATCAGGACTGCGGCAGTCAGCGTTCTGACACGGCGGCACTTGTAATGAAGCATTTTCATACTGACCCTCCTTAATCGAATTCATTCGATATGTTACAATATTATTAAGGAATTGTCAATATTTGTGCCTTTGATACCGTTTCCCGGTCATATTGCCAGCTTCACAGAACCTTGCTCAGGAAATCCTTCGTCCGCTTCTCCTGCGGGTTGGACAGCACTTCGCGCGGGTCTCCCTGCTCGACAATATAGCCGCCGTCCATGAACAGCAGCCGGTCGCCGACCTCTCTTGCAAAGCCCATTTCATGGGTGACCACCACCATTGTCATACCCTCGGAGGCGAGCTCCTTCATGACCTCGAGCACCTCCCCGACCATCTCCGGGTCAAGCGCGGACGTCGGCTCATCAAAGAGCATGATGTCCGGGTGCATGCAGAGAGCCCGTGCAATCGCAACTCGCTGCTGCTGTCCGCCGGAGAGCTGATCCGGGTAGGCGTGTGCCTTCTCGTCCATGCCGACTTTTTTCAGCATCTGCATGGCGGTCTGTTCCATCCGCTCCTTGTCGTCCTTTTTCAGCTCCAGCGGTGCCATCATCAGGTTCTTCAGAACGTCCATGTGCGGAAAGAGATTGAAATGCTGGAACACCATCCCGATATTCTGGCGGACATGATTGATATCGGTCCGTCTGTCCAGGATATTCTCTCCATCCACTGTAATCTCTCCGCCGGTAGCCGTCTCCAGCCGGTTCAGACATCTGAGAAATGTCGACTTGCCGGATCCCGACGGACCGATCACGACAACGACCTCCCCCTCGTGAACATCGACTGAAATGTCCTTCAGCACCTCCAGCTTCCCGAAGGACTTGCTCAAATGGGAAACATGAATCTTGACATTTCCCTCAGACTGCTTTTCTGCCACGGTTAAGCCTCCTCTCGATGACCTTTGCCGCCTTCGACAGGGCAAGGATGATAATCAGGTACATCACCGCGACGATAAACCATGTCTGGAAAGACCTGAACGTATTGGCAACAACATTCTTTGCCGAATTGACCAGCTCTGGGAAACCGATCACGGAAAGGATCGACGTATCCTTCAGTGTGATGATGAACTGGTTGATGATCGTCGGGATCATTGTCCGGATCGCCTGTGGCATCACAACCTTGCGCATCGCCTTTCCATAAGGCAGCCCCAGCGAGCGGGCTGCCTCCATCTGCCCCGGGTCCACCGACTGGATGCCCGCGCGGATAATCTCCGCCATGTAAGCGCCGCAGTTCAGCGACAGGCAGATCGTGCCTGCCGTCAACGCGCTGAGCGTCACATTCTGTCCCATCATATTGTTCAGGAAATAAGGAATGCCAAAGTAGACGAAATAAGCAAGAACAATCATCGGAACGCCGCGGATGACATCCACGAACACTGTCTCGATCACATTACAGGCCTTGTTGTGTACCACTGCGAGCAGACCGAAAATCAGGCCGATGATCGATGCAAAAAACAGGCCGGACAATGCCAGAAGCAGCGTCTGTCCCATCGCCCTCAGCAGAAGACTGCCATAGTTACTGAGTATATAAGCCATCAGTCGTATCCTTCCTGTCTTATCAGCACAGACACCAGTCAGGCAGCCCCTTTTTTGTCGGGTCATGCGGTGTCATCCGCCACACCAGTGTACAGATCTGCATGCAGATGTGCGGACGGCTGTATGGATGTCCGGTTCCCTCTGAAAAGGCCGCCGGTCTTCTAAGCCGGCAGCCCGATTCACATGTCAGGTTGCTTCGGGATGCTCCTGCTGCATCACTCTGCTTCCGTTGAAACCTCTGTATCTGCCTCTGTCTCAGAAGGAACCGCGTCCGCGCCGAGATACTTCGTTATGATCTCTGCATATGTACCGTCAGCCTTGATGTCCTTCAGCCCGGCGTTGAACAGATCGACAAGCGCCTGCTCATCCTTGTTGAAGACCGCAAACCCATAAGGAGAGCCTTCATTCTGCGTATTGTCGAGGACCTTCAGCGCAAGCTTTCCTTCCTTGATGGAGGTCAGCATAATCGGCGTATCCTCAAAGCAGCCGACCACCTGTCCGCCAAGGACAGCCTGATACATGGTCGGCGAATCCTCAAAATAGGTAATGGAGAAGCCATACTGTTCCTTCAGGCTTTCCGCATAGGACGCCCCCTGCGTGCCCGTCTTGACACCGACCGTCTTTCCTTTCAGATCGTCAAAGCCTGCAAGATCAGAGTCTTCCTTCACTGTCAGAGACTGCGTGGCGTTAAAGTATCCGTCAGAGAACATCCATCCGCTCTTCTTTCTCTCATCTGTGATGGATGCGCCGGCGATCATACCGTCCGCCTGCCCGGCCTGGCAGGCCGCGATCGCGGAATCCCAGCCAAGGCTCTTCAACTCATAATCAAAGCCCTGATCTTTTGCAATCGCCGCGAGAATGTCCACATCAATCCCGACAAAATCTCCCTTGTCATCCGTGTACTCAAACGGCTTGAAAACCGTGTCGGTAGCAATGACATACTTTTTCCCGGAAGGAGCAGCTGCCTCCGTTTCACCTGCCATTGCGGGCACGCACATCACTGCACTCATCAGAACTGCCGCTGCACAAGCTACTGCTTTTTTCATTGCGAAACCTCCTCTTTCAAAACCAGTCAGGGCAACAAGAGAGCTGCGGGCTGACCCCCTGTTATCCGGCACCGCAATTTCTGCATATTTATGCAGAAAGGCGCCTGACTCTTCTGTGTCCGGCGCCCTCGTCAAAAACAATATTACTCATACTTATTCTGTTTGTCAACAAAACATTATGTAATTGCAGGATATTCCGAAATTTTTTCTATCCAGCATAAGTGTTCGCACATGTATATACTTTTCCTCTTCCCTGCGCTGCATCCAGGGCGGTTTTGTCTTGTCTCAGATCAGTGCCAGACTCTTCAAAATATACAGCCACAGTGCCAGCGAGAACGAACAGCCCGCCGTTGTCATCATAACTGTGCTGGATGTCAGGGTTCCCTCATGTCCCATACTCGTCGCCATCACGTAGCAGGCAACCGTCGAGGCAGACCCGAGCATTACCGTCAGAGCCACAAGCTGCTGTCCCCGGAACCCGAAGGCAACGGCAGCAGGCAGAAAGACTGCCTCCAGCACCAGAAGCTTCATCAGGGAGGCCGCGATCGCCGGCCCCGCCTTCTTTCTGGCTGCCGCCGGGTCGAACATCGCTCCCATCGCAATCAGCCCCAGCGGTGTCGCCATTTTCCCGACATCCGAGATGACCTTTTTCGGAATTCCCGGGAGCGGCAGTCTGAGAAGTGACCAGGCGAACCCGATGAAGATGCCAAGCAGGATCGGGTTTGTGATGATCCCCAGCACTGTCTTTCTCACAAGGGACTGCCTGTCTGCGCTCTGCGGCTGCGCGTTCTGAGCGGTGGTCATCAGCACAATCACCGCGAAGATGTTGTACAGCGGAACCGATCCGATCATCATCAGCGCCGCCATCGCCGTATGGCCTTCCCCGTAGATGTTCTGGATGAATGCCACCCCGAGAATCGCCGCGCTGGAGCGGTAGGCCACCTGTATGAACTCGCCCCGCTCCGCCCGGTCATTCCGCAGAACAATCCGCGAAATGAGGGCAGCCAGGCAGATCGAAAGAAAGGTGGCAGCCAGACAGAACAGGACAAATTTCCCGTTCCACGCGGAGGCAAAGTCCTGCCCCGCCATATCCACAAATAGTTCAAAGGGCAGCGCAATTTTGAAGACAAATGAATTCAGCTGCTTTGCGAAATCCCTGCTGACCAGCTTCAGGAGGGACAGCACGTACCCCAGAACCATCAGCAGAAAGATCGGCAGCGTTGCATTGATACTGAAGATCAGATTTTCCATAAGATTCTCACTCCTCCGCCTTCGCCCGGCGGCACATATTCTCCCGGTCATTCCTTTCCGGAAGCTTCCGCGATCTCCTCTGCAAGCTCCTGGAGCTCCAGCCAGCGGTCCTCCTTCGCTGACAGCTCCTCCGCTGTCTTCTGCCGCTCTGCCGTCAGCTCCTCCAGCTTTGTGTACTGCGTGGCACACTCCCCAATCTGCCGGTCCAGCTCATCAAGCTTCTCCTCAAGAGCAGCGATCTCCTCATCGATATGGTCGTACTCCTGCTGCTCCCTGTAGGTCATACGGCGCTTCTGATTCTGGCGGCTCTGTGCCTTCTGCTGCGCATAGGCCTGTGCCCCGGTCAGCTCCTGCACTGCGCCTGTCGGAGCCGGCTTCCGTCCTGTTTCCTGTCCGCCATCCCCGCTCCGCGCCTGCCGCTTGTCATAGTAATCCGTAAACCCGCCCTCATACTGGACAAGCTTTCCATCCTCGAACGCAAAGATCCGGTTCACAACCCGGTCGAGGAAATACCGGTCATGCGAGACCACGATGATGATGCCAAGGAAACGGTCGAGGTAATCCTCGAAAATCTCCAGCGTCTCGATGTCGAGATCGTTCGTCGGCTCATCGAGCAGCAGCACATTGGGCTGGCTCATCAGAACCAGAAGCAGCTGGAGCCGCCGCCGTTCCCCGCCGGAGAGATTTCCGATCTTCGCCCACTGCATCTTCTTGTCAAACAGGAACTTCTCGCACATCTGGGAGGCTGTGATCAGCCCGTCCGTCGTCCGGACGTATTCTCCGACCGCCTTCACACAGCCCAGAACCGTCTCCTCCGGATCCATTTCCCCGGACTCCTGACGGAAATAGCCGATCTTCACCGTCTCCCCGACCGTCACAGTACCGGTATCCGGCTGAATAAGCCCCGCAATCACATTCATGATGGTCGACTTTCCGCATCCATTTCTCCCGATGAAGCCGACCCGGTCATCCCGCAGAAACCGGTAGGTGAAATGGGAAAACAGTACCCGGTCCCCGTAGGCTTTCGAGATATCCTCCAGCTCGACCGTCTTCTTCCCAAGGCGTGTGGATATGGAGCTGACCGTCAGCGTGCTCTTCTCCATCCGTGCCCGCGCTTCCCTGGATGCCTCACGAAGATCCTCAAAACGATCAATCCGCGCCTGCTGCTTGGTGGAGCGTGCCTGTGCTCCCCGCCGGATCCAGGCCAGCTCCGTCCGCAGCAGGTTCTGCCGTTTATCCTCCGCCCGGACTTCTGCCTGATCCCGCTCCTGCTTGCGCTCAAGCCAGATTTCGTAGCCGCCGTCCACGATATACAGCCTGCCCCGGTCCAGCTCCGCAATCCGGTTTGTCACACGGTCCAGAAAGTACCGGTCGTGTGTAACCAGCAGCAGCTCGCCCTTGAAGCGCCGGATGGCATCCTCCAGGAAGAGGATCATCTCCTGGTCGAGGTGGTTGGTCGGCTCGTCCAGAATCAGCACCTCAGCGGGCGACAGAAGCGTCTGCGCCAGTGCGATCCGCTTCCGCTGTCCGCCTGAAAGACTGGACAGCTCAGCCGTGTGGTCCGTGATTCCGAGCCGGTTCAGCATGGCGCGCGCCTGAGCTTCCTCTTCTGTCCCCGGACGCCTGCCATGCATCACCGCTTCGTAGGGAGACCGGTCTGTTCCGAAGTCAGGCGTCTGTGCCAGATAGGAGATACTGACATCCCTGCCCTTGACCACGGTTCCCTCATCCGGCTCCAGAATGCCTGCCGCGATCTTCAGCAAAGTGGACTTTCCTGTCCCATTGACACCGATCAGGCCGATCCTGTCACCGCTGCTGACTCCCAGAGACAAGTCCGTGAACAGCTGATGCGTCCCGTAGTTTTTCGTGATATGTTCAAGATTCAGTATATTCATTCGCTATGATTCCCGTCTGTCTTCCATCCGCCGGCGCGCCTATCCTGACGCTCCTGTCATTCCAAATATTACCTGCGCCATGCATGCGGTCTGCCCAGAATGCTTCTGCCAGGCAGAATCATTCTGGCGGAGCTGATTGCCGTGATTCTCCGTTTCCCGGAAAAGGAAAGGCACAGGAGCAATCCTGCCTCCTGCGCCTTGTCATCACTTGCTCTTCTTCGCCGCCTGGCGTCTCTTCAGGGCTGCAAGCTGCTGCTTGACCTTCTTTGCCTCCGCTTCCTTGCTGTCCTTGTTCTTCTTTCCCATCTTACTCATGGCGCAAACCTCCTTCACTGCATAATCCCGGATATCATAGCACAACTGTACAGGTCAAGGAAGAGCGGATTTAAGCAAGCGCTGAACAAACAGGCTGCAGCATTTGCCGTGCATTCTTTCTGTGTGGTAAAATATTACGGTGTCTGCACAGCAGGTCTTCGTGCAGCAAAACGTTTCGGGTGCAGAAAAAGTCCCGGCAGGCAGGAGAATCCGGATATGCATGAAATGGGAATCGTCTACCACGTGGCGGACGAGGTGGAAAAAATTGCGGCACAGAATGACATCCGCCATATCGGGAGCGTCACGCTTCAGATCGGAGAGGTAACCGGCGTCATCTTCGACTATATGTCCGACCTCTGGGGCTGGGTCTCCGACAAAAGCAGCCTTCTGAAGGGCAGTCGCCTTCTCTATGAGCAGATTCCTGCCGTCACGCTGTGCAAAAGCTGCGGGCAGCGTTACGGCACCGTGCAGGGCGGCCGTCAGTGCCCGCACTGTGGAAGCTGGGATACCGTCCTTGTCCAGGGGAATGAATACATCATCAAGCAGATCGAGGCGGACAGCTGAGTCCGGTTCAGAAATCCGGGGGGCCGGGGTCAGGCAGATCATTCAGCAAATCATTCAAAGGAGCTTCACAGATGGATAAAGTTAAGATCATCGAGGCGAAGGAAAGTCTTCTCGCCGACAATGACAAGGACGCGGACAGACTCCGCGGGGAAATGAAACAGCAGGGAACGTATTACGTCAATCTCATGTCTTCCCCCGGTTCCGGGAAGACTTCAAGCCTGAAGCAGATCATCGCAAGGATGAAGGACCGTTTCAGAATCGGCGTCATGGAGGCGGACATCGACAGTGATGTCGATGCGAGGACGATTGCCGCATCCGGCGTTGACGCGATCCAGATCCATACGGGCGGCATGTGCCACCTTGATGCGGACATGTCGCGCCAGGGTCTTTCCGCGATCGGGTCGGAGAAGCTCGATCTGGTTTTCCTCGAGAACGTCGGCAACCTGGTCTGCCCGGCAGAGTTCGATACCGGCGCGGATCTCAACGTTGTCATCCTGTCCGTTCCGGAGGGAGACGACAAACCGCTGAAATATCCGCTGATGTTTGAGAAGGCGGATGCGGTTCTGATCAACAAGATCGATGCGATGGAGTGCTTCGACTTCAGCCTGGATCAGGTGAAGACAAACATCCATCTCAGGAAGCCATCCGTTCCGGTCTTCCCTGTCAGTGCTGCAACCGGAGAAGGGTTTGAGGCCTTCTGCAGCTGGCTGTCCGGTCAGATACAGGCGCAAAAGGAGGGCGCAGAACAGTCATGAGCAAGGTTCGTGTAATCGATGTCCATACGGGCATCTTTGATGAAAACAACAGGATTGCGGACGAAATCCGCCGGCAGAATCAGGCTGATCAGACCTTTCTGGTCAACATCATGGCATCCCCGGGCGCCGGAAAGACATCGGTCCTGCTCCGCACCATCCGCGAGCTGAAAAAGCAGTATCGGATCGGCGTCATGGAAGCGGATATCGACTATGCCATCGATGCCGAGAAGATGGAGTGCGAGGGTATCCCCTCCATCCAGGTTCACACCGGCGGCGAATGCGCCATGGATGCCGCTATGACAAAGCAGGCACTTTTCGAATTTTCATCGAAGGATTTCGATCTGATTTTTCTGGAGAATGTCGGAAATCTTGTCTGCCCGGCAGAGAATGACACCGGCGCCAGTGTCAACGTTGAGATTCTCTCCGTTCCCGAGGGCGATGACAAGCCCCTCAAATATCCGCTGATGTTCCAGGTCTGCCAGGTTGTCTTGATCAATAAAATCGACACAAAGAAATTCTTCGCCTTTGACGATGAGGCTGTGACGGCAAGGATCCACGCCCTGAATCCGGACGCGAAGATCTTCTTCCTCTCTGCGAAGACCGGCGAAGGCTTTGACCAGTGGACAGACTGGCTGAAGGCGCAGCTTGAGTCCCGCGGCTGAGTCTGACGGCCCAAAGAAGCTATCTTCAGAAGCTATCTTCAATAAGACGCCCGCCCTGCCTTCCGGCAGGGCGGGCGTCTGTTCTGTTATTTAATCCTTTTAATCTTTTCCAAGCTTCGAGCGGACGATCTTTACGCCTCTTGAGATGGCGTACTTTCCAATCTGTCCGAACTTCTGCTCGGCCTTGTACATGTCGGAGGCTGCCGGCACATCCCTCGTCAGATGAATCGCGTCGAAGTTGCACTTCGTCGTACACAGGCCGCAGCCGATGCAGCGGTTGTCGTCGACCGTCGTTGCCCCGCAGCCCAGACATCTGGCGGCCTCGGTCTTCACCTGCTCTTCTGTCAGCGGGATTCTCAGATCCTCAAAGGTCTGCGTCGCGATGCCGGCCTTGTGCCCCGGAATCTGGCGCTTTGCATTGTCGAAGCCTTCCACCTCGATATCATCCCGGTCAAGCTCGATGAACGCCCGCAGGTCGCGGTTGATGGTGAGCGACTGCCCCGGGTGGACAAACCGGTTGATGGACACCATTCCCTCGCGGCCGTCCGCAATCGCGTCGATCGCAAACCGCGCGCCGTGGTACACGTCGCCGCCCACAAAGATATCCGGCTCCGCCGTCTGAAGCGTCACCTTGTCCGCCCTGGCGGTTCCATTTCCGTTCAGCTCAACCCTGGTGCCCTTCAGCAAATCCCCCCAGATCACCGACTGTCCGATTGAGAGCAGCACGTTCTCGCACTCAAGCGTGATGGTCTCATTCTCGTCATAGGACGGATTGAAATGCTTCTGGCTGTCAAAGACAGCTGTGCACTTTTTGAACGTGATGCCGCAGACCTTCCCGTCCTTCGTCAGGATCTCCTTCGGTCCCCAGCTGTTCTTCACATCGATGCCTTCCGATCTGGCCTCCTCGACTTCCTCCCTGGACGCCCGCATCTCATCCGGCGCCTCGAGGCAGAGCATCGTCACCTTGTCAGATCCGGCGCGGACGGCCGTCCGAGCGACATCGACCGCGACATTGCCGCCGCCGATGACCACCGTGCGCCCCGACAGGCGGATGGAATGGTCGTGGTTGATTCTTCTGAGAAAATCGACGCCGGTCTCGACGCCTTCCGCGTCCTCACCCGGCACGCCGGTTTTTCTGCCGCCCTGCATCCCGATGGCGAGGAAGAATGCCTTGTAGCCCTCCTCCCGGAGTTTCTGGATCGTCGTATCCTTTCCGACCTCCACACCGCACTCAAACTCCACGCCCATCTGACGCAGAACATCAATCTCCGCATCCAGCACATCCTTCTCCAGACGGAAGCTCGGGATGCCATAGGTCAGCATACCGCCCGGCGCCTTCTCCTTCTCAAAGACAGTGACCGGATAGCCTTCCCTTCTGAGGAAGTAGGCAGCCGACATCCCGGCGGGACCTGCCCCGATCACGGCGACCTTCTGCGGGAAGAACTTGCCCTCGCCGTTTTCGCACAGCGGCACATAGCGGCTCTCCGCCTTCAGCTCCTGCGCCGCCAGGAACTTCTTGATCTCATCGATCGCCAGCGGCTGGTCGATGGTCCCTCTCGTGCAGCGGTCCTCGCAGCGCCTGTTGCAGACAGACCCGCAGACCGCCGGGAACGGATTGTCCTGCTTGATCAGCTTCAGCGCATCCAGATAACGCCCCTCTGCAGCCATTTTGATGTAGCCCTGGACGGACAGATGCACCGGACAGGCCGTCTTGCAGGGCGATGTGCCGGTCTCATAGCAGTTGATCTTCGAGGTTTCCCGGTAGTTGTAGTTCCAGTGCTCCGGTCCCCAGCTCTTCGCATCCGGGAGCTCCGTCACCGGATAGGTGACATCCCCGTGTTTCGTGCAGAGCTTCTGTCCCAGCTTCGCGGCGCCGACCGGACATACCTCCACGCATTTGCCGCAGGCGACACACTTTGTCTTGTCGACATGCGCACGGTATGCGGATGCCGACATGTTCGGGGTGTTGTACAGCTGCGAGGTCCGGATTGCGTTGCAGACGCCCGGCGCGCAGTTGCACAGACCGACAATCTTGTCGGAGCCGTCGATGTTCGTGATCTGATGGACATAGCCCTTGCGCTCCGCCCGCTGTACGATCTCCATCGCCTCGTCGTAGGTGATGTACCGTCCCATGTGGCGGTCAACGCTGTACTCTGCCAGATCGCCGAGGCCGATGCAGTATTCGCCCTCGATCTCCCCGCTGCCCTCTCCGCGCATCCGCTGCTGCTTTCTGCAGGTGCAGATGCCGACGGAAAGCTTGTCATACTTCTTCAGCCAGTGAGAAATGAACTCAACGGACACAGACCGGTTGTCCGCCTGGATGGCTTCCTCAACCGGGATGACATGCATCCCGATCCCGGCGCCTCCGGGCGGCACCATCTGGGTGATTCCCCCGAGAGGCAGCTGAGTCATCAGATTGAAGAACGTCGCCAGCTCCGGATGCTCCGTCGTCAGCTGATCGTTCATCATCATGAACTCCGCGATGCCCGGCACAAAGATCGGCAGGTCGTACATCTTCTCATGGGGCTCCTCCTTGCGGCGGACAGACTCCAGAAAACCGTAGACGCAGAGGTGGATGCACATCTCCTTTGCTTCCCCGTTCGTCATACGGTTCATCTTCGCGAGCTGATCGACCGAATACGGAACCCGGGTCTTTTTAAAGGACAGCAGGAAGCTGGCCTCTTCCTTCGTCAGGATTCTGTCCAGCATCCAGTACTCCGGATCCTTTGTGTTCAACGTATGGGTAAACTTTTTGGCATAGCGGTCGGTGATGATGGTCGCAAGCTTCAGGATCATCTTCTCCTTCTCCTTGTCGACGGGCTTCCCATCCTCGTCCGGCCAGAAATCGTGCTCGTTGATCATCGGATCGCCGACCTTCCATGCCGCCATCCGCTCTTTGTTCTTCGGATCATCGCTGATCATATCTGTACACTCCTTTTCCACACATCTCACTCAGACGCTCATATGCCCTTCCACAAAGCCCGAGGTCCTTTTTTCAGTCAGGACCTCCCCCGGCGGCGGCGTCCCACCGCCTCACAGCACTGCAAAGCCAGGGGCATCCGGCATTCAGTCAGAAGAATCTGCCGACGATGTCACGTGAGGATGCGCAAGTATCCTCCATATCGCCGAAGGAGAGAATCTCCCCCGCATAGTACGTCCCGCGTCTGCCCTGCAGCGCGTCCAGCCTGTCATACCAGCCGGCTGCGTAATCCTCAGGCGTTACATGCGGGCAGTAGTAGGTCTCCTGCTCAAGCAGCCGTTTCTGCACAGGGAACCCGCAGATCGCCATATCGTCCGTCATCTTCCGGATCGTCTCGTCATACGGCACATCCTCGTCTCCGGCATGGTTCCGGAGCGCATACACCGAGCACGGGCAGTTGTCGGTCAGATCCTTCCACCGATGATAGTATACCATCGCATGGCCTCTCCGTTCAGGTGTCATGTTGTCGAAAATATAGCCGGAAATCGTCGGGCCGTCATTCGGCCGGAACGTTGCGAGGAAGTCGACGTACTCCTCATGCCGGATCTTTGTGAACAGGGTGTGCTCGTCCTCGTCCGCATCCGCATAGGTCAGGAAATGATCGAGCGGGGTCGTGATGATCAGCCTGTCGAACACTTCTGTCCGCTCGGTTCCATCCTGGCGCACCGTCACATAGACCTTCCCGTCATCCGGACGCTCCACCTTCACGACCTCCGTGTTCAGGTGAACCGGGTTCTCCAGCTTTCTGTTGACTGCCTCGTAGATGCTCTGGGTCCCGTCCTTCCAGGTCCAGAGCCGCATCGCAATGAACTCGATGGCCGTCGTCGTATCGAGATACTTCATGACATAGGCAGCCGGGATTTCATCGAAGAACCCATATCCGAAGGAGGTAAAGGGTGCAATCCAGATCTTCTGGACATCCTCGACCCCGTTCTTTCTGCAGAATTCGTCAAATGGAAGCGCCAGGTCCTTCAAGTTCGGGTTCACACCGCTGACCCTGTGGAGCGCCCGGCTTTCTTCCTTGGAAAGACCGGAATACCGCCCCTTCGCCACGCCGACATGGCCATACAGATCATAGCCCTTGTACTTCGTGTCCATGATCTTCACGAGCTTCTTCATCTGGCTCTTCATCCGCAGGAGCCCGGCTAGCTTGCCTAGGGAAAATTCCTTCTGAGGGTCAAACGGGAAGATTTCCTGCCCGTCCGCATTCCTGTACATCCGGCGCATCTCAGGGCCGTCGTGATCGATTCCCGCAAACCGCTCCAGCTCATGTACCGCGTAGTAGGTCTTCGCACCCATGATCGCGCCCATCTCATAGGCGCGGCTTTCGCCGTTCACCTCGAATCTGGGCGACCAGGCCTTGCCTCCGACCTTATTCAGCTTCTCATAGATCTCGACCTGGTGATATCCCTTTTTCTGGAGATACATGGCGGCGGAGACACCCGCCGGCCCGCCTCCGATGATGCAGATCCGCTCCTTGTGATCGTTCCCAGCACGTTCCATTCTGCCGCCTCCTTATTTCTTCTGCATCTCACGGATCTTCGCGAACACAGCCTGCAGTACGATGAAGAGCATCAGCAGAAAGGCTGTCACGATGTTCGCCCAGGAGGCGAGCAGATGTCCGTTGAATTTGACAAGTGACGAGATTGTTCCGTTGATCAGCACGCCAAAGACGGAGCCGATGATCGTGCCGACACCGCCGGTCAGAAGCGTCCCGCCGATGACCGCGGAGGATATGGCGCTCATTTCCATGCCGACCGCCTGCGTCGTGGTGCCGCACATCGTGTTCAGAACGTAGCAGAAGCCGCCGATGCTGGTCAGCACACTGGAGAGCACGTACGCCCGAAGCTGCGTCTTCTTGACATCCAGCCCCATCAGGGTCGCGCTGACCTGGTTTCCGCCGACCGCATACAGACTGCGTCCGAAGCGGGTCTTGCGCAGCATGAAGCCGGTCAGCAGGACAACAATCAGCGCGATGATCACGGAAATCCGGATAAACGGAGCCACATACATGCCTTTCGGGTTTGTGTATCCGCCGAACGGAAGCGTGATCTTCAGGCTGGACAGCTTCGTGAACGTCTCATCCGTGACAGAGATCTGATGAACATCCAGAACGGCCGTCATGCCTCTTGCGAAGAACATACCGGCCATCGTGATGATGAACGGCTGGATCTCCAGGTACGCGATGCAGAAGCCCTGGACAAGCCCGAACAAAACACCCACTGCCAGGATAAACAGAATCAACGCCCATGCCGGCCACATCCAGCGGGTGACACCGACTGCGATGATCATGCAGTCCATCGCGACCAGAGAACCGACGGAGATGTCGATCCCGCCGGTCAGCATGACGCAGGTCATGCCGCAGGTCACGCAGATCAGTCCTGCGTTGTTGATCAGGATATTCAGAAATGTCTGAAAATGCGTAAAGCCTTTGCTTCCGTAGATGACAATGCCTGCTATATACATCACGACGAACAGCAGGATCGTGATCAGAAGCAGCACATTGACGCTTCTCTTCTTATTCATGTTATGCCGCCTCCTTCACTGCTTTTCTTGCCGCGCGCGCCGCGAAGAAATCCTTCACCGGCTGCGCCTGGATGACAACGATGATCAGAACCACGACTGCCTTGAAGACCGGTGCCTGTGCCGGATCCACACCGAGCGCGTACATGGTCGTCGTGATGGCCTGGATGGTGTAGGCCCCGATCAGGGATCCCGCCAGCGAGAACTTGCCACCGGCAAGGCTGTTTCCGCCAAGCGCGACAGAAAGGATCGCATCCAGTTCCATGTTCAGACCGATGTTGTTCGTATCAGCCGAGTAGATGCGGGAGGTCGCAACCATCCCTGCAAGTCCCGCGCACAGACCGCAGATCACGTAGGCCAGAAAGATAATCCGCGCCGAATTGAAGCCTGCAATCCGGGCCGCTTTCTTGTTGATGCCCACAGACTGCACATAGGTTCCGAGCGCCGTGAACTTCAGAAGCAGCGTCATGATCGTGATGCAGATGGCGACAACCAGAATCGGTGTCGGAAGAAAACCGATGTAGCCGCCGATGACACGGAAGGACGGAACACGGATATAGACATACTGGCTGTTGCAGAGCAGAAGCCCGATCGCCCGGCCGGCCGACCAGAGAATCAGCGTGGCCACCATGGGCTGAATGTTCAGGTAGGCGACGAAGAAGCCGTTGATCACGCCGCACAGGACACAGACCATGATCCCGAGAAGGATGCCGACAATCAGCGGCCTTGCATAGGTGCTGGTGTTTGTGACCCCGAAGCCTGCAAGCGTCACGCAGCAGACCGCGGAATAGAGCGCCATGACCGAGCCGACGGAAATATCGGTTCCGGCCGACGCCGACACGACGATCGTCATTCCAATGGCCAGAATTGCGATCTCGCTGCCGCGATTCAGAACATCAATCAGTCTTCCATAGAGGACACCGTTCTTCACCGTGATGTAGAAGAATGAGAATGGCGCGCTGCCGGTCGCCGTATCGTAGATGACGTTGATCAGCATGACCAGAATCATACTGACGATCGGCAGAAACAGCTTTCTGTGCGTCAGTGCTTTCAGTTTACTCATTTCTCCGCACCTCCTGCAATTGCATCCATGACCGACATCTGGTTCATATCGCGTCCTTCAATCTCTCCGACCTTCGCCCCGTCTCTCAGGACAACCATCCGGTTGCAGGTACGAAGCATCTCCTCAATCTCCGAGGATATGAAAATCAGACTCTTTCCTTCCTTCGCCAGCTGAATGACCAGCTTCTGAATCTCCGTCTTTGTCCCGATGTCGATGCCTCGCGTCGGCTCGTCCAGAATCAGGAAATCACAGTTTGTCGCAAGCCACCGGGCAAGGATGACTTTCTGCTGGTTCCCGCCCGACAGCTGTTTGACGAGCGTCTCACGGCTTGCCGTCTTGATCTCAAGCAGCTTGATGTACTTGTCCGCGATCTCAATCTGCTTCTGCATCGGAATCTTTTTGAAGATCCCGGCCTTCGCCTGGATCGCAAGGCAGATATTCTCCCGGACCGACAGGTCCCCGATGATTCCCTCGACCTTGCGGTCATCCGGGAGCATGCCCATGCCGAGCATCATGGAATCAATCGGCGCCTTGATCTTCGAAGGCTTCCCGTTGATGCTGATGCTTCCGGTGGAGGCTCTGTCCGCGCCGTAGATGACACGGGCCATCTCGCTTCGCCCGGACCCGAGAAGTCCTGTCAGACCGATCACCTCGCCCTTGTGAATGGTCAGGTCAAACGGCTTGATCGTCCCGGTATGACTCAGTCCCTTTGCCTCGAGATAAACCGGAGCCTTCGACTTGTCCTCGGTGCTGTCTGTCTTGATGGCGGCCAGATCATCGAAGTCCTTTCCAAGCATAGCCGCAACAAGGCGCACCCTCGGCAGCTCCGCCACCGTATAGGAACCGACCAGGCGTCCATTTCTGAGAACCGTGATGGAATCGCAGACCTCATAGACCTGTTCCAGGAAATGCGTGACAAAGATGATGCCGACGCCTTTCTTCTTCAGCGCGCGCATCATCGTGAACAGCTTCTCAACCTCCTGGTCATCGAGCGAGGAAGTCGGCTCATCCAGGATCAGAACCTTCGAGTCCATATCCACCGCACGGGCGATGGCCACCATCTCCTGGAGCGCGATCGAATAGTCCTCCAGCTTCCTGCGCACATCAACCGGAAGATTCAGGCTCTTCATCAGCTCCTCCGCCCGCTTGTTCATCGCGCGGCGGTCGACTGTATGGAACTTTGTCATCGGCTCCCGCCCGATAAACAGATTCTCCGCGACCGACAGATTCGGGCATAGGTTGACCTCCTGGTACACGGTTGAGATCCCCTTCTTCTGGGCATCCAGCGTGTCCTTGTTGACAATCGCCCCGTCTATCCCCTCCAGATGAATCTCCCCCGCTTCAAATTTGTTGACGCCTGTCAGGCATTTGATCAGAGTCGATTTCCCGGCGCCATTCTCGCCCATCAGCGCCATGATCTCCCCTTTTCGCAGCGTGAAGTCTACATGATCGAGCGCCTTGACACCCGGAAATGTCATGCAGATTCCTCTCATCGTCAGTATTACATTGTCTTCCATTCCACTCCTCCTGCTGTCCTGCCTGCAGCCGCCCTCGGTGAACACGTCTCCGCCTTCATCCCCGATGCTGAACGGTCGCCTTCAAAAAGAAGGGGAGAAAAGCCTTCTCAGGTTTTCTCCCCTCCTGCCGGCTGGATCAAAGCCCCTGCCTGCTTAAGCTTTCATCAATATGCGCGCTTGTCAAGGATATCCTTGGTGATCTCTGTTGCGAACTCGGACTTGATACCAGGAGCGTTGAAGGCCTCATCCTTGATCAGGGTCTTCTTCTCATAGTCTTCCTTGTTCTGGATCTTCTGAATGACATCAGAAACGGTCTGTGCCTGGATCGGGTTGCACTCGACGTCGAGGTTGAACTTTCCATCCAGCGTGTACTGAAGTCCGTCATGGGTTGCGTCATAGGAAATGAGCGTCACGTCGCCGTCTACACCGTAGGTGATGCCTGCCGCATCCATCGCATCCATCGCGCCGTATGCTTCGTTATCGTTCTGGCAGACCACTACATTGAACTTGCCCTCATAACTCTTGATGAAGGACTCCATGACCTGCTGGCCGCCGTCCTGTGTGAAGTCGCCGGACTGGCTGTCCAGGATCTTCCAGTTGTCATGCTTGTCAACTTCCTCCTGGAAGCCCTCTGTTCTTCCGATTGCCGCAGAAGCACCGACAGAACCCTCGATCTGAAGGATGTTCGCTTCCTTGTCGCCAAGCTGCTCCCCGAGCCACTTTCCTGCCGTCACGCCCTCATCGTGCGGAGCGGTTCCGACCCATGCGGTGTACAGAGACTCGTCTGCGTCGATCTCACGGTCAGCGATGATCACCGGAATGCCGGCATCCTGTGCTTCCTGAAGGACGGTGTCCCAGCCTGCAGACTGGATCGGAGCGATGATGATGTAGTCCAGCCCCTCCTGGATGAAGTTGCGGACTGCCTCGATCTGTTTTGCGTGGTCGTTGTCGCAGTCAACCAGCTCCAGAGAGTAACCATTGTCCTCTGTGAAGGTATCCTGATAGTTCTTCGTGTTGGCTGTACGCCAGTCCGATTCGTGTCCGACCTGCGCATAACCGACCTTGATCAGGTCTGCTGCGTTGGCTGTCATCGCCATTCCCATTGCAGCTGCTCCGATGACTGCGATTGCGAGTAACTTTTTCATGTCTTTTCCTCCATCTGTGAAACAATCGGTTGTTTTTTGGAAGAACACCCTCTGTCCTTCCGTTCATGTACAATTATATAAACATCTCCTGTTATCTCAATATGAATCTGGCATTTTTCATAAGAATCAGCTTGTTTAACAATACATATTTGCGCTATTATGTGATCAATAAAGTACATATTCTCCGGACAGTGGTCCCTGGCCGGGTGATTTTTTAAGATTTGCCCCAGGAAGGGGTACTTTCTTACGATCCGAAGCTGACAGGCGGATGCAGGGTTATCCGTCAAAAGATCGAAAGCGAATGAAAAGGGGAATAATTTCTTATGACAGATGGTGTCTGTGCTGAAAATCTTCCCATTTTGGGGAAGTCCTGCAGGCTGTCTTCACAGAGAAAAGGGAAAAAATGATGCAAAATACAGATCACAGTCACCGAAAAGGCCTGAAATATCAGGAATTGTATGACGCACTCTGCGGACAGATTCCGGACCTGTTAAAAAAAGGAACGGCATTCTTCACGCAGCTGCAGATCCAGGAGCGCTATGGCGTCAGCCGTCAGACGGTTCTGCGGGCGCTCCGCCTGATGGAGGCAGACGGACTGATTGTCAGTCGCAGAGGAAGCGGCACCATTCTGACGGGTCTTCTTCCGGAAGCGGAGAAAAACCAGGTTGTCCTGCTTCTGTCCTCTGGCAGCTCCTACACCTACCCATCCCTCATCAGCGATGTGTCCTCTGTCCTGCGCGCCGCCCGCTACAGCATCTCCGTCTGCCTCTCGCATGGAAGCCTCAGGGAGGAGCGGAAAATCCTGACCCGGCTTTGCGGCGATCCGCCGCGCGGCCTGATTCTGGAGTGCTGCCACAGCGCCCTCCCGACTCCGAACGCAGACCTGATCGGGTCGCTGTCTGCCCGAAAAACCGCGATTGCCGTCATCGGAGGTGTCTGTCCGAATCTCACCGGACTCGTTTCTGTACGTGAAGATGATCTGAACGCGGGCCAGACGCTGTGCAGGTATTTTCTCAGACGCGGGCACCGGCAGCTTGGAGGGATCTTTCTGTCCGACACAGTCCGCGGCCAGGAGCGCTACTATGGCTTTGTCTGTTCCATGAAGGAGGCCGGGTATCTCCCGCTTCCAGAGGATATTCTCTGGCTGACCGGAGATACCTTCACAGATATCGAGGAGAAGGAGCCGCGGCACCTGCTGGCAGTCCTTCAGTACTTTCTGATGCAGCGGGCGCACAGCCTGACCGGAATCCTCTGCCAGAACGACCTGGTTGCCTGGTATCTCGAGCGTGCCTGCCGCGCCGCCGGCATCCGTGTCCCGGAGGACCTGAGCATCGGCAGCTTCGACGGAAGCTACCTGAGCCAGGCAGGCAGCGTCAGTCTCGTATCGATGGCGCACGAAAAGCACGAGCCCGGGCAGACTGCTGCCCGGACTCTGATCCGCGCTATGAGCGGGCAGCGCAGCCTTCCGGCCTCTCTCCCGTGGACCCTCCAGCCCGGGAAAAGCATCCGGGCGATTTAGAGATTCAGGCAACGGGACTGCTGCTCTGCCGGTATTCCCTCGGCGTCATCCCCTGCGTCTTTCGGAAGACAAAGCTGAAATAATGCGCATCCTTGTACCCGATCTGCGGTGCGATCTGGGATGAGCGCAGGGTCGTCGTGCGCAGCAGCTCCTTCGCCCTCTCCATCCGCGCCGCCGTCACATACTCGATGAAGGTCTGCTTCATCTGCTGGCTGAAGATGGCGCTGAAATAATTCGGGCTGACGCCGCACTCACCGGCCGCACTGTTCAGTGACAGACTCTCCTCCGCATAGTGCGCCGCGACATAAGCCTTCGCCCGGTCGATCAGTCCGCCGTTGCGCTCGGTCTCCCGCTGCTGCCTCAGCCTGATGGCGCCTTCCAGAAGACGCCTTGTGTACGCACAGATGTCCTCCGGGCTCGTGAGTGTCCGCAGCTCCGCAGCACTGCTCCCCGGCAGCTCGTCTCTGTCAAACCCAATCGATTCCACGAACGCGATGACGGTAAACTGCAGGTTTAAAAGCAGATAGTCCCTGAAGATACGGGAGGACAGAATCTCCGACACGCTTGAGATATAAGTCTGTGCGAACTCTTCCGCCTCGTCCAGGCTTCCCTGCTCCAGAAAGCCGCGCACAATCGCCGGATTCACCTTGTTGACATCGATGGCTTCCAGCTGGCTGCTGTCCCTTCCGTCCAGCATCACTTCCGCCATCTCTCTCGTCAGGATATGCTCCTCCGGGCTCAGAAAGCGCAGAGAGAAAACCCGGTTCAGATCCCGGTAGCAGTCCTTCAGCTGGCTGAAGCGCTCCACACTCTGCCCCGCACACGCATACCACCGGCCAGCCGGTTTCCCCTCCGTGCAGGCCCGCTCGATTTCAGCGATCGCAGCCTTTGTGCAGGCGTCCACACCCGCCCGGTCTCCGCGGACCAGCGCGCCGAACGAGTCGATTGTCCAGTGGAAGTAGAAAAACTGAGTGTATCTCAGAAAATACTGGCTGAGCACCTCCCTTGCGTGGTCCATGCCGTCACTGAGACTGAAGAACAGCAGATTGTAGCAAGGGCTGTCCAGCTCCAGTCCGAGGCGCCCAGCCTGGCTGTACATTTCCTCGAAGGTGAGCTTGCCCTTGAAGACACTCTCAAAGAAGACACGGCGGTAGAACTGCTCATACTCCTGCCGCTCCGCGCGGTACTGCTGGAGATACTTCTCCTGCTCCAGCCCCTGGTCCAGCTTCTTTCTCTCCTCCTCAAGCGCACTCTCCATCGTCTTCCGGGTGACGGGCTTTGACAGATACCGGTCCACGCCCTCGGATATGGCCCGGCGCGCATATTCGAAATCATCATAGCCACTGATGATGATCACCCGGATCTTCGGGTTTTCCTGATGGGCCATGTGACACAGTGTCAGCCCGTCCATGAACGGCATCCGGATATCTGTGATCAGCAGATCCGGTTTTGTCCGCCGGATCCCTGCAAGCGCCAGCTCTCCATCTCCCGCTTCCCCTGCAAACTCGAATCCGTGCTGCTCCCATGGGATATTGTCCCTGAGCCCCTCGCGCACCACCCGCTCATCTTCCGCCAGAAATACCTTCCACATGCTTCCCTCTTTCGCTTCCTTCTCAAGTCCCGCCGGCCATTCAGTACCGCCGGTCCGGCAGATACCGTGCGACATTCTCCTGCGTGAAAACCTTCTCGTCGACCGGATTGGAGCGCGGCACGCTTTCGCCCTTCTCCAGCTTCCTGATCAGTCTGTCCACATACGGTCCGAGCAGAGGACTGCACTCGATGTCCGCATTGATCTTTCCATCCTGCACCAGCTCCAGCGCCTTCTTCACGGAGTCAAAGGAAATGACTGTCACCTGTCCATCCTTCCCGTAGGTCACACCGGCCTCGTCCATCGCCTCCATCGCCCCGAATGTCATATCGTCATTCTGCGATACAAGAACATCAATCCGGTCAAAGCTTTTCAGATAGTGCGCCATGACCTCCTTGCCCCGCGCTGTCGTGAATTCCGCATCCTGACACGCCAGAATGTGCCAGTTCGGATGCTTTTTCGCGACTTCCTCAAAGCCCTTTGACCGTCCGACCTGGGCGGAGGAGCGGGCGGTTCCCTGCAGCACAACAAGGTTGATGTCCGCATCCGCCCGGCCGCTCTTCTCAAGATCCTCCTCCAGCCATTTTCCCGCGCGGACTCCCTCCGCGGTCATGTCACCCCCGACCCAGGCTGTGTACAGACGGTCATCCTTCACATCGACCGACCGATCAGAGACGATGACCGGAATCCCGGCATCCCTCGCCTCCCCGAGGACAGTGTCCCAGCCATCCTCCGTCACCGGTGAAAAAACAATATAGTCCACCTGCTGGGAAATGAAGCTCCGGATTGCCTTGATCTGGTTTTCCTGCTTCTGCCGTGCGTTTTCAAACAGAAAGAAATATCCGTTCTCCGGGCTGAAAGTTTCCTGAAAGGACTGTGTGTTCGCCGTCCTCCAGGCGGACTCGCTTCCGATCTGCGAGTATCCCACTATGATCTGGCTGCTGCCCGGCTCATGTTCCGTGTCTGTCTGCCGCACAGCCGGCTGCGGCCTGAACACGCAGCCCGTCAGCGCAGCGCACAGGGAGACCATGGCAAGCAGGACGGCAGCCATTTCTCCTCGTTTCATGAGAGCGCCTCCTCTCCCGGCTTTCCGGCATCGAGCGCCGGCAGCCGGACCGTCACAACCGTACCCTTTCCCTGGACAGAATCGATGCTGAGTCCATAGGGCTTCCCATAATTCATGCGGATCCGCTCACTGACATTCGCCATCCCATAGCCACTCTCGGTCTGGGAGCTGGGCCTCGTAACCTCCTCCTGAAGCTTCCGAAGCTCCTCCCCGCTCATCCCGACGCCATCATCCTTTACCCTGAAGCACATCTGATTTCCGTCCTCCATCTTCCCTGTGATGATCAGCCTTCCGAGCGACCGCCGGTGCTTGATGCCGTGATAAAGCGCATTCTCGACAAGCGGCTGGAGCGTCATTTTCGGAATTCCGTAGGGATACAGCGCCGGGTCGATCGCAATCTCATAGGAAAGCAGGTCACTGTAGCGGTACCGCTGGATCTGCAGATAGCTCAGGATGTGCTGTTCCTCCTCCCGAACCGTGATGATCTCCCGTCCGCGGCTGAGCACCAGCTTGAAAAAGGTCGAAAGCGACATGATCATATCCTCGGCATCGTCGTACTTCCCGCCCTCGATCAGCCAGACAATCGTATCAAGCGTATTATATAGGAAATGCGGATTGATCTGCTCCTGGAGAAGCCGGAGCTCCTGCCACCGCATCCGCCGCTCATCCTCCTTGATCTGGCGGACCATGATGTCCAGATGTCTGGCCATGTCGTTGACTGAGTCCGAGAGCGCCGCGATCTCATCTTTTCCGCCGGTATCCGCAGCCCTGGCCTCAAAATCCCCCTGCGCGATCCTGGACGTGACCTGCACGAGCTCCTCCAGCGGTCTTGTGATGCTTCGGACGATGCGCGCGCCCCAGGCCAGGACCGCAAGGATCAAAGCCGCCAGCAGAATACCTGAAAAAACCATCATGTTCCGGACGGCGGCATTGAGTCCTTCCTTCAGCCCCTCGATGCTCCGTGTCTGGTAGTAGATGTAATACTGGATGTCATCCTGGATCAGCTCGGTCAGGATATAGATATTGTTGTCGAGCATGTCCAGGTTTTCCTGGTAACTGCCGCCCTTCGCCAGACTGTCCCTGATATCGTCCAGCCGCTCCTTCAGCGTGTTGATATTGCGCAGCAGACTGCCGAGCCACTGCCGGCTCTGGCTGTCTGTCGTGATGCCCTCTAGCCGCTTGAAATCATGCCTCAGTTCATCGATCTGTGCATAAGGATCCGCCATCGTGCTGTCATCCTCAAGCGCCTCTTCCATCGGAAGCCCCCGGACCACCAGCTTGTAGATACTCTCGTCCAGTTCATTTCTGAAGTCGAGGTTGTAGCTTCCGGCAACCGTCAGGTTCGAGACAATCTCGTCATACGCTCCGGCATAGCTGTGCAGCGCGATCAGAAGATAGACAGACATCGCTGTCAGCGGCACACCGATCAGCAGAAACAAGCCGGTCAGCCGCTTCCTGATCCCGTGCCTGCCCGGCGTCTTCTGTTTTTTTCCTGCTCTCTCCATCAATCTGCTCCGTCCATTCAGGAAGCATTTTCCATCCCCGGGACATCGTCAATCCTTCCATCCTTCGCCACAGCCACATCCCTGCATGAAACAACACTTTTTGCTCCCGGTTCTGGTTTGTCTGCACTGCCCGCTCTTACCTGGCAAGCGCCTCCGCCATCAGGCGGAGCGCGTCCTCCCGGGCAGCCTTCCGCACCTCGTTCCGGCTTCCCTGATAGTGATGCTCCTCCACCGTCACCTGCCCTCTGTAGCAGCAGCCCAGGAAAACGAGTCCGACAGAATGGTCATCCGGGCCGGACGGCGGACCGGCATACCCCGTCGCCGCCAGGCAAAGCGCGGCATGTGCCTGCCGCGCGCCGCCAAGCGCCATCTCCTGCGCCGTCTGGGCGCTGACGGCTGTGTACGTCTCAAGCGTCTGGCGGCTTACCCCCACCATCTCATGCTTGGCCTCGTCGCAGTAGGTCACGTAAGCGCGTTTCATCACGTCAGAAGCTCCCGGAATATCTGCAATTCTTGCTGCGATCAGACCGGCTGTCAGCGATTCCACAGTCGTGACCGTCTCCCCACGCTGTCTCAGAATGTCCAGAAATTTACCGAGCGCGTCATCGCTCATTCCGGGTCTCCGTTCTGCATTGATTTCATCTTGCATCCCACTCTGACAGTCACGGCATAATCCGTCCTGCCGCCGGCTGATTTCAGAAGCTCCCTGGCCGTTTTCCATCTCTCTCATCTCCCGCTTCCTGGGCAATCCCGACCTTCTCCCGGTTTTTCTCCGGTCGTTTCGTCATCCATTTCTCAATAAAACGCATTATCTGTCATGTTATCATTCAGAAATTGTTCATGCAAGTCTTCCGTCACCCCGGCCGATACAGCGCAAAGCAATCCGTCATGCATCTTCTCGCGCGGTTACGGCCGTTCCCTCTGCCGATACAGCGCATCGTCCGGAGGCTTCCAGCGCCCGGGCTGACGACCGCACATGTCATCACAAGTCATCATCACTTGCCATCATATGGAAAAAAGTGCCCGATCATGGTAGAATATCCCGCGGTTTCAATCGTCTGCTGCAGAAAAAGGAGAAATGTTTCATGTGTGCCGTCATCGCTGAAAAGATGGAGTTTTTCGGAAAGAACCATGTCATGATTCCCTGGCACGAAAGTGTTAAGGATGAATCCGTTCCGATCAAAAAAGCCAGTATCAAGGATCGTGCAACGCTGATCGGCCGCGCCGGGATGATTGAGCTTTCCTGCGGGACAGGAGCCTGGCGTGTCAGGGATTCGATGAACATCCTCGGCCGTGTCATCGGCGTCGCCGTCACCGCAGACGTCGGGCTGACTTCCATCAACTTCTCCGTTTCCGATAACGACCAGTTTTATTCCGAGAGCCTGACGCTCACGGGTACAGGCGTCAACACCGAAAAGCTCATGCAGATGGAAAGCTTCATGGATGAGATGGTGCTCCACGACGGCAACTACACACTCGGGGAAGTCCATCGGATGCTGGACGAGATCGACAAAGCGCCCCAGCACTGGGGCAATGTCAGCGCAGGTCTTGCTTCCGGTCTTGCCTGCAGCTCCTTCACCTTCCTGCTCGGGGGTGGCCTGACCGAGATGGCCGGCGCCTTTGTCGGCGCAGCCATCGGGCACTATGTCCGCAAGAAGATGCTCGGCAAAAGGCTGCAGCTGGTACTCGCAATCTGCACAAGTGTCGCGGCAGCCTGTCTCTCCTACGAGCTGGTGTTCCTGCTGCTGCGTTTCCTGTTCCACGTCGAAACCTCCCACGAAGCCGGATACATCGGTTCCATGCTGTTCATCATCCCCGGTTTCCCGCTGATCACAAGCGGTCTCGATATGGCAAAGCAGGACATGCGGTCCGGCCTTGAGCGCCTCGGGCACGCCCTGGTAATCATCGTATCCGGAACGATGACCGGCTGGCTGGTGGCATACTTCATGAACATTCAGCCAGGCAACTTCCTGCCGCTCGGGCTCAGCCCTCTGACGCTGTTCCTGCTCCGGCTTCCGGCCTCCTTCTGCGGCGTGTTCGGTTTCTCGACGATGTACAACAGCAGTCCGAAGATGTCCGCAACAGCAGGCCTGATCGGCATGATTTCCAATACCCTCCGTCTCGAGCTCATCGACCTGTTCGGGATTCCAGGCGCGGCAGCCGCCTTCATCGACGCGCTGGTCTCCGGTCTTATCGCTTCGAAGGTGCACCACAAGCTCGGATATCCCCGTATCGCGCTGACCGTCCCCTCGATCGTCATCATGGTGCCCGGGATGTTCATGTACAAGTCGGTGTATTATCTCGGAACCGGCGCCCTTTCCGTCGGCATGGGCTGGATGACCAAGGCCATCCTGATGGTTGTCTGCATGCCGCTCGGCCTGCTCTTCGCCCGCGTCCTGACCGATAGAAGATGGCGGTACGACAACTGATGGTATCGATCAGAGAGTCTGAAGCTGATTGTTTCTCACATCCGGCCTCCTTCTGATCCTACCTCATGATGGGCATCCTTGCCTTCGGTTATACCCTTCCCTCTATCAGGCAGATTCGGGACTTTCACCCGTTAGAAGCATGCACTGCCAGATATACTTCAAAAGCTCCTGCTCACCGGTTTTCACCAGCTGAGCAGGAGCTCATTTATGATTACGCGCGTTTTCGCTGCTTCGCAGCTCTCACCGCGCTGCCACTTTCAGGGTTCTCTTCGTTTGTGCATATCCATTGACTGAATCATGTATAATGATCGTATTCGGAAGAAAGACGAAATATGCTATAGAAAGGGTATATAGTCAATCCATATGACAAACCAGAAACAGACAGATATCCTGCATGAAAAATACAAAAAGCTCAGAGAGATTCTGGCCTCCTACGGAAGCGTGGCGGTGGCCTTCTCTTCCGGCGTGGACTCGACATTTCTGCTGGACACCGCTGTAGACGTGCTCGGAGACAAGGCGGCAGCCGTGACGGCCGTGTCCTGTTCATTTCCAAAACGGGAGCGTGACGAGGCAAAGGAATACTGCAGGGCTCATGGCATCCGGCACTATATCGTGGAGTCGGAGGAGCTCGACATCGACGGCTTCCGCCACAATCCGGTGAACCGCTGCTATCTCTGCAAAAAAGAACTGTTCACGAAGCTGAAGGATCTGACCGCCCGTGAGGGCATCCGCGAGATTGCGGAAGGTTCCAATCTGGACGACAATGGGGACTACCGGCCGGGGCTTCTGGCAGTCGCAGAGCTTGGAATCCGAAGCCCGCTGAGAGAAGCCGGACTTGGGAAGGAAGAGATTCGGCTTTTGTCGAAGGAGCGGGCTCTCCCGACCTGGGACAAGCCCTCATACGCCTGCCTGTCCTCGCGCTTTGTCTACGGCGAGGAGATTACCGAGAAGAAACTGGCGATGGTGGACCGGGCAGAACAGCTGCTCATCGATCTCGGGTTTCGCCAGGTCAGGGTCCGGATCCATGAAAATCTGGCTCGGATTGAGGTCCTGCCGGATGAAATTGCCCGGTTTTCGGATGAGTCGCTGCGGCGCAGCGTATACGAACAGCTACATGGGTTCGGCTTTGCTTATGTAACCCTCGACCTGATGGGATACCGTACAGGAAGCATGAACGAGGTTCTGGACAGCCGGCAGGCTGCATCTGCAATCAGAACGTGAGGCTAAGCGGGATGGATGAAAAAGAACTTAGGGCACTCCTATCTTCAGTTCAGGACGGTTCGACAGATGTCGATGAGGCTCTTCTGAAGCTGCGCATGAAACCGTTCGATGACCTTGGCTACGCAAAGGTTGATCTGCAGCGCGGGGTGCGGACTGGCACGGCTGAAGTGATCTTCGGAGCCGGAAAAACAGCGGAGCAGATCACGGGTATCGCCGGATCGATGCTGGAGAATGGCCAGAAAACCATCCTGGTCACGCGGCTTGACAGAGAAAAGGCCGAGCAGCTCAGGGTCCAGGCGGCAGGCAGATGGCAGGCAGAATTCTCCTACAATGAAAGCGGAAGAATCGCTGTGATCGGAAGCTGTCCGAAGCCTGACGGAATCGGCCGGATCCTGGTCATGACAGCCGGGACCTCCGACGTCCCGGTTGCCGAGGAAGCTGTCGTCACAGCCGAGGCACTTGGAAATGAGGTTGTCCGCATCTACGATGCCGGTGTCGCGGGTCTTCACCGGCTGCTTGCGCACCTTCCGGAGATTATGGACGCAACCGTTATCATCACGATCGCGGGGATGGAAGGGGCTCTTCCGGCTGTCGTGACAGGGCTTGCGGACTGTCCGGTCATCGCGGTTCCGACCAGCGTCGGATATGGCACCTCCTTCCATGGTGTCTCAGCGCTGCTCTCCATGCTGAACTGCTGCGCCAGCGGAATGTGTGTCGAGAACATCGACAATGGCTTTGGCGCAGCCTATTTTGCAAGCATGATCAATCACCTCAAAGGATACGGGGAGGCAGAGCAATGAAAGTTCTCTATCTTGACCTTGGAATGGGCGCCGCAGGCGATATGCTCTCCGCGGCGCTTTTTGAACTGCTCTCCGGAAAAGAGCAGGAAGACTATCTGTCCGCGATGAATCATCTCGGGCTTGACGGCGTGTCGGTTCAGGCTGAACGCTCGGAGAAGTGCGGCATCACCGGAACGCATATGGCAGTCCTCGTGGATGGCAGCGAGGAGGCGGATATCCCTGCCCATGTTCGTGACGGCCAGGGCAGGCATGAACATGGCCACATACAAACAGAGCCCCATCCCTATTCCTTCGCATGTGCTCATAACACCGAACATGTACACGATCATGTACCTGATCATGATCATGCACATCATCACCATGCCCTGGCTGAGATTCACGAGGCCATCTGGAACCTGAACCTCCCGGATACTGTGAAAACAGATGCGCAGCAGGTCTACCGCCTGCTGGCGGAGGCTGAAAGCCACGCGCACGGCGTGGAGGTAGAGCAGATTCATTTTCATGAGGTTGGAGAGAAGGATGCGATTGCCGATATTGTCTCCGTCTGCCTTCTGATGCGGATGATCCGTCCGGACAAGGTGATCGCCTCCCCGGCAGCGACAGGCACCGGCACCGTGCGATGCGCCCATGGCCTGCTCCCGGTGCCGGCGCCAGCCACAGCTTACATTCTGAAAAAGATGCAGATTCCCTGCCTCGCCGGGACAGAGGACGGTGAGCTTCTGACCCCGACAGGAGCCGCACTGACCGGCTTTTTCGCAGATGCATTCGGAACGATGCCGGAAATGACCCTCGATGGCATCGGCTACGGTATGGGAAAGAAGGACTTCAGCCGGGCGAACTGTGTTCGTGCGCTGCTCGGGCAGACAGCGAGCGAAGAAGACAAGTTGGACGGCGCCCGCGACGAGATATCCGAACTGTCCTGCAATCTCGATGACATGACACCGGAGGATCTGTCCTTCGCGGTGGACCGGCTTTTTGAAGCCGGCGCCCTCGATGTATTCACAACCCCGGCCGGTATGAAAAAAAGCAGACCGGGCGTCATCCTGAGCGCCCTCTGCCACAGAGAACAGAAAGCTTCTGTCATCAAAGCGTTTTTTGCGTATACGACAACACTTGGTATCCGGGAAAAGATCTGCCAGCGCTACATCATGAAATCCGGCTTTGAAACGGTCACGCTCTCAGAAGCGGACTTCGGAAGACCGGTGCATGAAGGCAGCCAAAGATCCACCGTCATCCCCGTTAAAAAATCGGAAGGGTACGGAGCGGTGCGGCTGAAGCCGGAATACGACCCAATCGCAGCAGCAGCGAAACAGTTTGGCTTACCAGTTGCGGAAATCCGCCGGAAAGCCCTGGAACGCTGCGGAGAACCGGACAAAACCATACTGAAAGGAGTTTCTTCGTGTCAGAAGAATCACTGAATACCGCACCACACAACCATTCCGATGGCGAATTTCATACACACAGTCATGGAAGCGGCACGCCGGATACCGCCTCCAGCCATACACATGAGCACTCTCACTCCCACACCCACTCTCCGGCCGAGATGCGGAAGATTGTAAACCGCCTCTCGAGATCGATCGGGCACCTGGAAGCCGTGAAGCGGATGATCGAAAGCGGACAGGACTGCTCGGATGTTCTGATCCAGCTGGCTGCCGTGAGGGCAGAGATCAACAACGCCGGCAAGGCGCTCCTCAAAGAGCATCTGGAGCACTGCATCGTGGAGGCTGTGGAGGAGCAGGACAAGGAATCGATCGAGAAAGTCAATAAAGCCATCGACCAGTTTATCCGATGATAAAACGACCGCCCTGGCCTGAAAGCCAGAGCGGTCGTTCTAAATCCTGACTCTGATTCTAAAAATCTTCGGTTTCCTCATTCTCAGCTGTTTTTATACCCGTGTTTTTTCCTGAGAAGCAGAATTGCTATGATCAGGACAAGTCCTACTGCCATTGCCAGATTATATATAATCAGATTTGTATCATCTCCTGTCTTTGGCGAACTGGAATTTTTCTGTACGCTCGTTGAAGGAGTTGTAGATGCCTTATCCGGTTCAGATGCCTCTGTGCCTTGTGTCTGTCCAATCTTCTCCCACTTCGCCGTATAGATCACATCACAATTGACTGTGTCACTGATCTTCGGAGACCACCCCTTGAAGGCGTAGCCATCTCTCTTGGGTGTTCCATTGAAATCAGGCGTCTTCTGTCCATTTTCCACTGTATAGGTTTGATCTTTGAAAAGGCTTCCGCCTGCACCATCCTTATACGTAACAGAATAAACTTTGATCCATTTTGCGTAAACCCTGTTGCCATTCTCCTGAAGACGATCAACCAAAACCTTTTGCAAGGGTTCTGTTTCACAGCTCTTGTCAAGATACCAGCCTTTGAATTTGTATCCTGCCGGTACTGCACACAATGAGCTGATATCTGCCAGAGTGATTTTGCTATTGTTCTTCAACGCAAACACTGTCTCATATGTCTTGCCATCCACGTGAATACCAAACTGTTCAAAATTGAAATCATAGGTCAGCTTTGTTGTCTTTTCTTCTATCCCCCACTGTGCCGTAAATGTCATCCCGCCAAATGCCATAGGTGCAGATGCATTCGGGTAGTACAGTCTGCCATCACCACTGGATTTCCAGCCTAGGAAAACCATTCCCACCGGAGCCGTAATGTCATCTGCCGGGGCAACCGTTACACCGGCATTCTCGTAATATTTCTCGTCATCGAAAGGACATGCACCACTGCCACCGTTCAGATCATACTGCACACACCATGCATCAATGCTTCTCCACTCTGCTTTCAGAACAATGTTTTCAGTCACGCCGGACTCAAAGCTGTACGGCCTGCCTCCTAGTGTCCATCCAAGGAAGATATGTCCTTCATATGTCGGTTCCTCCGGCTTTGCAACAGTCGCACCATACCGGACATTTGTAATTTTTTCGACAGATGAGCCCTTCCCCGTATCAAACGTAACCGTATACGTTTTTGGAACCCACTTTGCATACAGATCCAGTTCATACGCCGGCATTGTCGAATTGAAATCAAATGGTTTTGTATATTCGGAATCCGTATACCAGCCGGCAAATACAAACTCCTCGTTTCCCTGCTTAATGGCCGTCTGATTCGCAATGTACGCTGATGGATTGAACTGGCTCAGAGAATCCTCATACAAAACATTCTGATCTTCCACTTTCGGGCCGCCTCCTGTGTGAAAAATCAGCGGATAATTGTTTCGTTTATAATAAATCCGAATCGGATTGTCCGGCCCGTTATACATGTGTTGCGTGCCGTCTGCGTTCATTGCAAGGTGGAGATTTTTGCTGGGATATCTAAACCACACCCTTGCACCGTTTCCACTTTTTAATAAAGCATAATGTCCATCTGAATGCTCCATTATAGGAGTAAAACCGGTAAAATCAGAGGTGGTAACATCAATACAACCAAACGTACCGCTGGTAAAATATCCATCGACTTGCAGATAATATGTTCTCGTGTCTCCATCTGCTCTGATCGATTGATTCAAAGCTGTAGTTTTTCCATCAGGTGCCTTTCCATGCAGTGTTTCAAGGAAAAATTTATAATAAGAATTGGATTTTCCAAGTCCCTGAATAAACAATGCAGCATTTTTACTGGGCATGGAGCTTAATTGCGAAGCACTCTCCACAAATTCAACACCACCACTTGGTAAATAATAGAAGAACCTGTGACTTCCATCAAACAGTTCATCCTCACGCCTATTAGAGAAAACTTCGTCCCAGAAATTGGCAAGGCTGGAAGAATATTTCACCTGTTCATAGCTTAATTGGGTAGATTTTCCGTTCGCTAAGGGAATCACTATCGACAGGTCATATTTTTTACATTGATAATACACGTCAAAAACTGTTGAACCATCCGGAGCTATTTCATGAGTAATTGTTTTCTCATTGTTTATCTCATATGCCTGGGCAGACAACCCATAAGGTTCCGTGAAAATCAAGTTTTCATTAAATGTTGCTGCCTCGCCGGTAACTCCCTTCCTGCTTTCAACTGCCAGGAATTTATAGTCCCATGTGCCGTCTCCCACTCCAGTTCCGGGTTCCTTCTGATATTCAATCCAGTATCTGACCGTATATTCGGTGTCGGAGGCAGGTTTGTATCCCGCATACAAGGTGAGAGGCTTCGTCACTTCTTGTGTAAAATCATACGGTTTGCTCAGATCCTGGTCTGCATACCATTGATCAAAAACATACCCCTGCTTTACCGGATTTGTTTCCGGCTTCTTTACCTGCCTGTCCGTTCCTTCTGCATTTCTGGAGATAAATTGTCTTGCAATAGAGGATTCGCTGTTGGTCTGGAAATCAACCCAGTAGCCTTCCTTCAGAATCGGATAGAGCTTTACGGATTCCATTCCAACGGTAAAGGATCCTGACACATCTACTGTGCCTCCCTGTACCGTACTCCATCCATCCTGACACTCAGTAAGCGGCTGTACCTGTACTAACGGCGTATCTGCGGCAATGGTTACCGTGGAATTCGGTGTCACTGGCTGACTTTTGATCAGGTTGTCATACTGATCATAATAGTAAAGATAGATCGCGTCCTGATAGTTGGCGTGCAGCTGTATCTTTGCACCGTCCTGAGCAACGTTTCCTATTACTCCAAAGCCATCGAAGGTATTATTCGAACTGTCTTTCCACCCGGAAAAGACTTTCCCGTTCAGAGTTTCTGGTACTTTCGGTTCAAGAAGGGTATCGCCTTTTTTTACCGTCTGCGACGAAACCAGCTTTCCGTCTGAGTTATAGAATTCATAGGTTTCCGTAGGGATGTTGGCTTCACCGGTTCCAACAATAGCATACACTGAAAAACTGCCTGCCGAGAATTGTGCGGAAGCACCGGTAACACGGTTGACTGAATCCACCGTTTCTGCTGTACCATCATCCGTTATGTGAATAACTTCATGGCTGTCCCCTTCAACTGCGTTTTCTGCATGCAGCCCGATCTGAACTTGCTTTCCATCAGCTGGCTCGATCTCCACCCCACTCGGACCAATGAATGAAATGTCAACAGCCGCTGCATCAACAACATGCCCTTCAAACAATGGCTCTGCTGCCTGAATTGCTGTATCAGCAGACACCGGCGTAATTCTGACAGAAGTACCATCCGGAAAAACCCCTGCTGCGGCATGTACAGTTACCGTTATCTGATTTATAGTCATCTTCGTTACATCAATCGCAGGCATCGAGAGATCGCTTTTTGCGTCTGACTGCTCATGGCTTGCTTTTTCGATGCTCTCTTCCGATGACTTGTCCCTCACAGCCGACTCTTCTTTCACCGGCGTTTCCTTCTGATCGGCCTGCCCGGTTGTCTGCGAGACTTCTGACTCTGCAGGAGAAACAGCATTCTGTGTACTTTTTGAATCAGCGGTTTCATCAGACACCTCTCCTGAAGCCACACTCTCCGCCTCTGTTTTTTCTGAATCCGGACTGTCCATTGCAGACTTTTCTTCTGTTTGCTGAGTATCAACTGGTTTTTGTACATCCGGGCTCTGAGATTCTGATACTGCTTCCTCGGAGGTTTCTGTCTGCTGAACAGGAACTGACTCATCAGCACTGGCATTGACCGGCATTCCCGTGACAAGCATCAGGCAACTCAACAACACTGCCATAGCTGAACTACAGATACTTTTTGGTTTACGTTTCATCTTCCTCCGTCCTTCTTGAATTGCCCTCTCAATACGCCATTAAACTCCCTGATCAGAGAATTGATGCATGTTCAGAAGCACAATGAGAAAAACAATGTTTCCGGACATCTACCTAGCTAATTAGTGTCTGCTGATTAATTAAATGACGCTATAAAATATGGTTTTTATCATCATATATGTTATAATGAATGCAAAGATATTTTAACTATTGCTGTTTATCTTTGCATTTAAG